>JBHYDF010000066.1:0-36280 GCA_051861145.1 Nostocaceae cyanobacterium
ATGATTTTGGGTAAGAAATATGACTAATTAAAAACTTTTCAGACATCCTCTAAGCTCGACTTTATCCATTTTTACAAAACCCAAAACATGACGCTGAAACCCTTATGGAACGGTAGTTTTAGTTTTTGAACTTTATCGAGAATCAGTGACATGGAAAAAGTATTTGCCAAAAAGCCAGGGTTTTTGCCGGATAAAGAAAACCGAGTTCTTAATTTTGGATAAAGTCGAGCTAAGTTCACTATTTACATTAGCTAGTTTAAGCACTTACAGTACTGCAACTACAGCTACAAAAAACCTGCCAACAAACGACATTGTTTCCCAAGCCAATCAAAATAATTTGAGACAGTTACAAGTGTTTTTCCCGAAAACTCCTCAAAGCAATCAGGACTTTACTTATGTTGAGGCAGTTACTCGTAGAACTAATAGAAAAGACATCGCTAATTTTGCCATTGAACAGTTAATAGCTGGACCGACAAAACAAGAAAGGCAAAAAGGTTTGATTGCGCCAATCAGTTTTAGAGGAAAATCGACTTGTGGAGGAAAAAATTTTACCATCTCCACTTCCAAAGGAACAGCCAGACTTAAACTTTGTCGGACTGTTCCTACCGCAGGAATTGGAGATGATGCCCGTATAAAAACTGCTGTAGAAAAAACATTAAAACAGTTTTCTGGTGTGAAGTCGGTTGTTATTTTAGATGAGAAAGGGAACTGCTTTAAAGACGCCAGTGGGCTAAATCAGTGTTTAAAGCCAAGCACATAGCCAAGAAAGATTATAAAGCGATCGCTTTTTTTTCATCCTTTTCCTCTTCTTGACTCAGCCGATCCAAAATCTCCAAAACCTCCCTCTCAAAAGCGACTTTGGCGCGATTTGTTTTGCCACCCACATACAAACGCCCATCCTTTTGCAAAGCCCAAATTTGAGAATGGGAGAAATAACTTGTTACCACACCCAGCATCAACAAAGCAAACCCTGCATAGACAATAGGTACTCCTGGATCGGCTTTAATTTGCAAACCAGTACTACCAATTACATCTAAAACAGTCAATTTTACCCCATTGACAGGAGTAGACATGCCAGTACGCACAGTATCAACTAGCTTACCAGTGGCATCGTAAATTAACACCGTTCCTTGTAAATCTTTCGCCAGCAGCGAAACACCCTCACTCAAATCAGGTTTAGTAGGAATCCAAGTTCCCCAAATGCGTCCACTACCATTAGTATTTAATGGTGCCATTGGTAGTTGAAAAATTGGGCTGTTGTTCACGCGCACGCGCACACCAGAAATGCCCCAATCTGTTTGGTATAAAGTCACCCCATGATAACGCAGAGGTTGGTTAACAAAAATCTTCTTGTGGTCAACCTCTTGTCCTTGGTTATTCAAAACAGATAAATCTGAGTAAAACTGGTCAATACCACCATTAGAAGTATAATCAATCCAAAAACGATTGACGCGCACAGACCAATCTTTTGGAACTCGCGACACCGCCCAAGGTCCCGCATCGATAATATTTTTTACCTGAAAAGTATTGCCACTGGGAACCATTTCTTGAGCCATAAACCCAGTCATCGCCCCCCAAATTGACCCCAACAAAATCACCACAATTCCAATATGCACAATAATGGGTCCGATGCGTCCAATTATTCCCTTACGGGCGTAGAGTAAATTGTTTTTTTCTTGTTCTTGAAAAACTTTATAGCGGCGATTTTGCAATATTTCGGTAAGGGAATTTAGAGAACCGTTTTCAAATTCCGCACTCAAAGCAAGTTTTTTAAATTGCCGGGGTTGGTCGTAAAATTTCCAGCGACGGGCAGCTTTTAGCGCTGGTAACTGGCGAGTAAAACTACAAGCCGTTAAGCTAGTACCAAAAAAGATAAGTAAAGCCAAAAACCACCATGTACGATATACATGGTCTAAACCCAAAGTTAAAATAAATTTCCAGGAGAGAAAACCAAATAAAGCTGGATGTTCTGGGTAGTTAGCTTGATAAAAGTCTATCGATTGACCTTGTTCGATAACGGTACCAGTAACACTGAAAAGTGCGATTACCAGTAGCAGCACAATTGCCAAACGCAAATCTGTCAGTACGGGCAAAAAATCTTGACGCAATAACTGTCCGATACTTGACAAAAAATTTGATTTCTCAGAATTTGTATTATCTAAAGTCATTTTATTTACTAAATTATGAATTGTTAATGGTTAATGATTAATGGTTAATGGTTAATTTTTTCTATTAACTATTAACTATTAACCATTAACTATTACCCAGAAAAAGGAATCCGAGAAATGAGGGAAAAAACACCAAAACCTACCAACAAAGCCCCGCTAACTGGATTAATCCAACCAGACCAGCGACGCAATTCTAGTATTTTCTTAATCGAAGCAGTAAAAGTACCTGCCAAAATTAATGGTGTTACATAACCTGCGGTGTAGGAAATTAACAAAACACCGCCTAAAATTAAATCTTGTGTATTAGCAACCCAACCTAGCAAGCTAGCTAAAACAGGAGTACTGCAAGGGGAGGCCACTAAACCAAAACTTAAACCTATTGCATATGCTCGCACTCCTGGGGGTAATTCTTTAGAAATCCAGTCTGTACCTCCAAAAGAGGGCATTTGCAAAGGTAAGGCTTCTAATAAGTTTAATCCCATTAAAATAGCGATAATGCTAACAATAATTGGCAAACCAATACCTATTTGTCCGTAGACTTTTCCGACTAAAGCTGCTACTATGCCCATCACGGCTAAGGTGGTTGCTAAACCAAGAGAAAACCAGGTAGACTGGGCTGCTGCTTGCAGGCGGCTTTTTGCTTCATAACCGCCAATGTAGCCAATGGTAATGGGCAGCATAGAAAGCATACAAGGTGTGAGGCTGGTAAGTAAACCAGCAACAAAAATTACACCAATGCTTAATAAACTCAGGTGCGTGAGTTGGTTGGAAACGAGAGAGTTGGCGAATTGTTCTAATTCGTAAAGTCGAGTTTGCAGGATTTCAAGCATGGTGTTCACTAAAGGAAAAATGCTTGCACTGCATGAATTTTAGCTTAATTTGTGCTAAAGCGTGGGAGCGATGGAAAAGAGCGATCCAATTTTGGATTTTGGATTTTAGATTTTGGATTGCGAATGTTGATAATTAGGCTATTTCATTATTTTTTCAAGGAGGTTATCACATATTAGATTTATTACAAAAATCGGGTTTTAGGATATTGCGAACAAAGATGGACAGAGATTATTTATCTGTGTTCACCTGTGTTCACCCCCCTCATTCCCCCCGAAACGGGGGGAAGACAGAGGAAAAACTTTTATATACTGTTCATCTGTGATCGAATTATCTTAAAATTGACATCTTGCACCAATTGCGAAAAACCTGGAAATCAATTTCCGGCTGATAGCTAAAACCCATAAAAAATTGGTTAAAAGTCTTACCGAGTCGGTTTTTAACCGACTTCAGCTATTGGTTCCCGAAATTTATTTCCGGGCTAATTATAGGCTTGTTGAAAATGGTGCAAGATGTCAGGACTTTTGCAACAGGTTTATTGCATAGAACTAAATTCAAGTAGAAAATTTAAATCTAGTTCTTTGATAAAATGAGCATTCCGCCTAATATCTGCGCCCTCTTCGCAAAGGAACTACCTCAGCCTCACTACTCTCTCGCGCTACCCGAATCAATAACCCCGCAGCTATTAAACTGGCAATCATAGAATTACCACCATAGCTAAACATGGGTAAAGGTAAGCCGGTAGTTGGCATAGCACCCGTAGCAACAGCTATATGTAGCAATGATTGTCCCACCATCACAACTGTCACACCGATCGCTACCAATCGATACACTGGATGGTTAGCCTTCAGGGCAACAATTAATCCTAAAGTGGCGTATAAAGCTAACATCAGCAGCAGTACCATACCACCAGCAAAGCCAAATTCTTCGGCAAATACTGCAAAAATAAAATCGGTGTCCTGGATGGGCAAATAAAATAATTTTTGCTGAGAAAGTCCGAAGCCTGCACCCCAAGTATTACCGGAACCCACCGCTAGCAAACTTTGCACCAACTGATAGCCATCCCCAGTTGCATCAGCCCAAGGATTGAGAAACGACATCACCCGTTTGCGCTGATACTCTTTAATGCTGATACTGAGTACCGCCAGCATCACCCCTCCGACTGCTGTTCCTCCCAGATATTTATAAGGCAAACCAGCAGCTAGGGCTATTAGCCAAATAGTCATACCACAAAGTGCGGTTGTACTCAAGTTCGGCTGTGCCAAAATTCCTAAAATCACAAGTCCGAAAATTCCCAACCAACCAAAGCGAACTCCCCAACTCAGTCTATCCCACTGACCAAACAGCCGCGCACTTTGCATCACCAAAAAGGGTTTAATCAATTCAGAAGGCTGAAGTGGAATTGGTCCCAAGGCGATCCAACGAGAGGCGTCAAAGGCCTTTTTCCCCACTCCCGGTACTAGGGTGGCGAAAATTAACAACAAAAACAGGAACACAAACCAATGGGATATCCCCAAAATCTTACGCAGGGGCAAATTAACAATGATATTGAATAATATTAAGGCAACTAACATCCACAGGAGTTGGCGCTTAAAGTAGTACAGTCCATCTTCTTGACGGGCGTCAGCAACAGGATAGGATGCTGAAAACAGCATTACTAAACCCACGAACAACCATACTAATGTTAACCAGCGTAACAAGCGTGCTTCTAACGCCCAACTGGACACCGAGTCATCAAATAATGGAATTAGACGACGTAAATTCACAAGCTGCACAGATAAGTATGTAAAAGTTAGGAGTTAAGAGTTAAGAGTTAGGAGTTAGGAGTAAAACTCATAACTCAATAACTTATAATTCATAACTCATGATTTGACGCATTGCATCTACAGCACGTTTATATAATTTTGGTAGAGATAAGGTTTTCCCTGGTTTTAGCTTGTCTATAACTAGCCCAACTGTAGCAATTGCTTCCTCAATATCCCTAACTCGGTATACCTTGGAGGCTCTTTTCTGTTGGCGATCGCAATTAAACGTACACCCACAGCCGCACATTTGTAAACTGTCAAGCATAACCTTTACAGATTTTTCAACTTTCAGAAAATGCGATCGCGCTCAATAAAAAGCAATATTGCGATAAATCAACTTAAATTCAAAAAAACTCTGCGTCCCTCTGCGCGTACGGGCGAAGCATTTGTGCCATTATTTATAGCCAAAATTATCATCTTTCTACACAAATGCTTCGCCCCTACAGCATCCCTCTGCGTTTAAAAGAGATTTCCAACAGATTTTTGAATAATTATTAACAAACAAATCACAAACAAAAAAGAGGTCTATCTGACCTCTTCGCAACTCCCTACAATAATTTGTTTTCTAAGGAATTACATTAAGCTAAACCAGCATTTGTTCCTTGCTTACCAGTAGCTAATTCTACCTTTACAATTTTGCCGCCCATTTTTTGAATACGTTGCTGTTCGCGGAACCAGTTTTCATAAGGAACTAATTTAGTAAAGTAAGTATTTTGCAATTCCCGCTGAGTGCGAATTCTGGTTTGGCTAGGAACGCAAGCAGTAATTTTAAACATCCGCATTGTGTTAAATCTCCTGTAGCGAGGTTGGAAACTGAAACTTTTTTATTTCAAAAATCTTCAGTGCAAATATTTCTTTATTCACTCAAAGGCTGGAAATCAAGCGTCAATACTAGACCATTTACACTCATCATTCAATAATTTAGCTTGATAAGCGATACAACGTCCTAGCACTCACGACTGATTTCCAGACCTTAAAAAAGTCGCACCTAAAATCTTAAGCGCAAACTAGCTCCTAGCTCAAGCCAGAGCTGATGTAGTCGAAATAAACGCCCATTTCCTTACCAGCGTCTGGGCCTACCAAGCTAGCGGTTACTTCCTTCATTGCTTGGATAGCTTGTACAGTAGCGCCGATGGGTACACCCAAGGAGTTGTAGGTTTCCTTCAAGCCGTTGAGTACACGCTCATCTAGGATGGAGGGGTCGCCAGCCAACATAGCATAGGTACCATAGCGGAGGTAGTAATCCAAGTCGCGGATGCAAGCAGCATAGCGACGGGTGGTGTACATGTTACCGCCGGGACGGGTGATGTCAGAGTACAGCAGGGACTTAGCTACAGCTTCTTTCACGATCGCAGCAGCGTTAGCAGCGATGGTGGTAGCAGCACGTACGCGCAGTTCGCCAGTAGAGAAATAGCTCTTGAGCTTCTCTAGTGCAGCAGTATCGAGGTACTTACCTTGAACGTCCGAAGAGTTTATAACAGCGGTAATTGCGTCTTGCATGTTGTTATTTCCTTATTTCCAACCTTATTGCAATACTTCTACTTCAAAGGAGAAATGGCTTCATCCTATGACATAGCACCGACGAGGTAATCGAAGTAAGCGCCAGCTTCAGAAGCGTCTTCACCAGACATCATGCCAGTAGCAACATTCTTCATTGCATTGACACCAGAAGCAACAGCATCAATGGGAGTGCCGAGAGACTTGTACATTTCACGAACGCCCACAACGCCAATTTCTTCGATGGGGGTAACATCACCACAAACGATTCCGTAGGTGACGAGGCGGAGGTAGTAATCCAGGTCGCGCAAGCAGGTAGCGGTCATTTCTTGACCGTAAGCATTGCCACCAGGAGAAACAACATCAGGGCGCTTTTGGAACAGCTGATCGCCAGCTTGCTTAACAATCCGCTCGCGGTTCTCGGTCAGCATTTGAGCAATCCGCACACGGCGCTCACCACTAGTAACAAAGCTCTTGATCCGATCCAGTTCACCAGGGCTGAGATAGCGGGCTTCTGCATCAGCATTCACGATAGCCTTCGTGACGATACTCATTAATGGATTCCTCCAAGTACTAATGAAACCAGAATTTAATTAAACTGGTGCGACTTTAATTAGGTTGAGTGAGCTTGGTTTCTTGTTTATCAGACTCAACAGTATAACAGGACTGCTGGGACTTTAAACTTCGAGCCTGCTTGAGTAAACACAACTACACAAGCCTTTAAACTCATCTCTACCTTCCGGAATTATTTTCGGGCATTATGCTGAGCATATATGACTCTTTTTAACAGTTTGTAACATTCCTTTTCATGTTTACTATCGCACCGGGAATATGAAAGCAATGTTACGAAAGATTGCAAATGGGGGCATTGGGCATTGGGAATTGGGAATTGGGAATTGGGAATTGGGAATTGGGAATTGGGAATTGGGCATTATTGGTTTTTTTTACCCATGCCCGATGCCCCTTGCCCGATGCCCGATGCCCCTTGCCCGATGCCCCTTGCCCAATGCCCAATGCCCGATGCCCCTTGCCCGATGCCCGATGCCCCTTGCCCAATGCCCCTTGCCCTCTAGACTTACCCTTTGCTATAACGTCCCGTTAGCACCGCAGGAGACAAGCTAGACCAGGATTGTTTCACCAAGTCAGCAGCCGCCTGAACGCTGCCAAGATAGTTACCCGCAGGTAGGGATGGATAGCGCGGATAAGGCACTACATCTTCACCAAAGTAACGGGCATACTCTGGACTATTCACCATCGCCTCTACAGCAGCTCTCAAACCGCTATCAGCCAGTATTTTATTATACTGACGAATTTCTGCTTGAGTTGCTGGTGCGCGTCCCAACAGGTGACGGAAGAGGAATTCAATTACCTTGGTGTTGGGATACGGAGTGTAGAAACGCTTGCGGTAAATTTCCGAACTTGCCAGGTCACGCACAAACTCGCGTACGGAGATTTCCCCATTCCGCAGTTTGCTTTCCAAATCTGTACGCCGGAAATATTCTGGAACCTGACCGCTAAACACATCCATCACCTGAACGTAGATGGCATTCATTACCTGTTGCATTTCTGCTTGATTTGCCCCTACGGTCATGCGGTAAATCCGGGCGGGTTTGCGGCGGGTTGTACCCACACCCACTTCAACGGACTGTCCGCGTCCATCGTTGTAAGAACGACCCAGTTCGATAAACAGCGGCTTGCTCTTGTCGATCGCCTTTGCTTTCGCTGCCATATCTGCGATCGCCTTCGCCATAATTGGCATTTGGGCAGCATCCATGCGCGATTTGGTCGGCTCAAAGCTGGGGACAACAATATCCTTAGTTTGCTTGGTCAGCTGGTTGTACAACCTCTGAGAATTCGGGAAGTTCGCCGCTGGCAAGGTCGCAAAGCGGTTGTAAGGAACCGTATCTTCACCAAATGCTTGTAAATACTCAGGACTATTCACCATTGCCCGAATAAATGCGCGAATACCTTGAGTAGCCAGTATCTGGTTATACGTTCTTATTTCCGCTTGATCTAAAGGAGCGCGTCCCAGGAAGTGCTTAGTTCCCAGTTCAATTACCTTGGTGTTGGGGTAAGGTGCATAGAATTCTTTCAGGTATAGACCGGAACAACCTAAACCTTCAATGAATTCTTTCACGGTGATTTCACCGTTACTCAACCTACTTTCCAAAACTTTGAATTCTCTGGAAGAAGCAACGTAGGGAGCAATATCCCGCTCGAAAATTTGCCGGTAGGCGGCGCTGATAACAGTTTGTACCGCGACTTTATCGTTAGTACCTGCCACCAACTTAAAGATTTTCCTTTGTTCGCGCTTCTTGCTAACGCCTTGGTTAATGCGAGATTGGATATCGGGTTCCGTCCGCACTTGTGTAACAGCACCCATTTGCACGAACATCGGTGTTTCTTGTTTCTCCACTTTCGCACCGACATCTTCACGGATGCTACCAACGCGCAGTTTCCGCAACGCCACACCACCAGGAGTCAGATAGCGTTCGTAGGGAACTGTATCTTCACCAAACGCTTCACTGTACTCTTCGCTATCAATGATGGCGTCAATGAGAGCGTAGAAGCCTTTCTTAGAGCAAAGGTCAAAGTACTTATTATTTTCTTGGCGACCGTAGGTAGGACGACCCAACAAGCGGCGGTGAATGTACTCGATCGCCTTACATACATAAAGCGATGTCCAATACATCTTGCGGAACAGATCCGACTTCGCCAACGCCCGAATAAACTCGCGTATGGAAATTTCACCGTTTTCCAGCTTAATTTCTGCTACCTTCAGCCGCTGACCTTCGTAGACATCGCGACCAAAAACTTGCAGGTAAGCTGCTCGAATTACCGCTTGGGTAGAGCTTTCGGAGAATTTTACACTTGCTCCTTTACCAGTTCCCTTGCTCAAGGTTCTGGGAATTTGATCCAAGCGGAATACTTTTGGTCCCAGAGTACCAGGAAACGCGCCGCGAGCGTCTGGGTTGCCAGTTTGGTTATTAATTCCTGGTCCTTGGTGAATCAGGATGCGTCTTGTATCCTTACTAAAAGGAGCCGGACGGGTGCTGGGGTTGCGAGTTTCTTTCGGGAAAATTGCCCCAAATTGAATTTCCAACGGATCGTTACCAGAACCGTAGGGATGCTGATCGGGCAATGGTTGCTCGTAAGCAGCGAATGTTGTAATAAACTGAGGTACTTTGCGGAAAGGCGCACTGTAGTTAAACAGGTCTTGCTGTGGTCCCCAGTTACGACATTCTTGGGCTTCTTGACCCAGACCCCGAATGTAAGGTACTGTTTCCTCACCAAAGTAGTCAGAATATTCCTCAGAATCTACCAAAGCATCAATTAACTTTGGCAAACCGCCTCGAGAAATAATGTCAAAGTATTTTTGTACCTCTTCCCGGCTACTTGGTCCCCGTCCCAAAAAGTGACGGAAAGCAAGTTCTAGGGCACGGCTGTTAATAAAAGGTTCGTAAAATTGTTTGCGGTAAAGTGGAGATTTACCTAAACGGCGAACAAACTCTTTCATAGAGATGTCGCCATTTTTAACCTGGGATTCTAAGTAAGAGATTGACAAGCTGTAAGCGCGGGTAATGTCACGCTCAAAGATTTGCCGATAGGCAGCTTTCACTACCTCTGTTTTTTCCGCTGCGGACAAACCAGGCTTCATCACGAACTTTTGACGCCGTTCTGCCGCATTAAAGTAAATCTGGGGCAATTCTAACCCTTGCTGATCACCAGAGGGACGCTGCCGCAGTTTATTAGAAGGAGTGGGTGCTTTAAATTCTGTAATCAAAACATCCATGTACTGAGACACAATATCTGTTGCCTCAGAGTCTCTACGGAAATAGGAAAGCGCAGCAGCTTTCATTTCCTGCAAAGCAACAATTGTCGCTTCACCAGAGCAAGCATTTTCAATGATTTCCCGCAAACCGCGTGTATTCACAGCGATAATATTGGGGTCGCCAGCCACGATCGCGTAAGTAGCGTAGCGCAAGAACCATGATAAGTCCCGCAAGCTCTTTGCCATATTGGCAGGGCCGTAACGAGCAACGTTAATTGGTCGGAAACCTGGCGGAGTCGGACCACTAGGCGAAGAGTTAAAGATGGAACGTAAATTTTCTAGGAAGCCACCACGAGATTCTACGTAGGTAACAGTTCCTAGTTTCATTGCATCTCTAACATCCGTCGATGCCGCAGCCGCAGCCACCGCCATCGCCAATTCTGGTTCCCTCGGCTTTTCTAAAAAAGACATTGGTGAACCACCAACAAAAATTCTGTTGGCAGCCCGAGAGACAATAATCTCAGAATTGTCTGTCAGCGTCTGGGCAATTTCGAGACGTTTTGCACCAGATGCAAAATAGTTTGCCAGTTCATTTAGTTCCCCGGCTCCCAGGAAGCGGTCTTGTTGCTCAGCCTGGGAAATTGTTGATACAGCTAGAGTTTGATATAGTTGCGGACGTGCAACTGAGCTTCCACCACTTGCCTTAACACTCATCGGATTTTTAAAACTCCCATCATATGCGTTTATGTGTTAAGTCTGGGTTACATTCAGGCTTGACACATTGGTATATTTATGCATCCCCCGTGCTGCCTTCAAAACTGCCAGAAAAAAAATAACCCAGTCAGCTTTTAGATTAGAACGTTTTGCGAATTCTCAGGGGCTTTATTAAGAAGTGTGTAGAAACTGTAGCGTTGATGCATCAGTCTTGGAAAGCAAATG
Organism: Nostocaceae cyanobacterium; assembly: GCA_051861145.1. Classification (GTDB taxonomy): domain Bacteria; phylum Cyanobacteriota; class Cyanobacteriia; order Cyanobacteriales; family Nostocaceae; genus JBHYDF01. Next base: position 11,010 of record JBHYDF010000066.1, read on the forward strand.
CTTTAGGTTTCTGAGAAAAAACCTAAGTTTTGTATCTATATGTAACAAAGCCCCACGCAGAGAATAATACCATTTGGGATTTTCGATTGTCGATTTTAGATTACAAGAATCTTGCTAATTGGCTGTTTTTGCAATCTGTCTGTCATCAATCTTTCCAAATGGTGTAGACAGCAGGGATTTCCTAATTTTATTTTATCTGGCGATAATAAAATCTAGGCGATCGCTCTGTTCAAGATGGCAACCCAGAAACCTTAAGCAAAGTTTTTGCCCCTGCAAAAGCATATGTTTCTGAGATTTTTCTATTTTTTTTACATTATTTAATATTTTTCTCAGAATAAAGATACAATTTGTTTAACATAGGCGTTTTGAGTAAATAAAGGCACACAATCACTTATATTACAAACTGCTGCCAATTCAACATCTGACTCAAAACCTCGCGCAATTAATTCTTTACCAGAACTGCATTTTTGCAAATACGCCAGCAAATCTTTCTTAACAGTGTGAAATGCTGCTACAGCTATTTCCGCTTCTGGTGATAAACTGCCGTTTAAATAACTAAGAATTGCCCCGGCAGCAATCAAATCTTCAAACGCAGGTCTGAGGCTACCATCTTCCCACCTTTCGCCTGCGGGAATAACTGCGATTTTGGAACCATATTTTTGAGCATACTTTGCCGCAGCTTCACAGTTTCGCAAGCATCCTGTCAGAGTTGGTGTTTTTCCAGTTTGCAAAGTTAAGAAAGAACCATTTGGTGATGGTAAAACGAGTTTAGTCCCCGCCGGAATTTTAGTTAATGATGTAGGTGAGAGAGAATAATTTTTGGAAATGCGATCGCCTGCTAATTCTGCTTGTAAAGACTCAGCATAATCAACTGCTGACTCATCTTTCCACTGGTAAGGAAAGACGATAGCACCATTATTGGTGGCAATTTCCACAGATGTAGAAAAAGAGAGAACATCAACAATTACAACCACATCACTAATGGGAGCAAGTTGAGTAATACCTTGTAAACCCCACTCACAGCGAAGGTCAAATTCTGATTGCTTAAAAACCATTTCCTTACCAGTGATTTTTTTAAAAGTCTCACGCAAAGCCGCAAAGGCGCTAAGAAAAACTTTGCGTCTTTGCGCCTTTGCGTGAGATTATCCTAATTCGCTAAACTCAAAAATGCTGCAATTTTGCTCTAGAGATGTCCGACTCCCAAAACGTTAGCACCGCCGTAGCCAAACTCTACGATACCTATCCCTTTCCTCCAGAACCCTTGCTGGATGAACCACCCCCCGGTTACAACTGGCGCTGGAATTGGCTAGCTGCTTATAATTTCTGCACCGGACAAAAACCCCAAAAACAAGACATCCGCATTTTAGATGCTGGCTGCGGTACGGGAGTAGGAACAGAGTACCTAGTTCACCTCAACCCGAAAGCTTCCGTTGTTGGTATTGACCTTAGCGCCGGCGCTTTGGATGTCGCAAGAGAACGCTGCAAACGTTCCGGTGCAAACCGTGTAGAGTTTCATCACCTCAGTTTGTACGATGTAGAACAACTTCCGGGTGAATTTGATTTGATTAATTGTGTGGGGGTACTGCACCACCTACCCGACCCGATTCGCGGTATTAAAGCTTTGGCAAAGAAATTAACCCCAGGCGGCTTAATGCACATCTTTGTGTATGGAGAGTTGGGACGCTGGGAAATTCAACTCATGCAAAAAGCGATCGCACTCCTTCAAGGTGACAAACGCGGCGACTATCGCGATGGTGTGCAAGTAGGACGACAAATATTTGCTTCATTACCAGAAAATAATCGAATTGTCAAGAAAGAAAGAGAACGTTGGTCTTTAGAAAATAAGCGGGATGAGTGTTTTGCTGATATGTACGTTCATCCGCAAGAGGTGGATTATAACATAGAAACCCTGTTTGAACTCATTGACGCTTCGGGATTGGAATTTGTGGGATTTTCCAATCCTGGTTTTTGGCAATTGGAGAGGCTTTTGGGTAAAGCACCGGAATTAATCGAACGGGCGGATGGGTTGAGCGATCGCCAACGTTACCGTTTGATAGAATTACTAGACCCGGAAGTAACGCATTACGAGTTTTTCCTTGGTCGTCCACCGATAATTAAAGCCGATTGGTCAACGGATGATGCTCTTTTAGAAGCGATTCCAGAGCGCAATCCTTGTATTGATGGGTTTCCAAGTCAGTGTATATTTAATTACGATTACCAAATTGTCAACTTGTCGGCAGCCGAATTAAAATTTTTGGAAGCCTGCGAAGGTGAAAAAACAGTTACAGAAATTTTGGAGGATGTGGAGTTAGGGTTAGAGGAAGTGCGATCGCTCCTCAAGCAACAGTTAATTATGCTCACACCAAGCTGAAAGAGGAGAAAGGGCAAAGGGCAAGGGGCTACGCGAAGAATGGGGCATTGGGCATCGGGCATCGGGCAATGGGCAAGGGGCATCGGGCATTAGGCAAGGAGCATCCTCAGACATGGGTAAAAAAACAATTCCCAATTCCCAATTCCCAATGCCCAATGCCCAATTCCCAATGCCCAATTCCCAATTCCCAATTCCCAATGCCCAATGCCCAATTCCCAATGCCCAACTCCCCACTCCCCCTGACTTGAAGTTAATTGTTTTTTTCTAAAGTATTGTTACCCAATCATGATATGATTCAGCTGGTTGATTATGCAGCCAACACAACTAGCTGTACTGGTTTCAAGTCCCGTGAGCTTGTCAGACGAATCAATTGAACCCACGCCGACCAAACGACAAGACGCTCAGCCTGGTTTTGTGGACTCAGAACCAGTAAACCCTATGCAAGAGTACCATCAACTTTCTCAGCGGTTGATGCTAGTGACGCTTGCGATTACAGGGGTTATATTTGTCTCTGTTTGGATTTTTTACTCCCTGAACACTGCCCTAAATTACTTGATAGGAGCGTGTGTGGGTGTGGTTTACTTAAGAATGCTGGCCAAAGACGTTGAGCGGCTGGGTGAGGAAAATAAACGTCTGAGCAAAGCACGTTTTGCTTTGTTTATTGGGTTGATTATAGTAGCAACTCAATGGCGTCAGCTACAGGTTCTGCCCATATTTTTGGGGTTTTTAACTTACAAAGCTACGCTCCTCGTCTACATGGTACAAACCTTAGTGACACCTGACTCTTAAAATGAGGTCAGGTATACAAAGAGAATCCTCCAATCCTCGCTCTTTGGGGAAACTCCCTACATGGAAATGGTTAGTGTCTTAAACGCCTTCAATTTATTTCCCCTTGCCGAATTGGAAGTAGGTCATCATTTCTACTGGCAATTAGGCAATCTGAAAGTGCATGGACAGGTTTTTCTTACCTCCTGGTTTGTGATTGGCTTACTAGTAGTAGCTTCAATAGCTGCTACTAAAAACATCCAAAGAGTTCCTAGTGGCATACAAAATTTGATGGAATATGCCTTGGAATTTATTCGGGATCTGACAAGAAGCCAGATTGGTGAGAAAGAGTTCCGTCCTTGGGTGCCTTTTATTGGCACATTGTTTTTATTTATCTTCATCTCAAATTGGTCAGGTGCCCTAATTCCCTGGAAGTTGATTAAGCTGCCTTCGGGTGAATTAGCTGCTCCGACTAATGACATCAACACAACAGTAGCACTGGCTTTACTGACTTCTTTAGCTTACTTTTACGCGGGTTTTAGCAAGCGCGGTTTGGGGTACTTTAAGAAGTATATAGAACCGACGCCGATTTTATTACCGATCGCGATTCTAGAAGATTTCACCAAGCCCCTCTCCCTAAGCTTCCGTCTTTTCGGTAACATTCTTGCGGATGAATTGGTGGTAGCAGTGTTGGTTTTGTTGGTTCCTCTATTTGTGCCTCTGCCAGTGATGGCTTTGGGATTATTTACCAGCGCCATTCAAGCCCTGGTTTTTGCTACCTTAGCCGCCGCATACATTCATGAGGCAATAGAGGGACATGGTGGTGAAGAGCATGAGGCGCATTAAGATTTAAAAAGCCTCAGGTGATGCAATTTTGGATTTTAGATTTTTGATTTTGGATTTGATTTTAAATCTAAAATCTAAAATCTAAAATCTAAAATCTCAATATCGTTCTGTATTCAAAGTAAGGAAAATTAACATGGATCCATTGGTTTCTGCTGCTTCAGTTCTCGCTGCCGCTCTGGCAATTGGTTTAGCTGCAATCGGTCCTGGAATTGGTCAAGGAAATGCTGCGGGTCAAGCAGTAGAAGGAATTGCCCGTCAGCCAGAAGCTGAAGGAAAAATTCGCGGTACTCTGCTGTTAACCTTGGCTTTCATGGAATCCTTGACCATTTACGGTCTAGTAATTGCCCTGGTACTGCTGTTTGCTAACCCATTTTCCTAAACTCTGAAACCTCGCATTAATCTAAGAGACGTTGCACGCAACGTCTCTATACAGTGGCAATTTTTAAGTTTCTCATCGTTCTGATGTAATACCATTTGGAAAAATGCTTGTGACAGATGGATTGCAAAAACAGCCAATTGGCAAGGTTTTACAATCCAAAATCTAAAATCCAAAATCCAAAATGGTATAGGCCCTTTTTGGCTATCGGGTCTCTAGAATGATGAGAGATTTAGATAATATTCATTGCCATGAAAACTGCTATTCCAGCCAAAAAGGAGAGAAATGTTTGATTTCGATGCAACTTTGCCCTTGATGGCATTGCAGTTCCTGTTGTTGGCAGCTGTGTTGAACGTAATCTTCTATAAGCCACTGACCAAAGCGCTAGATGATCGGGATAACTATATCCGAAACAATCTTTTGGAAGCGCGGGAACGCTTGGCAAAATCTGAGCGATTACTCAAGGAATATGAGCAACAGTTAGCGAATGCTCGCAAGCAAGCTCAAACACTTGTAGCAGACGCTCAAGCTGAAGCTCAGAAAATTACAGCGTCGAAAATCGCTGAGGCGCAAAAAGAAGCTCAGGTTCAACGAGAACAAGCAGCTCAAGAGATAGAACAGCAAAAGCAAGAAGCTTTTCGTTCTTTAGAACAACAGGTGGATGCTCTCAGTAGGCAAATTCTAGAAAAACTAATGGGACCAACTCTAGTTAAATAGAGCAGTATATTTAAGCTCATAACGAGAGTTCCACAAAGCGTGTAACGGAAAATTGAACCGTGAAGCGCAAAAATGAAGTGTCAGAGACACTTTTTCCCTTGGGGAAAATTCAACGTAATTAGCAAGGGAGCAGCGCAGTTGTAAATGGCTATCATGGGGACTGTTTTATTACTTGCTACGGAAGCCGTAGCAGGAGCAGAATCAGAAGGTGGTTTCGGTCTGAATATAGATATCTTAGAAACCAATATCATAAATCTGGCGATTCTGATTGGCATATTATTGTACTTTGGGCGTAAAGTTTTTATCAGCACCCTGAATGAACGACGCTCGAATATAGAAACGCAAATTCGGGAAGCAGAAGAGCGAGCAAAACAAGGAGCGATCGCTCTTTCCGAAGCACAGGAAAAATTGACTCAAGCCCAAGCAGAAGCACAACGCATCCGAGCCGTTGCAGAAGAAAACGCCAAAGCAGCGAAGGAAGCAATTTTGGCGCGGGCAACAGAGGATGTGCAACGCTTAAAAGAGACAGCAGCTAGGGATTTGAATACAGAAACAGAGCGAGCGATCGCCGAATTGCGGCAGCGAGTAGTCGCTCAGGCATTGCAAAGAGTAGAGTCGCAACTCCGCAGTGGAATTGGCGACGATGCCCAACAAAGACTAATTGACCAGAGTATGGCGCTACTGGGAGGCAAGGGATGAAAAGTGATGTAGCAACAGCACAAATAACCCAGCCTTACGCAGAGGCTTTAATGTCGGTAGCGCAATCAAAAAATTTAACAGAAGAGTTCGGCGAAGATGTGCGTTCTTTGCTGAACTTGTTATCTGAAAGTGAGCAACTGCGGAATTTTCTCGCCAACCCATTTATTCAGATTGAGACTAAAAAGGCAGTCATCAATCAATTACTTGGTGAAGGCGCTAACACTTATTTGCGCAATTTTTTAATGCTGTTGGTAGATAGACGGCGTATTATTTTGCTGGAAGATATTTGCCAGCAATATTTAGCGCTTTTGCGGCAATTAAAGCAAACAGTGTTAGCAGAAGTTGTTTCTGCTGTTCCTCTAACTGAAGCGCAGCAGCAAGCAATAAAAGAAAAGGTCATAGCCATGACCAATGCCCGCGAAGTAGAACTAGACACCAAAATCGATAGAGACATTATTGGTGGTGTCATTATAAAAGTAGGCTCTCAGGTAATTGATGCAAGTTTGCGGGGTCAACTGCGTCGCCTTTCCTTGCGCTTAACTAGTGCCTAAAAAGAGAAGAGTTAGGAGTTAGGGGTTAGGAGTTAGGAGTTAGGAGTTAGGAGTTAGGAGTTAGGAGTTATAAATAAGAATTTTTAACTTATAACTCTCAATTTTTAACTTTAATTATTAACTTATAATTCTCAACTCCTAAAATTTAATTCCTAACTCCTAACTCTTAACTCCTAACTTTTGTTTGAATCCTTCCGTCTCAAAAGAAAGAAGATAGACAAATGGCAATTAGCATCAGACCAGACGAAATCAGCAACATAATCCAACAACAAATCGAGCAATACGACCAACAAGTTAAAGTTGCTAACGTTGGTACAGTTTTGCAAGTAGGTGACGGTATTGCCCGTATTTATGGCTTAGAAAAGGCCATGGCGGGTGAACTATTAGAATTTGAAGACGGTACAATTGGCATCGCCCAGAACTTGGAAGAAGACAACGTGGGTGCGGTGCTAATGGGTGAAGGTCGTGAAATTCAAGAAGGTAGCACCGTTACCGCTACTGGTAGAATTGCTCAGGTGCCCGTGGGAGAAGCCTTGGTTGGACGTGTAGTAGATCCTCTCGGTCGTCCAATTGATGGTAAAGGCGAACTCAAGGACGTAGAAAGCCGTTTGATTGAATCCCCAGCACCCGGTATCGTCGCCCGTCGGTCTGTACACGAACCCATGCAAACCGGTATCACCGCTATCGACGCGATGATTCCCATCGGTCGGGGTCAGCGGGAATTGATTATTGGAGACCGTCAGACTGGTAAGACAGCGATCGCCATTGACACGATCCTCAACCAAAAAGAAGAAGACGTAATTTGTGTTTACGTGGCGATCGGTCAAAAAGCTTCTACCGTGGCTAACGTCGTGCAAACATTGCAGGACAGAGGCGCGATGGACTACACCATCGTTGTTGCTGCAAACGCCAGTGAATCAGCTACCCTGCAATTCTTGGCTCCTTATACAGGTGCAGCAATGGCTGAGTACTTCATGTACAAAGGCAAAGCTACCTTGGTAATTTACGATGACCTTTCCAAGCAAGCCGCAGCCTATCGCCAAATGTCCTTGCTGCTGCGTCGTCCCCCCGGACGGGAAGCTTATCCTGGAGACGTATTCTACATCCACTCTCGCTTATTGGAACGAGCAGCTAAGCTGAGTGATGAATTGGGTAAAGGTAGCATGACCGCCCTACCAATTATCGAAACCCAAGCCGGTGACGTATCAGCGTACATTCCGACCAACGTAATTTCTATTACCGACGGTCAGATTTTCTTGTCTGCTGACCTGTTCAACGCTGGTATCCGTCCAGCTATTAACCCTGGTATTTCCGTATCTCGCGTAGGTTCCGCCGCTCAAACCAAGGCAATGAAGAAAGTTGCCGGTAAATTGAAGCTGGAATTGGCGCAGTTTGACGAATTGCAAGCGTTCGCGCAATTTGCTTCTGACTTGGATAAAGCTACTCAAGACCAGTTGGCACGTGGTCAGCGTCTACGGGAACTCTTGAAACAGCCACAAAATTCGCCGTTATCCGTGTACGAGCAAGTTGCGCTTCTCTATGCGGGTATTAACGGATATTTGGATGATATTGCTGTAAATAAAATTACTGAATTCGCCAAGGGATTCCGCGAGTACTTAAAGACCAGCAAACCTCAGTACTCTCAATCAGTACAGAGCAAGAAAGTACTAGGTGAGGAAGAAGAAGCAGCTTTGAAAGAAGCAATTACTGAATACAAGAAGACCTTCTTGGCAACAGCGTAAAAAGTTAGGAGTTAGGAGTTAAGAGTGAGGAGTTAAGAAGAGTTAGGAGTGAAGAGTGAGGAGTTAAGAGTAAAAAATTACAATCTTAGAACAACTCCTAACTCCTAACTCCTAACTCCTAACTCTTAACTCTTAATTCCTAACTCCTAACTCCTAACTCCTAACTGAAGATAAAAGACTATGGCTAATCTGAAAGCAATACGCGATCGCATTCAATCGGTTAAAAATACCAAAAAAATTACAGAAGCCATGCGGCTGGTAGCTGCTGCCAGGGTTCGTCGCGCCCAAGAACAGGTAACTGCTACCCGTCCTTTTGCTGACCGCTTGGCACAAGTGCTGTATGGTTTACAAACCCGTCTGCGGTTTGAAGAAGCAAACCTACCACTGTTGAGAAAACGCGAAGTTCGCTCAGTTGGCTTGTTGGTAATATCAGGCGATCGCGGTCTTTGCGGTGGCTACAATACCAACGTGATCAAGCGTGCGGAAGCTCGTACCAAGGAACTGCAAGCAGAAGGTGTAGATTACAAATTTGTCATCGTTGGACGTAAAGCTACACAATACTTCCAACGTCGCAACCAACCCATCGATGCTACCTACACAGGCTTAGAGCAAATTCCTACCGCAGCGGAAGCTACTAACATCGCCAACGAACTGCTTTCTTTGTTCCTCTCGGAAAGCGTAGACCGAATTGAGTTAATTTATACCCGATTCGTATCCTTGGTAAGTTCGCGTCCAGTGGTGCAAACTCTGCTTCCTCTTGACCCCCAAGGTTTAGAAGCACAGGACGACGAAATTTTCCGTCTGACAACCCGTGGCGGTCAATTTGAAGTAGAACGGCAGAAAGTGACATCTCAAGTTCGTCCCCTTGCCAGCGATATGATTTTCGAGCAAGATCCAGTACAGATTCTGGATTCCTTGCTACCGTTGTACCTGACTAACCAGCTATTGCGGGCGTTACAAGAATCAGCAGCTAGCGAACTAGCAGCGCGGATGACAGCCATGAGCAACGCCAGCGACAACGCTGCTCAATTAATTGGTACACTCACATTGTCTTACAACAAAGCGCGGCAAGCCGCAATTACCCAGGAAATCTTAGAAGTTGTCGGCGGCGCTGAGGCACTGTCTGGTTAAAAATGACTGATGGTCGATAGATAATAGCTAATTGCTAGTTGTATGGAGATTAGCAATTAGCTATTTTAGTATCTGACCAACAGCCAAACTCAAAATAAGCAAATCCAAAATCCAAAATCTAAAATCCAAAATCCCCAGTGGCACATTTCAAAAATTGCACATTATAATAGGGGTATATACCACACGGGGCTTTAACGGTTTCGACGTGGTGGCGAAAGCTGCTCTGTGATTCAGGTCGAGAGTGAGTCGTCTCTCGAAAATCAAAGGCTCAAAAAAAAGTAAATGCGAACAACATCGTAAAATTTGCTCGTAAGGAAGCTGCTGTAGCAGTTGCCTAATAACCTCTAACTGGTTCGAGCGCTTCTAGTCTGACTCCGTTAAGGACTAGAGGCAAACCCCAACGGATGCGCTGACAAGTTTTCTCTGGTTGCTTGTTAGCAAAGACTTAACCAGAGCATCCTACCGTTCGGGATAATGAACGTTTCCCGCCTTGAGGGTAAGAAAGGCTAAACCTGTGAATGAGCGGGGGGTCAATACCCATTGCGGACATGGGTTCAATTCCCATAAGCTCCACTTATATAAATATAAAAGCAAATTCACCTGATAATCTTAGAATTAGGTGAATTTTATTTTTTATGGGTGAATTAAAAGTATTTGTGATTTGTGAAAATCCAGCTTGTGGCAAAGAATTTAGCAAGCGACTAGCTGAGTTTAATAGGAGTAAAAAATTAGGAAGGCAACATTTTTGTTCTAAATCATGTTATGGCAAGTTTAAAGGTTTAATAAATTTTGGAGACAGAGTTAATAAAGATACCTCCTATTTAAGAGACATAATTAGGCGGGATGATTTTTCTCCTTTTCGATATCACTTAAAAGTAATGAGAAAGTCTGCAAAACACAGAAAACAAGAATGTTCTGTAACACTGGCAGACCTAAAATTATTATGGGAAAAACAAAAAGGTATTTGTCCTTACACTGGCTGGAATTTGATTCTTTTACCCTGCACCACCGATTATGAAAGTACGCCTTTAACAATTAATAGAGCTAGTGTGGATCGCATAGATTCTAATAAAGGCTATACCCCAGATAACATACAATTTGTTGCCGTAATTGCTAACTTTGCCAAAAATGCTTTTACTGAAGAAGATTTAATTAACTTTTGCCATGATGTTTATCAACATAGATTAATTGGTGTAAATAAAACTTGCGATATGGATTTAATATCCAAAGTTTCTACACATTTATTTTTAGGAAATCGCAGAGATGAATATTCACCCTTTCGTCAACATTTGAGACTGGCAAGACGACGAGTAAAAAGTCATGGCAGGGAATGCACTATAACTTTGGAACATTTAAAAGAACTATGGGAAAAGCAGGATGGACGTTGTGTTTATACTGGTTGGAAGTTAGATAATCCTCAGACAAGTACTTACTGGAATTGTCATCAGTTACATCCAAGAACAGCTAGTTTGGACAGGATAGATTCTTCTATAGGTTATTTACCTGGAAATATTCAGTTTGTCAGCCTAATTGCTAACTATGGTAAGAGAAATTTTAAAGAGCAACAACTTTTAAAATTTTGTCAAGCTGTAGTTAACTACAGACTGACGATAGTAACGAAATGATTATGTTGGGTAATAGTGGCGATCGCAATTTTACCGAAACAGTAGCAAAGGAAATTTTCCATGAAACTGTAGAGGAGGCTCTCAAAATAGCTAGTAAATTTGACCCTAATCGTTCGATTCGCCCTTGGTTATTGGGTATTGCAGCTAAAAAAATACAACGGTGGCAACGTCAGCAAACCCAGCAAAAAAAGCGAATTACACCCATTGCCGAACTCCCCTTAGCTTGCAAACTTAAGCAACAAAATTCAGAAATTCTTTCAGAAGAGGAAATTTTAGGAATATTATACAAATCATCGTTCGGTTTTCTTAGGGGATGAAAATGATGCTCGACGTGCTTACAGAGCAGATGAAATCGATAATCCCTTCAGACCTTTGGAACATGTCTAGTATAGAAATACTATATTGCTAGTCATGAAATAGAGCTTCTATGCAAAGCTAAGTGAAGTTGCTTAGGTCGCCTGTTAATGCAAATTGTTGCTGCCAACTTTATTTAGCGTCTTAGATACAACGGTTGCCAAATTTATGCTTTTCGTTACAAAATTTGGGACAGCAATATTATTTTGATTACTCTTTATTTTGCAATTTTTTATAGAAGTAATCACCAATATTTGCTATAATCAACGTCCACAAAAAAGAACATTAACTACAGTTTTTCGGTAATCAATCATGCCAAAAAACAGACATTTTGGCTACATATTGACTTTTCAGAAAAATAAAGTTTTGAACAACTTTACAAAAGTAATTATGAGCAAAATAAAGACAGAAAAACAGACTGATGATATGCGCTCGGAGACGACTAATGGTAGCTCTCAAAGAGAACGCCCAAAAACGGCTTACTATACAAACTGTCGAAATTGCTCCTAATACGACAGCGATCCGTTCTCTTGATTGGGATCGCGATCGCTTCGACATAGAATTCGGGCTACAAAATGGTACAACCTACAATTCATATCTAATTAAGGGCGATCGCATTGCTTTGGTGGATACTTCCCACACAAAGTTTCGCGATTTGTATTTAGAAACCCTCAAAAAGCTGGTCAATCCAAAAGCAATAGATTACATCATTGTTAGCCACACAGAGCCAGATCATAGCGGCTTAGTTGAAGACGTTCTCCAATTAGCACCCAGAGCCACCGTCTTAGCGTCAAAAGTTGCACTCCAGTTTCTGGAAAATCTGGTACATGATCCCTTTTCAAAGCGGATTGTCAAAAGTGGCGATCGCGTTGACTTAGGTCAAGGACACGAAATAGAATTCGTCAGTGCGCCTAACCTGCACTGGCCAGACACCATTTTCAGCTTCGACCGCAAAACCCAAACTCTCTTTACCTGCGACGCCTTTGGGATGCACTATTGCAGCGACGATACCTTTGATGTCAACCTAGAGGCAATTGAACCGGACTTTAGATTTTACTACGATTGCTTGATGGGTCCCAACGCGCGATCGCTGCTGAACGCGATGAAGAAAATGGGGGAACTTGGCAATATTAAAATTATCGCCAACGGACACGGACCCTTACTCTATCACCATCTGGATATACTCAAAGAGTGCTACCACAGTTGGAGCCAAAAACAAGCCAAGACAGAAACCATTATCGGCTTGTTTTATGTCTCCGACTATGGATATGGCGATCGCATGGCTCAATCCATAGCCCACGGAGTCCAAAAAACAGGCGTAGGCGTGGAAATAATGGATCTGACTACCGCAGAGATTCAAGAAATCCAAGAACTAGCAGGTAGGTCATCTGGCATTATTATTGGTATGCCCCCAAGCGCTAACGTTGCGGCTCAGGCTGCGATTAGTTCCCTGCTTGGCGTCGTCAAAGACAAGCAAGTTATTGGATTTTTTGAATGTTACGGCGGCGATGATGAACCCATCGATCCCCTACGCAGAAGGTTTGTTGACCTTGGTGTAAAAGAAGCCTTCCCAGCAATTCGCATCAAAGAAACACCCTCCCCAGTCACATACCAGTTGTGTGAAGAAGCTGGTACAGACTTGGGACAAATGCTAGTCCGCGAACGCAACATCAAGCAAATTAAGTCCATTGATGTCAATTTGGAAAAAGCGCTAGGTCGGATTAGCAGCGGACTTTACATTATTACCGCCAAGAAGAATGGAGTTCAAGGGGCTATGCTGGCTTCTTGGGTAGCACAAGCTAGCTTGCAACCTTTAGGATTTACAGTTGCGGTTGCAAAAGACCGAGCAATTGACTCCTTATTGCAAGTCGGTGATAAGTTCGTCCTCAACGTTCTGGAAGAAGGAAATTATCAAGAACTGAAGAAACACTTCCTCAAGCGCTTGCATCCTGGTGCTGATCGTTTTGCTGGAGTGAAAACCCAAACAGCTAAAAATGGTAGCCCCATTCTTACAGATGCACTTGCTTACATGGAATGCGAAGTCAAGACCAGCATGGAATGTAGTGACCACTGGCTATTATACTGCACTGTCAGTGAAGGTCGAGTTTCCAACCCTGATGGAGTAACAGCCGTTCGCCATCGCAAGGTAGGCAATTACTACTAAGTTGCAAAATTAGCCCGAAATTTATTTCCGGGCTAATAGCTAAAGTCAGCTAAAAGCTGACTGGGTAGGAGTTTTAACCCATTTTAATGGGTTTTAGCTATAAGCCGGAAATTTATTTCACGGCTTCTTACTTTTCCCCATCTCCCCATCTTCTTATCCCTCCCCTCACACAAGGCTTATGAGCAATCCCAATCCTCGCGACGTGCAGGTTCTGCCAATTGCCACAAATACTACTGTATTAAGAGCGCGCAGCTGGACACGTCTGCGCTTTGAAATTGAATACGCACTTGCTAGAGGTACCACTTCTAATTCCTATTTAATTACTGGTGATAAAACCGCAATTATCGACCCGCCTCCGGAAACTTTCACCTTAATTTATTTAGACGCATTACGGCAGTGCCTTGGTGAATGGGATCGTTTGGATTATGTAATCATAGGTCATTTTAATCCCAACCGCGTCGCCACCCTCAAAGGGCTGTTAGATTTATCACCAAAGCTAACCTTTGTATGTTCTCTTCCCTGCGCCGCCAATTTGCGTGCTACTTTCCCCAACCGCGATTTGAAAATCATTACCATGCGGGGGAAAGAAACCCTAGATTTAGGCAAGGGTCATGTTTTAAAATTTGTTCCTATTCCCAGTCCCCGCTGGCCGACAGGACTTTGTACCTACGACGAGCAAACCCAAATTCTCTACTCTAATAAAATATTTGGTGCGCATGTGTGTGGAGATCAAGTCTTTGATGAAGATTGGGACTTGTTAAAAGAAGACCAGCGCTATTATTTTGATTGTTTGATGGCTCCCCATGCTTCTCATGTGCAAGCAGCGATGGAGAAACTATCCGAACTACAAGTGAGAATGTATGCTCCTGTTCACGGGCCATTAATTCGTTACGGCTTCATGGAACTTACCAAAGCCTACGAAGAATGGGGGCGATCGCAAGCTGAACGCGAAATTTCTGTGGCTCTCCTTTACGCTTCAGCTTACGGCAATACGGCAACTTTAGCGCAAGCTTTCGCTTTGGGACTAACCAAAGGTGGAGTAGCTTTAGAGACCATCAATTGCGAATTTGCTGAACCTGATGACGTTCGCGCCGCCATAGAAAAATGTGACGGTTTTATCATTGGTTCTCCAACCATTGGCGGTAATGCACCGACTCCCATTCACACAGCTTTGGGTATTGTCTTAGCAGTTGGTGATAACAGCAAACTTGCTGGTGTATTTGGTTCCTACGGTTGGAGTGGCGAAGCATTTGATTTACTTGAAGGTAAACTCAAAGACGCTGGTTACAAGTTTGGGTTTGAAACCTTAAAGGCTAGATTTAAACCTACAGATGTCATGCTCAAACAGTGTGAAGAGATGGGAACAGACTTTGCTCAAACCCTAAAAAGAGCGAAAAAACTGCGTTTACCTCAAACAGCTGCTACTCCTATGGAACAAGCTGTAGGTCGTATCGTTGGTTCCGTTTGTGTTGTCACAGCCAAACTTGGTGATGTCTCTACCGGAATGCTGGGTGCGTGGGTATCACAAGCGACTTTTAATCCACCGGGAATTACTGTGGCGATCGCCAAAGACAGAGCGGTTGAATCTCTCATGTATCCCGGCGGTAAGTTTGTTTTGAATATCCTGGGCGAAGATAATCATCAAGAATACATGAAGCACTTCCGCAAATCTTTTACTCCTGGCGAAGATAGATTTGCGCCCTTTTCCACAACAGTTGCAGATAACGCCTGTACCATCCTCGCAGACGCCACAGCTTATCTAGAATGCTCCGTCAACAAACGCTTAGAATGTGGCGACCATTGGGTTGTGTATGCGATCGTAGACAATGGTAAGTTACTCAAACCCGATGAAGTTACTGCCATTCACCATCGCAAGGCGGGTAATCATTATTAAGAATACAGCGTATATTGCTTAGCATTTTTATTTGAAATAGTCAATAGCTATATTAATGGCTATTGACTATTACGTTTAATGTGAATTCAAAAGGGAAAGCAGTTAACCTAGGTATTGGCAATAGCCTAGTTATTTTTGGGAAAGCAACCACAGATGGACAACAAATAAAATTACTTCCTTATCTTCCCGAGCCAGCCGCGTGGGCGGGTCTCCCGACTTGAGGAGGCAGTGCGTTGCCGGGGTTTCCCCGGTTGTAGCAACTGCCGTCGGACTGGCGTCCCGAAACGGGGGGAATTAGGGGGGTGGACACAGATGATTATCTATCTGTGTCTATCTGTGTCCATCTGTGGTCGATTGTCGTTTTAATTCACATAAAGCATGACTTGTTAAAGAGTCTTCCCAGAGTCCTCTTATAGAGGACTTTCGCTTTCAGACAGGGATTTACAATCCCTGGCTACTCATACGAAATTGGGATGCTCCCTCTACGGGAATTCTCGGTAGACAATTCTGGTAAATCTTTCAGTAAATCAATCAAATCTTGGCGATCGCCAATACTTAAGTTAACCATTGTGGCTTTTGAGCTTTCAGTAATTGTGTTTTACGAGTATCAAATGAAACGCAAAAAATCTCAACTCAGCCAACGCTAATGAGTAGCCTAACCGCAGACGCAAGGGAGGCAGTTGTTTGAGTGGTATATTATGTTAGTTCTTGATTCTAGTGATTTCTACAGAGGGATACAGATTACCAATTAAAAATTCCGGATATAAGTTGACCAAACTAGAAGAAACAGACAGTCCAATTGAATTTCTTTTATCCTTACTTATGTCCTTATCCTATATGCTTATACTTGGCTTTACATATTTAAATAGATACTTTAAATACCTATAAAAAAATAACATAAAATATTGAGCAATTAGCTTGGCAAATTTTCCGCAATTGTCCCAAGGACAGTTGAATGTAGATTGTGTACGGTTTAACTAGGAAATCAGTAGCGAACAACTCTAATATATTAGATGCCGTCTACTGCTACGACAGTTTTATAGTATTTTCCTACTTCTATGACTCCAAAACACACCCAAATTAAATTTCCTCTTTGGCAATATCTAAACCAGCCCCTATTTAGCCGCGATACCAAACTGGTATTGAATCCTCGCCGCTTCGCACATCTCTACAGAGTGAATCTTCTTAGAAGGTGCTGGACTAAGGAATGCGACGCTAAAGGGCCTTTTTAGAGTTAGGAGTTATGAGTTAGGAGTGAGGCAATACTTGAAGGGTTTTGGGGTTTTGGGGAAAGGGAAAAGGCGTCAAATAAGCATCTTCTTCCCCTTCCCCTTTAACCTTTTACCTTATCCCTTGCAGTATTGAGGAGTGAGGAGTTATGAGTTATATAGCGGTTTTCGATAGAGTGAAGTACAGACTTTTGTAGGGGCAATTCATGAATTGCCCCTACCCATGTACCTCATTCAAACGAAAAGCGCTATAAGTTTTAAATTATGAAATCTTTTGTTACTCATAATTTATTATCTATATATTCTTAACTCCTCACTCCTAACTCCCTACTCCCTACTCCCCACTCCCTACTTCCTCCTAACCCCTAACTTTCATCTTTGATCTGAGGCTTTTTACCGTCAAGTACGGCACTAACAGTCATATCCCCCATCACATTGATCGCAGTGCGACAGCGATCCAAAAACCAGTCTACAGTTACCAGCACAGCAATATACTGTGTGGGCAAACCAACGGAAGTAAAGACAAGTGTCATTGTTACAAGTCCGGCGTTGGGAATATTAGCAGCACCCACCGAGGCAAAAATAGAAGTGAGAATAACAAGAAACTGCTGCCCAAGATTTAAATGCTGTCCCAAGACTTGAGAGATAAATAACGCAGACATCGCTTCGTAAAGCGCAGTACCATCGTTGTTGAAATTTGCCCCGACTAACGATCCCAAAGCCGCTGAAGATTCCCGCAAGCCGATTTTTTCTTGCAAAACCTCAAATGTAACGGGCATAGTCGCCCCTGAAGAAGATGTAGAAAAAGCCATCAGAAACGCATCGGAACCGCCACGCAGGAAGTTTAGAGGTTTTACCCAAGAAAAGTTTCTTACCATGATGAAAAGGTAGTAGCTAGCTTGTAATGCTAGGGCTACTAGTACCGACACGATGAAAGCGCCCAAAGAGATAAACGGCTGGAAACCTTCTTTCGCAACTGTTGTAGCGACGATACCGAAAACCGCTATGGGTACTAAAGCAATTATCCAATTGAGGATACGAATTACCGCCTCAAACAAAATCGAAATTATATCTTCTATTGGCTGGTATCCGTTCTTGCCTTGAGCCACCATTTCTGATTTAATGGCACGCAAGACAATACCGAAGGACAGAGCAATCACAATTAGCTGGATAACATTGTTATTTACTAATGGCTCAAGAATAGCTTTTGGTACAGCGTCTTGAATGAGTCCCGACGGGTCGAATTTTTGCGCGGCTGATTCTGCTGAACTTACTCCTGGAACTGTCAAACGCCCCCAAGTACCAGGATGCAAGACGTTAGCCACTAACAGTCCAATCAGTATTGCTACTATAGTGTTAGTAAATAGTAATACCGCTAAACGCCGTCCGGCTGTGCCGGGAATATTTGCCGTCATGAAAGTATGCAGTACTGCTACCAAAATCAACGGCGGGGCTAGAGCGCGGAGAGCCTTTAGTATCAATTCTGCGGGAATTGTCAAGTTTTTGATTAAAGCTTCGTTAGCTGGACTAGGATTTCCCCCGCCCAAGGCAATGCCTAATAATATTGCTAGAACTAGGGCGATGAGAATTTGCAAAGTGAGCGGAATTCTTTGCCACCAAGGACGAGATTTGATTTCAGGCTGACCGATGCTGTCTGTTTCCTTCATTGCCAGATACTCAGTTAGCGTTGTGATTATTAAAACATCAATTCTAGAAGATTACATTCCAGAAAAATAACACTTTTAGAAACAGTTTTAGAATTAGACACAAACTGAGTTACCCTAGGATACCATCCCTTCTCAAAATTCTGCTGCAAAGGGCATCCTTTGTAGATACTTTTGGTGATGTTGTTTGTAATGGGAAACGCATATGTCCTTTGTTCCTTTGCACATTCATAGTGACTACAGTTTGCTGGATGGTGCTAGCCAACTACCAGATTTGGTCGATCGCGCCATCGAACTAGGCATAAAAGCGATCGCTCTAACGGATCATGGTGTCATGTACGGTGCGATCGAGCTTATTAAAATCTGCCGTAGCAAGAATGTTAAGCCAATTATCGGCAACGAAATGTATATTATTAACGGCGATATCACCAAACAAGAACGCCGTCCCCGCTATCATCAAGTTGTTTTAGCAAAAAATACAAAAGGTTATAAAAATTTAGTTAAGTTAACTTCAATTTCTAACCTTCAAGGTGTGCAAGGTAAAGGTATTTTCTCCCGTCCTTGCATTAATAAAGATTTACTCAAAGAACATCATGAAGGTTTAATTGTCACCAGTGCTTGTTTGGGTGGAGAAATACCGCAAGCAATTCTAGCTGGTAAACTGGATGCTGCTCGTAGAGTTGCCCAGTGGTATAAAGATGTATTTGCTGATGATTTTTATCTAGAAATTCAAGACCACGGCTCACCGGAAGACAGAATTGTTAATGTAGAAATTGTGAGAATTGCGCGAGAATTAGGAATTAAATTTGTCGCCACCAATGACTCTCATTATATATCTTGTTACGACGTAGAAGCCCACGATGCTTTATTGTGTATTCAGACCGGTAAATTAATTATAGAAGATAATCGGATGCGTTACAGCGGTACAGAATATCTGAAATCCGCTGAAGAAATGAAGCTATTATTTCGCGACCATTTGCCGGATGATGTCATTGAAGAAGCTGTCACTACTACCTTAGAAGTAGCAGAAAAAGTTAGCCATTACGATATTATGGGCGAACCTCGGATTCCTAATTATCCGATTCCATCCGGTCACACTGCTGATACTTACGTAGAAGAAATTGCTTGGCAAGGACTTTTAGAAAAACTGCATCGCAAATCCCGCAATGAAATAGAGCAAGTTTATAAAGAGAGACTGGAATATGAATTAAAAATGATTCAGCAAATGGGTTTTTCCACATACTTTTTAGTTGTGTGGGACTACATCAAATTTGCAAGAGATAATAATATTCCAGTGGGACCGGGACGGGGTTCGGCGGCGGGTTCATTGGTAGCCTACACGATGGGTATTACTAATATTGACCCCGTACATCATGGCTTACTCTTTGAAAGATTTCTCAACCCAGAACGGAAATCCATGCCTGATATAGATACGGATTTCTGTATCGAAAAACGTGACCAAGTTATTGATTATGTTACTCAAAAATATGGCACAGAAAGAGTTGCGCAAATTATCACTTTTAACCGTTTGACTTCCAAGGCGGTGTTAAAAGATGTCGCCAGAGTGTTAAATATTCCCTATGCGGAATCAGACAAAATGGCGAAATTAATTCCAGTTTCGCGGGGTAAACCTGCCAAGTTAAAGGTGATGATTTCTGACGAAACACCAGAACCAGAATTTAAAGCCAAATATGACAATGACCCCAGAGTTCGCCACTGGGTAGACATGGCAATTAGGATTGAGGGAACTAACAAAACTTTCGGTGTACATGCAGCGGGTGTTGTGATTTCTGCCGATCCACTAGATGAAATTGTGCCGCTACAAAAAAATAATGATGGTTCTGTAATTACTCAGTATTTCATGGAAGATTTGGAATCACTGGGGTTGTTAAAGATGGATTTTCTGGGTTTAAGAAACCTGACGATGATTCAGAAAACCATCGAGTTAATTGAGCAAAACCACGGTTATAGTATTGACCCTTATAATATTACCGCTGATGAAAGAAAAGCTCAGAAAGTATTTGCTAGAGGTGGAGAATCTGCAAAACTTCCCCATGATGTGAGAAAAACCTATGAATTATTAGAAGCAGGTGAGTTAGAAGGTGTATTTCAGTTAGAATCTTCTGGAATGCGCCAGATAGTACGTGATTTGAAACCCTCTAATATAGAGGATATTTCTTCGATTTTGGCGCTGTATCGACCGGGACCATTAGATGCGGGACTAATTCCTAAGTTTATTAACCGGAAACATGGTCGAGAAAATATTGATTATGAACATAATCTTTTGGAACCCATATTAGATGAAACCTATGGGATTATGGTCTATCAAGAGCAAATTATGAAAATTGCTCAAGATATGTCTGGATATTCTCTAGGTCAAGCTGACTTGCTGCGTCGCGCTATGGGTAAAAAGAAAGTTGCGGAAATGCAAAAGCAACGGGAAAAGTTTATAGATGGTGCGGCAAAAAATGGTGTTAGACAGCAAATTGCGGAAGAATTATTCGAGCAAATGTTGAAGTTTGCCGAATATTGCTTGAGTTATGACACAGAAATTTTGACTGTGGAGTATGGGTTTTTGCCGATAGGGGAAATTGTCGAAAAAGGTATTGAGTGTACGGTGTATAGCGTTGATAGTAATGGTCATGTTTATACGCAAGCGATCGCTCAGTGGCATAATCGCGGACAGCAAGAGGTGTTTGAATATTGTTTGGAAGATGGTTCTGTGATTCGGGCGACGAAAGACCATAAATTTATGACTGTTGAAGGGCAAATGTTACCGATTGATGAAATCTTTGCAAGGGGGTTGGATTTGATGGAAGTGAAAGGTTTACCGGAGTAATTTAGCCGTGAAATAAATTTCCGGAACCTATAGCTTAAACCCGTTAAAAACGGGTTAAAACAGGTTAAAAACTGACTTTCCATAAACCCGGTTTCTTCGAGAAATCGGGTTTATTATCTTGGTCAATTGAAGCAGGTTCGCTAATTATTTTGCCTGCGTTGGAGTCGAATTTTGATCGCGATCGCAACTTGCTATTGCAGCCTTCACTTCATTGAGATGCCGATACGCCCATTCTCCTAGCGATGCCAGTGGCTCAACTAAAGTTTGACCCAAAGGAGTCAGTGAATACTCAACCTTTGGTGGAACTACTGGGTAAATATCACGGACGATTAGCCCGCATCTTTCTAAATTACGCAGCGTTTGAATTAGCATTTTCGGAGAAATGCCACAGATTTGACGTTGTAAATCACTGTAACGTTTTGTACCTTGTGTTAGCGAGTAAATGATAAGAATTGTCCACTTGTTAGCAATGTATTCAAACACTTGATGTCCAGCACAGCTTTCTTCAAAAACATCCATTTGGGCAATTCGCGCTAACGCAGGCTGGGGCGGATATTTCATTTGTGCTTGTTAATGATTGATTTACTTACCATTAGGTAAGTATTGCACTTTTTAGTAAATACTTCCAAAACCAAATATGTGTGTGATATCCAAGAATTAGTTAATTAAAGAGCGTGTATAAATTACAAAATGAAAGCATACGTCATTCGACAATTTGGAACACCCAATGTTTTTGAAGAAATAGAACTACCTAAGCCCAAGGTAATTCCAGGACACGTTTTAATTCGTGTGATGGCAACAAGTATTAATCCTGTTGATTACAAAATTCGTGCTGGTGTGTTGTCTGAAATTAGTCCTGAATTTCCTGCGGTGTTGCACGGTGATGTTGCTGGTGTCATTGAAGCAGTAGGTTCTGAAGTAACAGCGTTGAATGTAGGTGACGAAGTTTACGCTTGTGCCGGAGGTGTCAAGAGTTTAGGTGGCGCACTGGCAGAGTATATGCTTGCGGATGCAGCATTGGTGGCAAAAAAACCGAAATCGCTCACTTTTCGAGAAGCTGCGGCACTACCACTAGTATCAATTACAGCTTGGGAAGGATTGATTGAACGAGCAAAGGTAAAACCAGGGCAAACAGTTTTGGTTTATGGCGGAACGGGTGGTGTAGGACATATTGGCATTCAGCTTGCCAAGTGGGCAGGTGCAAAGGTTTTCGCTACTGTATCCAACGAAGAAAAAGCAGAACTAGCACGTCAATTAGGTGCAGATGTTGTGATTAACTACCGTTCCCAGCAAGTAGAAGAATACGTAGCAAAATACACTGATGGTCAAGGATTTAATGTCGTGTTTGACACGGTAGGCAATGATAACCTGTCCAATGCATTCAACGCAGCCGCACTCAACGGAACAGTGGTTTCAATACTCGCCTTGTCAACCCAAAATTTAGTTCCTGTACATGCCAAAGGGTTGACGTTGCATGTTGTTTATATGCTTATCCCCATGCTGTATGCTGTTGGCAGGGCACGACATGGTAAAATATTATCTGAGCTTGCAAAGCTTGTGGATTCTGGAAGAATTAGACCGTTATTAGACTCCAAATCTTTTTATTTTACTGAAATTTCCCAGGCGCATGAGTATGCAGAATCCGGTCAAGCAATTGGTAAGGTTACTTTAGAATTTTCATAATCAAAAAAACTAAGGAAATACTGCTTCAGACATCCTCAGAACCACAACAAATATTTTGTCTTGCCTACCGCACACCTTCACTACGAAGTTCTGAGAC
Source organism: Nostocaceae cyanobacterium (assembly GCA_051861145.1). GTDB lineage: Bacteria > Cyanobacteriota > Cyanobacteriia > Cyanobacteriales > Nostocaceae > JBHYDF01. The sequence goes on from JBHYDF010000066.1 coordinate 33,757, forward strand.
TCATTCACAAGGTTCCAAGACTCATCAACGAATTTCTGATACTCGCTTACGAGTTTCAAATACTCATCAACGACTTTCTAATACTCATTCACGAGTCTCAAAGACTGATTCATCAGGTTCTAATACTCATTCACGAGTCTCAAAGACTGATTCATCCAGTTCTAATACTCATTCACGAGTCTCAAAGACTGATTCATCAGGTTCTAATACTCATTCACGAGTCTCAAAGACTGATTCATCCAGTTCTAATACTCATTCACGAGTCTCAAAGACTGATTCATCAGGTTCTAATACTCATTCACGAGTCTCAAAGACTGATTCATCAGGTTCTGATACTCATTCACGAGTCTCAAAGACTGATTCATCAGGTTCTGATACTCATTCACGAGTCTCAAAGACTCATTCTTGTTCTTGCCCAAACACGTCGGCGCTGTCATACTCTTGCGCGATCGCTCGCATTACTTCCTGCATAGGCTCGATTAGCACCTTTTCCAATATGAGCGTAAACACGCATCACTATAACTCCTTATTGCCAGTGAATCAACCGATAGAAAACAAAGCACTATTTTTCATGCTACTTAAAATAAAAAAATATTAAAGTTCGTTTTTCTCAAAGAATACTAGGATAATGTTGGTTTTTTAGTTACATAACGAGTTTTAGGATGCGTACATTTTTACCTTTTCTGGGACAATTACTGAAGCGGCTAATAAGCCTAGCATTACTCAGCTTGCTATTTCTGATTTTGGCTGTATCACTCCCCGCCCAAGCAGCCACCCGCATTAGTCCACAACTGGAAGAACAAGTTTTACAAATTATCCGCGAACACCCAGAAGTACTGATCGAATCTGTTCAGGCTTACCAGCAGCAACAACAACAGAAAATACAACAAGCACGACAGGCATTTTTACAAGAGTTAAAAACCAATCCGCAAGCGATAATTGCTGATTCTCCCACCAAGGGCGCAAGCAATCCAAAAACTTTATTAATAGAGTTTTCAGATTTTGAATGTCCTTACTGTGCTGAAGCCCATAAAACTTTAAAAAACGTGATGGCTAAACATCAAAATGATGTCCAATTAGTTTACAAACATTTTCCTCTCAGTCCCATTCATTTGGAAGCAATGCCAGCAGCGAAAGCAGCTTGGGCAGCACAACAACAAGGCAAATTTTGGGAATATGAAGATGCACTATTCACCAATCAAAAACAATTAGGTGAAGCATTATATATAGATATTGCCAAAAAGCTGAATTTAGATTTGAACAAGTTTCAACAAGATAGGGATATTGCTGATGCTGCGATTAAGAAAGATGTTCAACTTGCTCAACAATTGGGGCTTTCTAGTACGCCATTTTTTATTCTGAACAGTGAAACTATTGCTGGTGCGGTGCAACTATCAGAGATAGAGAAGATATTGGCGCAGGTTAAGTAATTTTATGAGAATAATGTTTGTTAATTTATACTGCGTCAAACAAAAAGCCGTGAAGTAAATTTCCGGAACCTACCGCTAAAACCCGCTCAAGCGGGTTCAAATATTTATAACGGTAAGCTTTTCGCTGACTTTAGCTATTATTAAAAATTTGAATTCAGGGCAAGTTAGATTGTTTATTTGAAAATATTGCAAAATATCAGTTCAGTATACTTGCTGATTACGATTTTCTCTTCTCAAGGTTACAACTGATGCACGCTGGCAAGTTTTTATTAATGGCGTTGCATCTAATCCAAATAACCGGAGAAAAATCGTGAGGTAAGAAATGCGTCGCATGGGATTTTGGGTATTTTTTCCCGTTGCTTTGATAGTTAGCTGCTATTATCAGTTAGTTCAATCTAGTCCTTCTGTAGCAAAATCAACTCCTAATTCTGCACCTGTAGTTAAAAAAGCTAATCCTAATTTGTTAGCAACAAATGCAAATTATCTGTCACCTTTAGAACAACAGGTAATTGCTGAAATGAATAAAATCCGAACAAATCCCAAGGCGTATATTCCCATATTGGAAAACTATAAAAAACGCTTCCAAGGTAATAAAGTCAAAATCTCCGATCGCGTTTTTTTACAAACTCAAGAAGGTGTGAAAGCTGTCAATGAGGCGATCGCATTTCTCAAGGGTGTCCGTCCCATTGGTGCTTTAACTGCATCTAAAGGTATGTCTTTAGGCGCTAAAGACCTTGTAAAAGACCAAGGGCCAAAGGGTGTCACAGGTCATTATGGTAGCGATGGTAGCGATCCCTCTATTCGTATTAACCGCTATGGCAAATGGCAAGTTACCGCCGGGGAAAATATCAGCTATGGCCCCAGTACCGCCCAAGATATCGTCATGCAATTAATTATCGATGATGGAGTCCCAAGTCGCGGTCATCGCAAAAATATTTTTAACCCTGCTTTTAAAGTTGCTGGAGTAGCCTATGGAACTCACGCCGCATATAGAACAATGTGCGTAATTACCTATGCTGGTGGATATCAAGAAAAATTAACTTAAGTAAAGGTAAAGCGGGGAGCATCCCAATTTTGACAAAATACTTGTTAAA
>JBHYDF010000067.1:0-36006 GCA_051861145.1 Nostocaceae cyanobacterium
ATTTAGGGGGATCTAAGATTAATTGGTTTAAAACCATACTTCTCAGACATCCTCTTAGTAGTCATTTTTCAAATTGATATCAGTTCCTGATTGTGCCTTAATATATGTAGCCGGTGAAAAAACAGATATAGTTTGTAATGGTTAAATGAATTATTGAATTAAATATAATTTTTGAAAGACAATTGTTATCAAATGATAGGAAGAAGATAAGCTTTATTCTTTTGCCTTCGGAAATAACCAAAGGAATAGAACTTTGACGCGATCGCCCAAAACTGAGCGATAGATAAATACAGTAATTTATTTAGTCTCGAGAATGATGGTTAGGAAGTAGGCGATCGCAGCCCAACCAGATAGAGTAAGTAAACTGATAAAAAATGCAGACAAGAAAATAATAGACATAAGTAAGTCGGCGTAAAAAATTAAAGGTTTGTAGTAAGCGCTTCAGCGCTGAAGCGCTTACTACAAGCTAACTTACAAGCTTTACTTTTCTTTACATAGTTCGGTTTATTCGCGCCGACTTACTTACCTGGAATCAGAAACAAGTATTTTTATCTAGAAATCAATTAAATTCCAAGGTAATTAATTCTAAGATTTCTGGAGCCTCTAAATCTATCTGATGGCTGATTGTGCGCTGCTCTATATCTACTGTAAGATACTGTGTATTATAAATGTGATGTTATTGACCACCTCGCAGGCTACACTTTAATAGCGCTCGTACTCTGGCAACTAACTCTCTGAGGCTAAAAGATTTTACCATGTAATCATCCGCGCCAGTAGATAAGCCAATGACACGATCAGTTTCCTCGCCCTTAGCAGTGAGCGTTAAAATATAGGGGTCTTTTGCACCTGGTTTTTGACGAATTCTCGCACAGACTTCCAAGCCATCCAACCTAGGTATGATTGAGTCGAGGATGATTAAATCTGGTGCTAACTGTTGAAATAATCGCAAAGCGTTGATACCATCGCGGCTAATCCAACAGTTAAATCCTTCTTTTTCTAAAAAATGCTGAATTAATTGAGCAATTTCCGATGCATCCTAAACAATTAAAATATCCCTAAAAGCTAGTAAAAGGCGCAGAGTGAATCCTAGCAGTAGCCATTTTAGTCCACAAATTATCTACTACAAGTCTGGTATTAGACCAACGTAGATTGGGACAGATTTTTTATGGGAAATTACTAAATTATAAGCTGGTGTTGGACAAAGGACGATAGTTATAGCCAGAACCGGATTCTTTTTGAATGTGTTGTTTTATAGTTTCGAGGTCAATAAAGCAGTCAGCAACATCAATCAGGCTGTCGCTTGTCATCGATCGCATACTGACAACTTCTACTCTAGCTCCTTTGTAACTGACAGCATTCACAGCGTAGGCTAAGTCTCCATCTCCACTGACTAAGACAGCAGTATCAAAGTAAGAAGCTAGATTTATCATATCAACAGCTATTTCTACATCCAGATTTGCTTTTTTGGAACCATCTGGAAACTGGACTAAATCTTTGGTTACTACACGATAGCCATTTCGACGCATCCACAGTAAAAAACCTTGCTGTTTTTCATTAGTGCGATCGACCCCTGTATAAAAGAAAGCTCGCAACAGCCTTGCCTTGTCAGTTAAACAACAAAGCAGTTTGGCGTAGTCAATTTCAATTCCCAATTGCAATGCTGAATAAAATAGATTTGAACCATCAATAAAAATAACAACTCGACCGCGATTTGAATTCTTGAAAATTCCTAGTTCTGCTGAAGCATCTGGCATTCCAATTTCTTCACTTTCGATACCAGTACCCATATGTTGCGCTCCTTGCCATTGCGGTCTTTCTTTAAGTAATTTATATGGATTTGTTTCTTTGCTAAAAGTAGTAATAGTCATTGATACCTCTGGATTTTAAAAAAAGGAAAGTTTTTTAGGCAATTTGGCAATAAATAATCTGTCCTGGTGTGTAACCGTGACAGAAAACGTAGTTTACAGGAGGCGCAAGTAAATACAGCTTGCTTTTACTGTTCATAGTCTGTAGAACGCTTAAGGGTTTTTGACTTTTAACTCTGGGTCAAACCACCTTACCCCTAGGGTAGCGACTCGAGTGAATTCTCGGCACATAATTTCATTGTAACTGGCTATTACTCATTGCTATATGCCAGAGTCTGACCTTAATAAATTTGATAGCTTATATCCAGCAGAAAAAAGCAAAATATCCAGATTTTCTGTTAAATGTGCAACAGTTTATGAGCAATATATTTTTTTTATATCATCATATTAGCTACACAATATCAATTTAATAGTGCAGTGTATACAGCATAAATGTTCGTCTTCAATCTGGAAATTATATCGGCATGTTTTTTATGAAATGCTTGTTTTAACTAGTTTTTAAGCTAAAATAGCAGAGTAAAGTAATGGTTCTACCAGAAATTCGTTTCATTTTTTGATGTAAATTAATGTAAATTTGGTGCCTTGACCTAATTATCGGTATTTCAATCTTGATTAATTTACTCTATTCGTTGATAAAAAAATGTTATTTAATCAACATTTGAAAAAAAATATTGATAGTTATTTTTAATAATAAGAATCTTTAATTTGAATTACTTTTTCTAAAGGTTTTTGTTGTCTGTTGTTGGTTGTGAGTCACTAACCACTAAACAAGCATCAAACAAATTCACGTCTTGCACCTACCCGACAAACTGCCCGGAAATAAATTTCGGGCTGTGTAGAGACGTGCCATGGCACGTCTCTACATTGGCTAAAAGCTGACGCTCGTAAGAGTTATAACCCATTAAAATGGGTTTGTCCCAAACGCGAAATTCTCGCGCTTGCGCGTTCAAGTGTTGTAGCGATTGGTGAGACCAGCGCTGCGGGAGGGTTTCCCGACCCAGGCGACTGGACCAGACCAGTCCTGTTCGCGTCCCTTGAAGCGTGCGCTCTTAGCGCATAGCGTGTCCTCTTAGGACAAACGGCGGGTTTCCCGCCGCAGGAAACTGGCTCTCCCGTTGGGCGAACCCGAAGGGCGTCGTGTCTCTACACGACCGGAAATTTATTTTACTGCTTCTTGCGATTGATGCAAGATGTAAAAAACCGCCCCTTCAACATTCACAAATGTAGGGCGGTTTATAGATTTGACATTCTTACGTAACCCTTAACCAGGAAAACCTTTCAACTAACTGGAATGGGTGTACCGCTAGAAAGAATCAATGGGAAATGATGGGTATTGGGAGCGTGCATAGCCTGTAGTCCAAGATTGGCTCGATTCAGAATATCGGCTTCTGTGGGAATCACTGCACCTCGGCTATCTAAAACAGAGTGATTGAAGTTAAATCCATTTAGGTTAAACGCGATCGCGCAAACACCCAAAGCCGCACACCAAATACCTATTGTTGGTAAGGCGGCTAGCAGTAAATGAAAAGAACGGTGATTTTTACTACCAAACCACGGAACCAGCAAGCGACCTAAGAAACCATAGTGTCCAGCCAAATAACTATAAGTTACTTGCTTTTGACCAAGCTGATAGCCAGCGTTAACTGATTCATTCTCAGTAGTGTTGCGGATGAGCGTTGACATAACTAACGAACCTTGCAACGCGCTCAAAAACGCGCCACCAAAAACACCTGCAACCCCCAACATATGCAACGGATGCATGAGGATATTGTGATTTGCTTGGACAGCCATCATAAAATGGAAGGTTCCAGCAATTCCTAACGGTAAACCTTCCGAAAAACTACCTTGACCAATGGGGTAAACTAGCAACACTGCTGTTGCTGCTGCGGCTGGTGCGGAGAATGCAACAGCGATCCAAGGACGCATACCCAGACGATAGCTTAGTTCCCAAAGTCTTCCCAGATAGCACCAAATACCTATCAAAAAGTGCAGCACAATTAACTGATAGGGGCCACCGTTGTAAAGCCATTCATCTATGGAAGCTGCTTCCCAAATTGGATAAAAGTGCAATCCGATTGCAGCAGAAGTTGGCACAACAGCGGCTGTAATCAAATTGTTACCGTGCATCAGAGAACCTTTAATTGGTTCTCGAATACCTTCCATATCTACACCGGGAGCAGCAATAAAAGCCAAGATAAAACAAGTAGTGGCAACTAGCAAGGTGGGAATCATCAGCACGCCAAACCAGCCGATGTAAATACGATTATTAGTACTGGTAATCCACGCGCAGAATTTATCCCAAAACTTAGAAAAATCAAATTCTTTGCGACGTTGAACGATGGTAGTCATCGTTATATGCCTCCTCTGAATTAGAGTGCTAAATTATTTGGTGATTCATGGTTCATGGTTCATGGTTCATGGTTCATGGTTCATAGTTCATAGTTCATAGTTCATGGCTATTAACTATTAACTATTAACCATTAACTTTAAGATTAAGTGTTGCTAATTTTTTACAGTATTGCTTGTACCTTAATTCTAGAAATAGTGTTCGCAATACTTACAAATGAGTTAAATATCTTTGCAATCCTTTGTGCTTTTTCACTGAAGAAGAAGTATCACATCTTTGATGAGGTTCTAAGACTCGACGACGAGATTTAAAGACTCGACGATGAGGTTCTAAGACTCGACGACGAGATTTAAAGACTCAACGATGAGGTTCTAAGACTCGACTACGAGGTTCTAAGACTCGACGACGAGATTTAAAGACTCGACGATGAAGTTCCAAAACTCGACGACGAGGTTCCAAGACTCGACGATGAAGTTCCAAAACTCGACGACGAGGTTCCAAGACTCGACGATGAAGTTCCAAAACTCGACGGCGAGATTTAAAGACTCGACGATGAGGTTATAAGACTCGACTTAAAGCTTAAAAGCCTTGATCGGCTTGTGGCTTTGTTTGGATAGCCTTACATCTTGCATCGGTTGCAAGAAGCCGTGAAATAAATTTCACAGCGAGTAGCTAAAACCCATTAAAATGGGTTAAAACTCTTAGTACAAAATTGCATAAATTCGTAGGTTATAGTTCATAGCGCAACTACAAGCGTTAGCTTGCGATACGAATTATGATATGCAGTACTTAAACAGTCGGTTTTTAACCGACTTTAGCTTTAAGCCGGAAATTTATTTCACGGCTTATTTGAGCCTTTATTGAGAATGGTGAGTAAGCGTGAGTCATCGGCGGGTTTCCAACTGGCTCTCCCGTTGGGTGCAAAATATTCAAATAGCCTCAGACTTCAGTTTCTTGTGTATAAAAAGACTGAAAACACAGGTCTAAAATACAACTTCATCAACTTTGCGTCTTGGTGCTGGTTTCACTTCTGCGCCAAAACCCATACGTAAAAGTATTTGCGGATAGCCTTGTTCATGTATAACAGTATTCAGGCGATCTCGTAGTTGTGGCAATTGAATTGGTTGATTTAAAAAAGATGCCGCCAGTCCTACTGCTTGACCTCGCAACAATAACCTTTCTAGCGCCTGTCCTGTGTTTAACCAATCGATAGGGGTGTCACTTTTAGTACCTAGTACTGCAATTACAGGTGATTGAGTAACTAGTTGACGGCTACGGTTGGCGAAAGAATCCCCCAAGTCCAAGGTTCGCATGACTAGGGCAAAAATGGGGGTAGCAAAATCAAAGTGTTTATCGACACTGTAAGTATAGCTAGGAATACTGTCATGACTATTGCTATTGCCAAGATGAATCCATTCTGCTAACTCGCGGCGGAATTTTGAGTTTGACATTTGTAGGCGATCGCCTTGCACTACCAGTTCGGCTACAGCTTGACGAGCAGTATCACTTTTGACAATATATAGCCATGCTCCCTCTTCTTCGGCGTCTACCTTTAGCCACGACAGTAGTGATTGGGGAATATTCCAGTCTTGAAATTTGCGCCGGTTGGGATGAGGTTTGGGAATAACATCAAAAAGCATATGCTCATCGGCGCTTTCTGTGATAGTATCGCCTAACTGAATATGGGCTAATAAGTCTGGGTTGTTTGGATCGCCAAAGGTTGCAATTTCACCTTTGTAGCCGAAGTGATGCAAGACTAGGCGGAGATTAAATAATGCAGTACCACAGCTAATAATTAATTCTCGACCGTCAGGATCAGCCACGGGTAAAGCGCGACTACGGTCAGCATAAAGGTAAATCGCTTCATTTTCGACTTTAAACAACCAAGGTTGGGTATTATTTCCAAAAGGAGTTAGCACTGCATAATTCAAGAGAAAATTGAGTTTCTCAGCAGTTGTACCTGTTGTGGGAAATTCTGTTTCCCTAACTTTGCAAATATCCCATAATTCAGCAGACATCGTTATTACCCTCTTATGAATTTTGGATTTTGGATTTTGGAGCCACCCCCGTGCGGAGAGAAGTCCGAGCGGAGGCTTCCTCCGATCGGAACTTCGGAGGGTTCCCCCCGTTGAGGAGCCACTGCGTTGCGAGGGTTCCCCTCGTTGTAGCAAGTGGCGTGGGAGTGGCGTGATTTTGGATTAGTTGTTCATAGTTAATGGTTCATAATTCATGGCTATTAACCATTAACCATTAACCATTAACCATTAACCATTAACCATTCCCAAATCCAAAATCTAAAATCTAAAATCGTTTATCCCGCTGATGCTGCATTTGCAGCTTGCGTGGCTTCTTTTGTGGTAGAAATTGGTCTTTGTACCGTTAAAACTGAACAAGGTGCATGATGCAAGACATAATTGCTGACACTACCGAGGAAAAATTCTGTCAAACCCCGACGACCTCGACGACCAATTATAATTAAATCAGCTTGCCAATTTCGAGCTACTTCACAAATTACTCTTCCAGGTTCGCCAAAATTTTGAGTATATTCAGTTGGTACACCTGTGGCATTTGCTTGATTGTAAAACAATTTCAAAAATTCTATTCCTTCTTTCTTCAGTGCTTCCCACTGTCCCATATAGTAGTTCACAGCTTCTGAATGGAAAGTTGGGTACATTGTATGTGCTTGCAAACTTAGAGAAGTTGGGTAAGTTTCATCAAAGGGATCTAATGCGTGCAGCAACATTAGATTAGCACCTGTTTTTTGTGCTAAAGATAAGGCTTCATCAAAAACGTGTTGTCCAATTTCTGAATTGTCTATAGCAACTAAAATTTTTTGAAACATAGTTTTTCCTTAGTTAGGAGTTAGGAGTTAGGAGTTGGGAGTTAGGAGTTGGGAGTTGGGAGTTGGGAGTTGGGAGTTAGGAGTTAGGAGTTAGGAGTTATAAATAAAAATTTAATAAAATTCCAATTCACAACTGACAACTCTTAATTCTTAACTCCTCACTCCTCACTCCTAACTCTTAACTCTTAACTCCTCACTCCTCACTCCTAACTCTTAACTCTTAACTCCTCACTCCTCACTCCTAACTCTTAACTTTTTTCCGTGGTGGCTATTTCTAATAGCGTCTTCAGTACCGAATCAGGGTTGAGACTGATAGAATCAATTCCCTGTTGTACTAGGAAACGAGCAAATTCAGGATAATCGCTGGGTGCTTGACCGCAGATACCTATTTTGCGATTATGCTGTTTAACAGTGGCGATCGCTTGACTAATCATCCGTTTCACAGCTTCGTCACGTTCATCAAATAGATGGGCGACTAACTCTGAATCTCGATCTAGTCCCAAGGTCAACTGTGTCAAGTCATTCGACCCAATGGAGAATCCATCAAATACCTCGCTAAATTTATCGGCTAGCTGGACGTTACTAGGTAATTCGCACATCACGTAAACTTCTAAGCCGTTTTCGCCGCGTACTAAGCCATTTTTCGCCATTTCTGCTAGTACGCGCTGACCTTCGGAGGGTGTGCGACAGAAGGGAACCATTAAAATTACGTTGGTTAAACCCATTTCATCGCGGACTCTCTTCATTGCTTGACATTCTAGAGCAAAACCTTCTTTGTAGCGATCGTCGTAGTAGCGAGATGCACCACGCCAGCCAATCATCGGGTTTTCTTCTTTGGGTTCAAATTGTTTACCACCCAGGAGGTTAGCGTATTCGTTGCTCTTGAAGTCACTCAAACGGACTATTACAGGTTTAGGATAAAATGCAGCGGCTATTGTACCAATACCTTGAGCTAATTTATCCACGAAGAATTCTGCTTTATCTTCGTACTGACTGGTTAACTCGGCAATTTTGTATTTGGCAAGTTCATCTTCTAACTCTTCAAAGTGGAGTAGCGCCAAAGGGTGAACTTTGATATGGTTAGCGATGATAAATTCCATCCGCGCTAACCCAACTCCATCACTGGGGATGGCTGCATAACTAAATGCTTCTTCTGGGTTGCCCACATTCATCATAATTTTAGTGCGAGTGTGGGGCAATTGCTCTAGCGGGACTTCTTGCACTTCAAAAGGTAATAAACCTTGATAAACTTTGCCGGTTTCGCCTTCTGCACAGGAAACAGTAATTTCTTGCCCAGTTTTCAACACAGTAGTAGCGTTACCGCAACCGACAATTGCAGGTATTCCCAATTCTCTAGCAATAATTGCCGCATGACAAGTACGCCCGCCAGAATTAGTGACGATCGCACTGGCTTTTTTCATAATTGGTTCCCAGTCGGGATCGGTACGGTTTGTTACCAACACTTCTCCGGCTTGAAACTGGTTAATATGATGCACATCCAAGATGACTCTGGCTTTACCCTGCCCAATCATTTCTCCTACACTTCTACCTGTAACTCGTACTTCACCCTTTTGTTTCAGGCTGTAAGTGCGGAGAACGTTTTGTAATTTTTGAGACTGTACTGTTTCCGGACGCGCTTGGACGATAAATAATTCATTAGTAATGCCATCTTTCGCCCACTCGATATCCATCGGTGTATAAACACTGCGTACTTGCGAATAGTGTTCTTCAATAATGCAAGCCCAGTGAGCTAGTTGTAAAATTTCCTCATCGTTGAGGGCAAATAGTTGCCTTTCACTGACTGCAACGGGAACGTTTTTTGTCAATTTCGAGCCGCCCACATCATAAACCATTTTGATTTCTTTCGTACCTAGGCGCTTGGCTAAAATTGGGCGGAATCCTTGCTTTAATGTAGGTTTAAATACTAAGTATTCGTCTGGATTAACGGCTCCTTGAACAACGTTCTCACCTAAACCGTAGGCTGCGGTAATTAAGACTGCATCTTTGAAACCTGTTTCGGTATCGATAGAGAACATTACACCAGAGGTTGCTAAGTCAGAACGTACCATTTTTTGGACGCCTACCGAAAGGGCAATATTGAAGTGGTCGAAGCCTTTGATTTGTCGGTAGGAAATGGCACGGTCGGTAAAAATTGAGGCAAAGCACTTGTGGCAAGATTCTAGTACGCTTGCGAGTCCGTGGACGTTGAGGTAAGTTTCTTGCTGTCCGGCAAAGCTAGCATCGGGTAAATCTTCGGCAGTAGCACTGGAACGAACAGCGACATCGGTATCTGCACCGTACTGCTGACAGAGATTAGTGTAAGCTTGAGCGATCGCTTGTTGCAATTCTTCTGGGAAAGGGGTTTGCAACATTAAATACCGGGCTTGTTTGCCACATTGGCGCAGGTTGTTGACATCTTCTACATCTAAATCTGCAAAAATTTCGCGCAATTTCGCCTCTAATCCTGCCGCTTGGATAAAATAGCGGTAAGCATAGGCGGTAGTGGCAAAGCCATTAGGGACTTTTACACCTTTGGGCTTCAGTTGTTGAATCATTTCTCCTAGAGAAGCGTTTTTTCCACCTACTAAGGAAATGTCTGCAATACCAACTTCAGTCAAAGGTAACACTAGAGCTTTTTCTTTAGAAGCTTGGCTAGCGGTTTGTTGATTGACCAGTATTTCTACCATGGTTTTGCTTCCTTTAACACATCCAGCCACTGAATTAGGATTTGCAGTAAATTGTTTTGCTCTGCTCGTCCCACACTTATGGTTATAGGAAGACAATTTGAGGATCTTGTGAGGATGTTGTTTGGTTAATGGTTAATGGTTCATGGTTAATGGTTCATGGTTAATGCAATACTGCAAGGGATAGGATTTTTAGCTTCGATTTTGGGAATGTAGAGACGCGAAATTTCGCGTCTCTACAAAGATTTTGGGTTGGTCGATTTTCTTAACCGAGTAGTATTGATGGTTAATGGTTCATAGTTCATGGCTATTAACCATTAACTATTAACCATCAACTATGAACCATTTTATTGAAGTGATTACAATAAACTATATGTATAAATATTAAGTATATTCAAAATGTTGTAAAGTTTACTCACAAGTTCCTCACAATTAGTAATTATCATAAAAACAATAAGTCTGTTGTGCATCCCTGACGGGGATCTTCAACTAGCTGTACATATTTGCAATAAACATCTTTAGAATCAAAAGGATAAAAAAATGAATAACTGTCCTTGCTGCTCTAGTCCGCTTTTGTTACATATCCGTGGTTCTGAAATGTACTGGTTTTGCCGTCACTGTTGGCAAGAAATGCCTGTAATGAATTGGGAAAAGTCTAGTTCTTTAGCAGAGTCGCTCATTGAGAATTTAACGAGAAGAATTCAAAAGCAAGAAAAAGCAAATTCTCCCATTTCCGTAAGTTAACGAAAGTTCAGAAAAACTGAACATGAGAAAGTTGGCGTGCAAAACCCTCGGATAAATTCGAGGGTTTTATGTTTGGAGATGTGAATTTTGTAGATGGAATTTATAGCGGTTTTTAGTTTAATAAAATACAATTCAATAAACCTAACCCCAGTAATTTTACATAAATGAAGCAAAGCGCCCTAAACTAAAGTTTGGGCTGAAAGCTTAAACCCATTAAAACTGATATCTTGCACCAATCGCAACAGCCAGGAGGCGGAGCCTCCAAACCCTCGTTACCAGGTTGAACCTGGTAACGAGAATAAGAGCCTCTGGCTCTTGTTGAGAAGGGTGCAAGATGTAAGTTAAAATGGGTTGAAATCATTACCGAGTCATCTTGAGATGACTTAAGTAGAGACGTGCCATGGCACGTCTCTACATTTGTTAAAGACCGACTGCTTAAGAGTTTAAACCCGTTTCCAACGGGTTTAAGCTTTTAGCCGGAAATTTATTTCACGGCTAATCGCTAAAACTAGAACTAGTTTTTGAGTAAATTTAGATCACTTCAGATAACATATCTTTAGAATGAGGAAATTCTCTGACGCTGAGTGAAAATAATAGACCTAGTTAAATTTTCAAACATCATGAAGCGAAAAGATAAAACCTGGCTGCGGCTACTTTTGGCGGGCTTTATTTTACTTTACAGCACAGGGTTATGTTTCATCCTGAATATCCATCCTGTGTGGGCACAGCAAAATACTGTTAATTATACCCTCACCGATTTACGATATCGAGATTTTTCCAATCAAAATTTAGAAGGAACATCCTTTGCTGGTGCGGATATGCAGGAAGCAAATTTTCATCAGGCAAATATGAAAGGCACAATTTTAACTAAGGGTTCCTTTGTTAAAGCAGACTTAACAGGGGCAAATCTCACAGAAGCGTTTGCCGATCGCGTTTACTTTGATGGTGCTAATTTAACTAACGCCATCTTCACAGATGCTATGCTTGCCAGCAGTCATTTTTTTGATGCGGTTATTACCGGCGCAGACTTTTCCGGTGCGATCGTTGACCGCTACGAGGTAAAGTTAATGTGCGATCGCGCTGATGGGATTAATCCTGTTACAGGCGTGTCAACCCGCGAAAGTTTGGGCTGTAAAGATTAAACAACTAAAAGTACCAAGAGGTTGAAGGCGTTGCGCTCAAAAGATTTCAAAAATGAGTTTACATATTATGACAGTTGTATTAACTCCATTCTTGATGTAAAATGCCCCTTGCGGCTTTAATCAAATCGGCTGCCTTTTCGCCAATCATAATTGTGGGTGCGTTCGTGTTTCCCGTGGTGATGGTTGGCATAATTGAGGCATCCACAACGCGCAAACCTTCAACACCATGCACCCGCAGTTCGGGGTCTACTACCGAATCGGGGCCAGTGCCCATCTTGCAGGTACCAACAACGTGATGATCGGTATTGCACGAGAAGCGAATATAATCTCGGATCGCTTCGTCGCTGGTTACGTCCGTACCTGGAGCAACTTCCTCATCCCGAAACTTATCAAATGCGCTGGAATTAGCAACCTGACGCACAATTTTAATTCCTTCTGCCAAAACTTGTATATCTTCCTCACTTTCGAGAAAGTTCATGCGGATAACGGGTGCGTCTAGTGGGGAAGAAGAACGCAGACTAACACTACCTCTGCTTAAAGGATGGGTAATAGAAGGTGCAAAGGTGAATCCTGGTCCAGAACGGTTATACTCAGGCTGCACCCACATGACTGGGCCGAAGTGAATCTGTAAAGAAGGCACAGTATCTAGACGACTTTCGGTATATACGAACAAAACGGCTTCGGAAATGGTACATGTTGGGGCAATTTGCAGATCCTGAGTAGCTTGATAAGCCACAAAAATTTCAGGGTGGTCTTGGAGGTTCTGACCAACACCCGGCAAATCAACGACTACTGGAATGTTGAATGCACGCAGATGTTCGGCTAGACCAATTCCGGAAAGCATCAGCAGTTTTGGTGAATCAAACGCCCCAGCACTGAGAATTACTTCTTGTTTTACGCGGGCTTGGTGCAGCGTTCCGTTGTGCAGATACTCTACCCCTACTGTGCGTGTTCCCTCAAACAGTAAACGAGTGACGAGCGCATGAGTTGTAACTGTTAAATTGGGGCGATCAAGAATTGGTCGCAGAAATGCAGCTGCCACACTTTGCCGCTTGCCGTCTTTAATGTTTACTTGAGGAAGTCCTGCGCCTTCCTGATGTGCGCCGTTGAAATCAGGATTATGCCCGTAGCCCTTTTCAACAGCAGCTGCAATCAAGCATTGTGACACTACATTTGCAGCCACTGGATCACCCACAAACAGTGGACCATCAACCCCGTGATATTCAGATGCTCCGAGCTGCTGGTTTTCTGATTTTTTGAAGTACGGCAACACATCTTGATAACTCCAACCTGGATTGCCTAATTCTTGCCAGTGGTCATAATCGCGACGGTTGCCTCGCATATAGATCATGCCATTGATAGAACTGGTGCCACCCAAGACTTTACCACGCGGACAATAGATTTTGCGGTTATTTAGGTGCGGTTCTTCTTCCGTGAAATATGCCCAGTCTACTTCAGTGCCCCATAATTTGGGCCAGTCCGTAGGAAACTGAATCTCAGGTTTGGTATCAGGACCACCAGCTTCGAGCAGCAATACGGTTGTTTCACTATCTTCTGTGAGGCGGTTGGCGACGACACAGCCTGCCGAGCCTGCACCAATTACAATATAGTCGTATTCAGCTATCATCGCTTCCGTTACATAAATCCTGCTCAAGTTTAGTCAATGCTAATTAAAGCTATTCAACTGAACTTGTGCTTCGTTTACTTCCTACTTCATCCTGGAGATGTCGGCATCAACCAGTCCACAGGCTAAAACGGTCTAACTGACCGCTATATGTGTCGAAGTTATCAAAAAACTTCTTGGGAGGCGCTACTAACGACCCTCTGTCTGTGGAGCTTATTCACGAGCAGCGGCACGTTTATCAAACGCCAGTCTATGCTGGAGGGGATATCCTCTGACGGCGACGGGAAAACCGTTACGAATAGCAAGATTATAGCATATTTTCAGCAATACCTACTCAAAATTGACTAATTCTGAGAGGATGTTTGAAAAGTCCTATTGCTGGTAGTAAAACGATTTTGATCCCCCATTATCCACGCCACTCCCCTCAAGGTCGGAAACCTCCGCACGGGGGTGGCTCCCCTTAAAAAGGGGAGGCAAATGCGCTAAGTGGATTTTCCTCCCGCTTTATTGCCGTGGACTTTGAGTCCGGTTCCCCCCTTTTTAAGGGGGGTTAGGGGGGATCATCGAGTGCCTAAAATCACAATCGGCCACTTTTCAAACATCCTCTGAAGATAAATGTGTAGGAATTATGTTACAGTTTCCATCCCTCTCCTTGATTCAACGCTGTGCAATAGAAGCGGCAGTATTTTTGGCTTAGTCCATAAATTTAGGTCGCGCCTGTTGAGTTGACTGCAACTTTTCTTCTAAAACAGTCCAATTTTCCTGCTCAATTAGACTCACCAACTCATCAAGATTATGACGGTATTGTTGGAGCGATCGCAATAATTCTTCCTGATTATACCGCGCCATCATCACTCCCAACTCTGGATTTCCACCCCCCACACGACTGGTATCTCTAAACCCAGAACTAGCTAATTTTTGCGCTAATTGCAAAACATGAGAATCTTTTTCGCCCATACAAGCCGCAATTAATGCAGAACTCACCATCACAGGTAAATGAGAAATCCAACTCACAGCGCGATCGTGGTCTTCTGAAGAACAATGGTAGATATTAGCACCCAGCAGACCAACTATTTCCTCTAAAACCTTAATAGCCGCTGTTGGTGTTGCGGCTGTAGGTGTCAACACATAAGGTCTATTGACAAATAGATTTTTTTGTGCTGCTTCAATCCCGCTTTCAGCAGTTCCAGCCATTGGGTGTCCGCCGATAAAATTATTCCACAATGGAGAAATTGCCTTGACTATCGGTGTTTTCACCGAACCGACATCAGTTATGACAACAGTAGAAGGGAGATGAGCAATTAACTGCTCAACTGTGGGAATAATAAGCCCAAGTGGTGTACAAATGAATACCACCTCTGCGGCTGCTAGCAGGTTCATGTCAACAGAAGCCTGATCAACACAACCTAGGGCAACAGCCTTAGTACAGGTTGATTCCCGGCGACTGACTCCAAAGACGTAATGTCCGTGCGATCGCAAATCCAAACCCAAAGAGCCGCCAATTAGTCCAAGTCCTAAAATACCAATTTTCATTGTGATTTTTACATCAATGGCTGAATTTTAGATTTTAGATTTTGAGGACAGTGCGGTGCTTTGGTTCCCAAAGTTGAGCAACTGTCCGGGATTTTCGATTGAATAATTCAAAATCCAAAATCTAATAAGGTTCACAAACCCCTAAATTTATTCTTTGTTTCAAGCTCCAGCATAACGGTATGGCATCAATCTAAAATCTAGCGTTGCTGAATTTGGATATGAAATTCAAAAATCAAATGTTCAAAGCTCTTACTCTTTGCGGCTTTGCGGCTTTGCGTGAGACAAATTCATATTCTGACTCAGCAACGCCAAAAATCCAAAATCCAAAATCCAAAATCCAAAATCGTATGACTGTAGAGGAATTGCTAGCAAAATATGAAGCGGGAGTCAGAGACTTTAGTGGTCTTGACCTCCCAGAAGCTAACCTGAGTGGGGCAAAACTCAGTGAGGCGAATTTTAGTCATGCTAATTTGAGTGTGATAAATCTCAGTGGTGCTAACCTCAGTGGTGCAAATTTCAGCCATGCCATGTTGAACGTAGCCAGATTAAGTGGGGCTTATCTTAGTCAAGCCAACCTCAAAGGTGCGAGTCTCAACGTTGCTAATTTAATTCGGGCGGATCTAAGTCGCGCCCAACTCCAATCAGCCTCGCTGATCCGTGCGGAATTAATTCGCGCAGACCTCAGCCGCGCAGACCTGTTGAAAGCAGACCTTAGTAGTGCGGATTTGCGAGAAGCTGCACTCCGCCACGCCATACTCCGACAGGCTAATTTGAGTGAGGCAAATTTAAAAGATGGTTTCCTAACGGGTGCTAATTTAGAGGGCGCTAACTTATATAATACTGACCTGAGACGTACTGATCTGAGCGGTGCTAATTTCCGAGACGCGGAAATGAAACATGCAAATCTCAGTCACGCCAAACTGAGTGGGGCAAATTTAAGCGGCGCGAATCTCCGTTGGGCTGATTTGAGTGGGGCGAATCTTCGTTGGGCTGATTTAAGTGGGGCAAAATTAAGTGGTGCGAATTTAATTGGGGCAGACTTAAGTAATGCTAATTTAACGAATGCGAGTTTAGTTCACGCCGATTTAACTCAGGCAAGATTAATAAAGGCAGAGTGGGTAGGCGCTGACTTAACGGGAGCAACTTTAACCGGGGCGAAACTTTATGCTACATCTAGATTTGGTTTAAAAACCGAAGGTATGACTTGTGAATGGGTGGATCTCAGTCCCGCAGGCGATCGCTCTATCATCCAACATTTTAACACCGAAGAATCCCGCGACTTTTTTAACGAAACTCCACCGACAATCCGGATTATCGTTGATAGACCCTTAGACCATGAAGCAAACTTTGCGATCGCAGGTGCTTATTACCAAATTGCCCAGCAATACCGGGAATTTAAACAACCCCCCACAATGGAAATTAATCGTCGCCGCACGGTTTTGACTTTCCGCGTAGATAGTGACGCAAGTTTATTTCCCACAGCTTATATGGCTATTCTTCCTTTTAGAGATGCCGCCATCACTCACAAAAATATTCATAAAGCACTAGCAATGATTGCTGGTGACAATATTTCACCCATAGGTAAGATAACACCTGACCAAATAAAGCAGTTAAATGCACTTATAGATAAAGCAAAGGACAATACGGCTGTGATTAAAGAAGTAAAAAATATTTTGAATATTACAGCAAAAATACTTTTTTTTAAAGCACCAACTCAGATAATTTTAACAAACACTAGCGCTCAGACATTGACTATACATGACCATCCTAATTTTGGTAAAAAATTTCTTGATAACTTGGATATTAATTCTTCCAGCTATGATATAAACTCTATTGACGAAGCTAAAACTCTAATGCCTTCCTACAGTATGATTTGTGATTTTCTCAAAGGATTTCATTTTAGTAGTTAATAGTCATTAGTCATTAGTCATTGGTCATTAGTAAAGGCAAATGACAAATGACAAATGACAAATGACAAATGACAAATATTCAGGAGAAGAAAAATGCGTGATTCCTTTAATAAAATGATGGGTCGGACTCGCTATGTAGTTTGTCGAATCATGCTGCATTTAGCTGGTTCTGATGTCGCACCAATTTTGGGAGTATTAAATCGTGGCGCACGGGAAGCGATGGATTCTGAAGGCGACATGGAAGTTTTGGGAGAAGGATTGGTAGAACTGTGTCAATCCTTGCTTCAATACGATGAATACTGGCTCTCTGCTGCAAATGAAGGCGACGTATTTTGGAGTGAAGGTGAGGCGGGAGACTATGTAAATGAATTATTTACCGACTCTGCCCAACGTTACAAAAGCGAGTTAGATTTAAATTCTGACTCTGATTTTGATGATTCTTTTTCTTTGCCTGTAACGCGCAACGTTGTTGTAATGATAACAGTAGCTTATGAAGGAGAAGTGCCAGAATTAGAGACAGACCTTGCTAACATTGATGCTCTCAAGGAAGGCTTGAAAGCGTTAATAAATTCGCATTATAACCATAAATTGCGGGCAATTCAGGTTCATTTCTCACCGGCTCAATTGGGTGATGAACTTACTAACGACCAACTCTTGCAATACTATCCGGAACTAATTCCCTTGTAATGGTTAATCGGTTTTCACTAATCATTAGTTAGCAATAACCAATTACCAGTTTGATGAAGAAATTGTTAATCTCGGAAATAGGAAAATTATCGAATGCTGATGAAAATTTTGCGTAAATTCACAGTAGTTGTTTTAACACTGAGTTTGTGCTTAACCACTGTTAGCTGCGGCGGAGGTGGATCAAACCAAGCTACGACGCCGCAAGCTCAAAACGCGAGTCAAACAAGTAGCGCCACCAAGCTAAGTGATGGTGAGTACCAAGTGCAGCAAGCTAGCTACAACGATGCTGATGGGGAGTATACGCTGTTTTTACTCAACGCTACACCCCCAACATTTAAAACTCAAAATTTACAAATGGCAAGGCTGACCGATGATCAAATCAAAGAGGGTAAAAAAACTTACCTCAAGGTCGAAAACGGACAGCCAGCATTGTATGCAACGGAAGACTTCAGACTTGAGTACGTCCACAACGTCACCGAAACTCGCACCGACCCCCAAACCGGACAGCAGGAAACGGTCGTAGTCCGCCAACAAAATAGCTTCTGGGCACCTTTTGCCGGTAGCCTTGCAGGATCTGTGGCAGGTCAGGCTATAGGCAGTCTGTTGTTTAGACCCCAATACTACGTACCGCCTGCATATCAGCCTGGTGTGATAACTGGCTACGGTGGTTATGGTAGAAGCTATGATGATGCAGTTTCCAGCTATCGGCGTCGTTACAATGAGCCGCCAGCAGTAGTGAGAAATCGTACTAATTTCCGTGCCACAGGCAACATTAGAAGGTCTAATCCCAATACTGTACGCACAACACCGCGTACTACCACGGGTAATCGTCCTAGCGGTTCCGGTTATGGCGGCAGTACCCTTAGACCCTCTGGTAGATCCAGCACCACCAAGCGTAATCCTAGTGGCAGTTTTGGCAGTGGAGGCCGTTCTTCTACACGCCGTCCAGTAGGAGGAGGTTTTGGTAGAAGACGGTAAGGCTTAATATGAATTAAAGAGTTTCTCACCCCACCTCAAGTTCTTTTAGGTGGGGTTTTCAACAAAAGTTGAAATGATGAATGATAAAAAGTTTCATAATTTACATTCATAATCTATAATTCATGACTTAAAACTCCTAACTTTCTGATGACTTTAATTATTGCAGGAGAACGCAGCGGGGTAGGCAAGACCACAGTCACACTTACTTTGTTAGCATCTCTATGTCGGCGGGCAAAAAAAGTACAATCTTTCAAAGTTGGCCCGGACTATATCGATCCAATGTTTCATCAGCATGTCACCGGTCGTGCTTGTCGAAATTTAGATCCGGTACTAACTTCGGAAAATTACGTAATTAGTTGCTATAAATATTACAATCAACAGTGTGAATATGCCCTCGTGGAAGGGGTGATGGGCTTATTTGATGGAGTTTCGTCATTAGTCATTAGTCATTTGTCATTTGTAAAAGACCAAGAACAAATGACTAATGACAAAGGACAAATGACTAATTTTGCCAGTACGGCGCACATCGCACGCCTGTTGGATTTGCCTATAGTCTTGGTGATTGATTGCAGTCGTTTATCTGGTTCTGTCGCAGCGATCGCTCACGGTTATCGCTCCTTTGACCCGAAAATCAAAATAGCCGGGGTAATACTCAATCGAGTCGGGAGCGATCGCCATCTTCAATTATTAAAAGATTCCCTAAAATCCCTACAATTACCTATTCTCGGCATACTGCGGCGTGAAGATAACATTACCATTCCTGACCGCCATCTGGGTTTAGTACCTACAGCAGAACTCCCCCAGATGAATACTTTAATTGACCGACTAGCTGATTTGGGAGATACCTGCTTCGACTGGCAACAATTGTTACCACTACTGGAAACAAAAAGACAAGAAAAAATTCCCCCCTACAATCTCTACTCCCCTTATAAATCCAAAATCCAAAATCTAAAATCTAAAATCAGAATTGCCATTGCTCGCGATCGCGCTTTTAATTTCTACTACCAAGACAATCTCGATTTATTACAACAACTGGGTGCAGAATTAGTTTTTTGGAGTCCTTTGGAAGATACTGGACTACCAGAAGGTGTGCAGGGAATGTATTTCGGCGGTGGTTTCCCGGAAGTGTTTGCTGAGCAACTTGCGGAAAATACTTACGCGCGTAGTGCAATTAAAACAGCAATTCTCATGGGAATGCCTACAATAGCTGAATGTGGCGGATTAATGTATTTGTGCGAGCAAATTGTAGATTTTGAGGGTAAATCTTGGTCGATGGTGGGAGTATTACCCACAATAGCAGTAATGAGTGGACGTCTTACCTTGGGGTATCGTCGCGCCGTTGCCTTGCAAGATAGTTTGTTAGTAAAAGCAGGTACAACGGTTTACGGGCATGAGTTTCATCGTTCCCATTTAAAATCAAATCCCGATCAACCTTTGTTTCAAACTTATCGCTTTGATTACGAAGAATCAACAGGGTACGAGGGATGGTGTTCGCTTGGTAATCTTCACGCTTCCTATGTTCATCTCCATTGGGGAGCGTGTCCGGAGATACCGCAGCGATTCTTAAAGAATTGCTTTGGCTTTATTTAAAAAACGGCAAAAGGTCAAATTCATGACGAATATCTAAAAGCGATCGCTCCAAAAGCGGTTCAAAATTCAGAAATGGGACGAAACGTTGGCGCTGGCGAGTTTTGAACCACATTACAATCAATTCTGGCAATAATCTAGGCAAAACCAACAAAATTGAACCATACAGCCATAACAACCCATACTGCTTCAACAAGTCATCATACATAACACCAATTGCAGGACTGATGGTCGGATCTTGAATTGTGCGTAGGTGGTCACGAAACTTGTAGTTGCTTGTCCACCAAGTCAGCGGTAACAACTTGAGTTCGTCATACATATCCGTATCACACCCATAAACAATGTGAGAAACATCATGTGCTAACAAAATTTTTGCGAATTCCGGCGGTAATTCTCTGGGATTAGTGACATTCGGATTCTCAGCGTAGTACTCCTCCAGACCTTCCCGAACAGTCTGAGTACTGTTTTTATCTGTGTAGTGAGGGCGAGGACGTTGACTCATAGCTATATAAATACGAAACTTAGTCGTATTGTAATACAATCAACCTCTCTGCGCCTCTGCGACTCTGCGTGAGACAAAAAATATTTATGCAACACAGAAATATGGCTAATTTTTCATCACACCAATAGCATTAATTTTCTCATTTAATTCCCGGATTCTACGGGACAAAATACCAATAATATTCACAGCAATATCAGGAGTTTCATCAATTGCTTCATAAAGTTGCTCTTGCGTCAATTCCAAACATTCACAAGCATCGAAAGTTGTTGCAGAAGCCGAGCGTGGTTGAGCATCAAATACTGCCATTTCCCCAAAAGATTCACCTTTAGGAAACACAGCCAACTGTTGATTACCGATATGAACTTTGACTTTACCTGAAACGACAATATAGAGCGATCGCCCTTCATCTCCCTCTTTAAAAATAGTGTAATTAGCAGGAAATGAGAGTTCATCCATCACTGAAGCTAGTCGCACGATAAAATCATCGCGTAATTCTCTAAAAATAGGTACTCTGCGGACAAATAATAAACGTTCAACGGTGGTTAGCATATTTAGAAATTGGTTAGTAGTTAGTAATAATTATTACCTGCTCCCCGGCTTAAAAGCACGGGGATTCAAATCGCTGCGCAATTTTGTAATTTCTTTTTGAAGTACCTTAGCGCTTTGGGTCATGCAGTCGAGGATCACAGCGAGTTCCTGATCGCTGTAGCGCGAGTATAGTTCAGTCATTGCTTGCGACAAGGAACCAAAGAGCGGGCCAATCTCATATTCAGCCTTCTCCTGGAGTGGCTGTACAATCACCTGCCGCCTATCGTTCGGATCTCGCTCGCGCCGCACGAAACCAATCTTCTCAAGTCGGTCGATGACACCAGTGATCGCACCAGTCGTGAGACCAGTGAATTCGGCAAGCTGTCCAGCAGTAATCGGTCCAGTCTTCATCAAAATATCCAGCGCTTTATGGTCGGTAGCACTCAAACCTAACCGCTCAGCGATCGCTGAATGAAACATTACTGTCTGTGTGCTAAGTTCTCGCCCCGCCTGGTTAAGTGCATTGAGTAGCTCGGCACGTTCCGGCAAATCACTTGACATATCTTAAGCCTCCGCTTACTTTAATAAAGTTTACATACCAAATATCTTACCAACTAAGATATTTGGTATGTTAGACATATAGTTACTAAGAATCTATGGAACTAAGAATATATTATTAACCATACTCAGCATTGAGAGGAGGTAATCATGGCGCTGAGAAGATACCGATTCATCAACCTGTTCCTCATGGGTTTGGGGACAGGAGTTTCGTTTGCACTTATGCTTCCAGCACCAGCAAAGGTTCACTCTTTGAGTGAGGTTTTGCCGCTCGTTCAGCGTAACAATCAGTTAGGCGAAACAACAAGGCAAAAAGACAAGGCTGCAATTCGGCAAGTCGTACAGACCATGCAGGATGGTCATAACACCAAAAACGGTAAGTTGTTCGCCTCTGGGTTTGCCAAAGAACATGACTACATCATCATTGACGGCATGTTCCTGCCGAACATTACACGGGAAGACAATGCTCGCAGTCACCAAGCACTCTATGATAGCGATCGCACAAGTTCTTTAGGAGGAAATCTTGGAAAGGTTGGTATGCAGCTAAACGTTGCTAAAATCCGCTTCCTAACTCCAGAGATTGCTGTAGTGCATATTCAAAGCCAATCCTATCTGAAGGAACAGCCAGACAAGAGAGCAAAAAATATCATGACCACTGTAATGCAAAAACAAGAGGGCAAGTGGTCGATTGTAGCTTTTCACAATGCTCCCGTGCAAAAGTCTGAAGAAGATGACTTCGGTTTTGTGATTGACATCAAGGGACTCAAGGGCAAAGACCAAGAGACACAAAGGAAAGCGTGTAATCTACATTGACCGTTGGTATCCATCTACTAAAACCTGTTCTTGTTGCGGTCATGTCCAGTATGAATTAGACCTTTCGATTAGAAGATGGCGTTGCCCATCCTGTGATCAAGTTAACGACAGAGACGAGAACGTCGCTATAAATATTTGTGCAGTCGGGGCATCGACTGTTCAGTTAGGTGATGTCAGACAGGCTATGCCTGCAATCACTGCTTGACCTGAGAATCCCCCCTTTAGAAAAGGGGGGAGTATGTCAAAATCACTAATAGAACGCTACGGTTGTATTGCTGGCTATCCAAACGGTACGTATCGTGGTAATCAAGCAATGACGCGATATGAATTTGCAGCCAGCTTAAATACTTGTCTGCAAAGAGTGCAAGAATTGATTGCTACTGCTAGGGATAATTTAGTAACTAAAGAAGATTTAGCCTTACTGCAAAAACTACAAGCTGAGTTCTCCACAGAATTGGGAACACTACGCCGTCGGGACCATTTGGAAATGTTTCTACTACTGCGAATTCATTTGGTTTAGAAACTAGCTGGCGAGTTAGTCCCAAATTTATTGTTTCTGGTTGGGTTGGTTATATAAAAGCAGAGTCTAGAGTTAGTGATGATGAAGCAGATATCTTGAATTATGCTATGACTTTAGCTTTTCCAGATTTGGGAGGTAAAGGTAATTTAGCAGGTTTTGTTTTTGGGATGCCACCAAAAGTTACAGAAAGTAGCCAAATAGCTGATCAAGATACCTCTTTACATTTAGAAGCTTTTTATCGCCTTCAAGTCACAGATAATATTTCTATCACCCCAGGTATGTTTGTGATTACCAATCCCGAACATAACGATAATAATGACAGCATTTTTGTTGGCACTATTCGCACCAGTTTTGATTTTTAATTATAGTTATTTTCACTCATTTTTTGTGTAAAAATGAGCGAATGGTGTTTAGTAAATCAGCAAAACGAAGGGGCTTTCTTATATAAGCAATAATTTCATTTTGCAATTTATCAATTTTTGATTCAAGGTCATGGCAAGCGCTGACAATAATAATCGGGATATAATTATGATTGACTCTAAGTTCAAATAAGACTGTCCAACCATCTTTAATAGGCAAATTTATATCCAGTAACAACAAGTCAAAATCAGCCTTTTCAAGCATTTGTAAAACTTGTTCGCCATCGTTCGCGATCGCAGTATCAAAGCCATTTTTGCGTAGACCTTTTTCGATGAAGGCTGCGATGCGAGTTTCATCTTCAGCAATCAGAATTTTGTACATAAGTCAACATAATGACTTCATGGGTAAGCGCATTTAAGGGGTTTGGCAAAAATAAAGCAAGTCAAGATTCGTAACAAGGTTCTGTTACGTGTTGCCCAGACAAATATCCAGCGCTCCGGGCTTGACCATTTTTTGAATTGAGTTGACTTGCCTTTGATTAAGCGATAAAAGCCATTAATTACCATCCCATAGGCGTACAATGTCTGATTTGCCGCCCAACTAAAAGTAAACGCGCTACTTGTTCGGCTGCATTTGTTAACAGAGTTGTGGTTTGGGCGATCGCCTCACTGAGTTGACAGGGCTGAATCAAAATGCTGTTGTAATAATCTATGCCTTGACGTAAATTTATCTCGGCATCCTTACCAACACTTCCCACAAGGGCAATAACAGGCAATTCATAGCGTTTTGCTCGCTTTGCAACTTCAACGGGAATCTTACCCCGTGGGGTTTGGTAGTCTATGCATCCTTCAGCAGTAATCACCAAATCTACTTCCGGAATCAGATTATCTAATTCCAGGTACTGCATAACAATATCGTATCGCGAGTGTAATTTTGCGCCAATTAATGCGTGTAAACCCGTACCTAAACCACCAGATGCACCACTACCAGGCATTTCTCTGACATCAATACCTAAATCAGCTTTAATGACTGCGGCATAGTGTTCCAGCGCTAAAGCCATCTGTTCCACGATTTGGGGGGATGCACCTTTTTGAGGACCAAATATCCTGGCGACACCTTTATCACCGCACAAGACGTTATGCCAATTGCAAGCCACGTCAATCTGTACCCGTTCTAGACGTGGATCTTTTTCTCTTAAGTCAATCTGCTTAAGTTTGATTAACTCACCACAACCCAACTCTAACTGCTTGCCAGCATCATCTAGTAACTTCACACCCAAAGCTTGCGCCATTCCTGCACCACCATCATTGGTGCCAGAATCACCACAACCAACTAAGATACGCTGTGCGCCAGCATCTAACGCCGCTTTAATTAACTCACCAACGCCATAGGTCGTTGTAATCATTGGGTTGCGCATATTTGAGGGTACAAGACGCAACCCAGCCGCCGCCGCCATTTCAACAACAGCAGTTTTTACAGAAGTTCGCCCCAGGAAGCCAAAATGAGCTTTTACTTTTTGTCCGATCGGTCCAGTAACTTCGAGGTGATGTAAAGTACCACCAGTTGCAGCCACTAGAGTTTTAGTAAAGCCTTCACCTCCATCAACTAAAGGAGCTTTGCGGATACTAACATCCGGTAAAACTCTCAAGATACCTGTAGCAATACAATCAGCTACCTGTTCTGCATCAAGACTTTCTTTAAATCCAGATGGTGCAATGAGAATTCTTAATGTCATGACTGTTTTGTTTATTTGTTCAAAAAAGTGTGAGCTTGACAATAAATTTCACAAATCCTTACCAGATAGGCTTTCTATCTATAGCTAGCTATAGATAATCTGGAGTTGTTGACACTATCATCAATAGCTCTAGGTAAAAAGCTTCATAACCTCGTTGGCTTCTGTTTGCGATCAGCGAAGCGATTACGCAATCTTTGCGTATAGCATTAGAGAAACTCAGTCATTTACACATGCACTTCAGTTAAATGACGCACATCACCAACACTTACTGGTAATACAATTTGCACGTATGTGCCTTGTTCTGGTTCGCTTTTGAGAGTTATTTCACCACCGTGTTGTTGGATGATGGCTTTGGTTAATGCCAACCCCACACCTGCTGTTTTGCCGTTTTCGCTGGCTAGTGGTGTAAAAGCTTGCTCAATAAATGGTTGCTTGATACCTTTGCCGTTATCGGCAACTTCAATTTTCAGTTCCGTACCATCTTCGCTGACGGTGGTTCGGATTCCCAGGCGTCCACCCTCTTCTGGTAGTGCATTCAAAGCGTTACGTATTAGTTCACCCAGCGCAGAACGCAATTTCAAACGGTCTACTACGGCATAATTGACTTCTGGTTCAATGTCAAATTCAATACTGACTGCCCGCTCGATTAATTCCGGTTGAAAACGCTGGAGAACTTCGCACATAAGAGTACGGATGTTAGTGCGAGCTAAATTTAAATCCAAAGGAAAGCCAAATTCAGCGATGCGCGAGACAGCTTGTAAAAGTAAATCCAGTTGGGAGATTAATGCTTTTTTATCTTCAACGGTGTTGTCAGAACTTAAATGAGCAACGCGCGATCGCAACTGTGACACCATTTGATGCAGCATTACCCGCGACGACATTTTTTGCCAATGTGAATCTTTTTTTAAATCATTCACGGGAATGGCGGCAAGTTCTACCACTTGCTGACGGGATGCCATCTCCTCCAACATCTGGTTAAAAGCTTGAGCGATCGCACCAAACTCATCAGTTCGTTCTTCGTCTAAGCGACGTTGCCAGTTACCCCGCCTTGCATCGTCCAGCGCCTGCTTAACCTCGCGCAAGGGTGTGAACAAGTCAGAAGTGAGATAACCTAAAAGCAGCAATACCAGGGAAATTGTGCCGAAAGCAACAATTGAAAGGGCTAATTGAGCTGTTCGCCTCGCATTCATTACTTGCGTCGTAATCACTCTGCGGTTCTTTCGGTCAGATTCTATTGCTGCTTCAGTTACCTTTTCAAAATCCTCAAGAACCCCTTCTTCTACGTACTCGTCCAGCAGATTTAAAGCCTCTTGGCGGCGTCCGGCATCAACCAAGTCGAAAACTTTACGAGCCTCTTTTAGTAGAGTGTTATAGGAATTGCGGACTTGCTGCACCTGTTGGCGTTCTTGGTCGTTGTGGGCTAACGCTGCCCACTGTTCAAAGTCTGGTGTGGTTGTTGCAATCAATTCCTCAAACTCTTCTCGTGCATCTTTATCACCACCTGTCACCGAATCTGGTAGTTCTTTAAAAGCACGAAAGGTTGTTCCTTGAATTTCCTTAACCAGTAGGCTGCGCTGGTAGTGTTCTCCAAGTAGCTTTTCGCTATTTCTCCACTTGTTGAGTGTCCAAGTGGTCATTCCAGCTGTTACTAAGGTTAGTAACGCCAAACCACCAAAGGTTGTAAGGAGCTTTTGTCGCAGGTTCATAAGGCATTAGTCATTAGTCATTAGTCATTAGTCATTTGTCATTAGTCATTAGTCATTAGTCATTTGTCATTAGTCATTAATGTTCCATCCCCTTCCTGATTCCAAATTCCTAACTGCTAAGTGTGAACTCTTTACAACGCCAAACCCAGCCAGCGCCAATAACCGTAGTAGAAGATTAAAATTAGCGCTAAGTGAACTAGTAGCATGACGGAACTCAGACGCAGCAAGTCTGCTCCTTTGTAGGTTTCACCGTCGAGTTCTTGGAACATCAACAAAGCTTTGGAACTGACTGGAAAGGTGAGACAGTAGTCCATCCCCACGGTGCTAATGAATAAAACCGCCGTCGGATTTAGCTTTAAACTGGTTGCCAGGTACAAAATTGCTGGTACTAACGCCGCTGCACGAGCAGTATGGGACGTCATGTAGATGTGAGAAGTGAGGGAAATGAGCGTCAGTAGCAATAAAATCAGCAAGCGAGATTCGGTATTGACGATACCGCTGATGTTGAATAGGTTATCAATGATCCACTGTGCTGCACCAGTCTCGATTAATGCTTTTCCTAACACTAACGCCGCACCGACAAAGATAATTAAATTCCACGAAACAGCTTTCAGTGCGTCTTTCCATTTCAAAACCCCGATATTGGGTGCAGTCAACAATAGGGCACCTACTACTGTGACAGTGGCTATCTCTAACTTATGCCAGCTTTCCGTTAGCCACAGTACCACCATCACCGCCACAATTATCAAAGTAGCCCATTCTGCTTTGGAAAGGGGTTTATTTTTGGTTTGGGGTAGTGTAATCGGACGTTGCAAGCGCTTTTTGTCTAAAAACAGTCGCATAATCACCCAGCAGGAAATATAGCTGGCGATAATCCCAAAGGGTGTACCGTAAAGTACCCACTCAGTAAAGGAGATTTGCTGTTTAGAGATTTGATAAAGCAAATCGTTGGCGATGAGGTGCGAACCTGCGGCAATGATCGTACCGATAGTGGATACTAGAATCACCGTCGGCATGAGTATGGCTATTGCCTTGGTAACGCGCTTGTCATTGGCAGCATTAGCGATACTGTGAAAGATAGGAATTACCACTGCTGCTCTTCCAGAAGTTGAAGGAATCAAGAAAGACAGTGGAATTATCATCGTTGTCAATAACCACAGGACACTACCAACAGTACGCGCACGGGAAACGACAAGCTGAGCAAATCTGGCGGCTAAACCAGTTTGCTGCACCGCACTACCCAAGATAAACGCACCAATCATCAGCCACACCACATCGGAAGCTAAGGATTCATACAGTTTTTCTTGAGGGACACCACCTGTTAACACCAGCAAAATTACTGCCGCTAAAGCAACAAAAGCAGCGTTGAAAGACGTGGTTGACCATAAAATTACCGCCAGCGCGAACGTAAATAATGACAACCGTGCGTTTGTGGTCAATGATTCTGGCAGCAAGACAGCCACGCCAGTAACTATTGTCAGCGTTAGTGGCAGTACGGCATTGAGAACCCAACTAAATCCTTTTTTGCGAGTTTTCGCAACTTTGGTGGGAGTGTCTCTAATGCTTGGCTCTATTTCAAAGTTCCTCCACACACTTAATGATTTAGCTGTGCTACCGCCTATTTTGCCAGAAGTTGCTTTTGTCATTTTCTTTCAGTAAATGCAAATCAATACATTTAGCGAACTTGAACTGTACCGTTAATAATTTAATTTTTTGCTTACTTAAACTTATACATTATTTAAGCAAACTTTAACTTTACCTTAAAGTTATTGTGATATGCATAAATGTAATAAATATAACTTTAATTGCAAGTGCTAAAACTGTAAGTTTGATGGCAATAGTTGCAATATTTTTCCTTTTATTTATAAGATTTTGTGGCTAATTTAGGCGAATGTGTCATCTTGTAAGTATTCAAACTTAGATTTGTAAATCTCAAACAATAACACACAGTAATAATACTAAGAAAGATGAGAAAATTCTCATGCAAATCTCATAATTTTTTCATGAGAAAATTCTCATAAAACTGACATTTCAAAGCCGGCAACAGTTCTATCTCGTTTAACTATTTTTTGGGGTAAAAATTCTTATTTGTACTAGTTGACAGAGCGGCATATAGGTTAAATAAGATTTTGATGTTGGCACTACAATTTACTTTGAAGAACATAAATAAAGCTGCCTAAACTCTTTATTTACAGCAATGGTAGGCATTTATTCCTTTTAAATATCCAAGATTTTCGATGGGGAAATCGCTGTTTATTACAAAGAGAAAGGAAAGCTAATTCCCAACTCCTGACCGAGGGAACTCTCTACGCCGCCAAATTCAACCCCAATGGAACTGGTCGTTGGATAGCTTTAAATGCCTTCGCGGCGGACGTTGTGTAATTAATTATGTCCGACTACTTATAATCAGGTTTATTAATTGTGCAAAAAGTCAAGAAAATTATGGTAAATATTGGCTAGAATGTACCGAATTTATGTAGTTAAATCGAAATTTGTGCTTAACAAATTAGGTGTGAGGAAGTGATGTCAAAAATTTCGTGGAATGCTTTACTAATCAGCCCCGCCGCTGTAGTAGGTAGCTTTATTTTTTCACCGACAACGCTAGCTGAAGTACCAGCAAATATCCAAATTAAGACACAATCTGCTGCGGTGGCTGAATTTTCTGAGAATAATATGGCACAAGTCACCTCGGTTTCCCAACTTTCTGATGTCCAACCTACAGATTGGGCTTTTGTGGCACTGCAATCGCTGGTAGAACGATATGGTTGTATTGCAGGCTACCCAAATGGCACGTATCGGGGCAATCGGGCAATGACACGATACGAATTTGCTGCTGGTTTGAATGCTTGTTTAGACCGGGTTAACGAACTAATTGCCACTGCTACAGCAAACACGGTGACTAAAGAGGATTTAGCCACACTCCAAAAGTTGCAAGAGGAGTTCTCAGCAGAATTAGCGACACTGCGGGGTCGTGTAGATACTCTAGAAGCCCACACCGCAGAACTAGAGGCAAATCAGTTTTCTACCACCACTAAACTGAATGGTGAAGCTATCTTTGCTCTAGGTAGTGTGTTTGGTGACGATGCAGCCGATCAAGACGACAATCCTAACAATAACCCAGACTTGGAAGATAACATCATACTCACCAATAGAGCGCGTCTGAATTTTGACACCAGCTTTACAGGGAAAGACCGTCTCAGAATCCGCTTGCAAGGTAGAAACATTACTGAGTTTGATGATGGGGTTACAGGTACCAGGATGACCCGTTTGGGAGTTGATGGAGATGATGACAATGACGTTGGGCTGGATGATACCTACTATTACTTTCCGTTAGGCGATCGCCTGAGAGTTACTCTTGCGGCTACTGAAACTGAATTAACTGACATTGTTGATCCACTCAGTCCTGTACAAAGTAGCGGTAGCGGTGCTATTTCTCGCTTTGGAAGGTATAACCCGATTTACCGAGAAGCTTCCGGTGCAGGGTTCGGTGTAAACTACCAGTTGAGCGATCGCGCTAGTTTCTCCTTAGCCTATTTAGCTACTGATGCCGACAATCCTGATGATAAAGAAGGGCTGTTCAATGGTGGCTACGGGGCTTTGGCACAACTAACCTTTGCCCCTATCAAAAATTTAGACTTAGGCTTGACTTACGTTCACGCCTACTATAACGAAGCTAGTGAGGTGAACTTGACAGGAAGTACAGGCAGTGCTAATGCCCGCAGCCCCTTTGGCAATGTTGCAACTTCAGCAGATTCCTTTGGCTTAGAAGCCAGTTGGCAAATAAGTCCTAAATTTATCCTTTCCGGTTGGGCTGGTTACGAATTAGCACGGTCAGAAGTTAGCGATGACGAAGCAGATATATTTAACTATGCTGTGATTTTAGCTTTGCCAGACTTGGGGGGGAAAGGTAATTTAGCTGGCTTTGTCTTCGGTATGCCGCCAAAGGTCGTAGACAGTACCCAGGTAGAGGATGATGACACCTCTTTACATCTAGAGGCTTTCTATCGCCTACAAGTTACAGATAATATCGCCATTACCCCTGGCGTGTTTTTAGTTACCAATCCAGAACACAACGACAACAACGACACTATTTATGTAGGAACAATACGAACTACCTTTAATTTTTAAAGCCTGGAGTGGCTTTCTACTTTGATATTTGTAATCTTTACTTCAGCTTATAGTTCCAGTTTACATAGTCAAGTATAGTCAGACTATTTCACCTGAGTTTAAGCAACACCTTTTTTATCATGAACACGATAGAACAAAGGTGTTATCCGCCGATGCTGTACTACCAAACATCCCATATCCCTCTCTATAAACTGTTTCACATGAACCGAGCAGTATTGATATTAACCACTATCCACTAACTCGATTCTTCTCCATCAACTCTTTAACTTGAGCAGCTACAAGTGGATGCGGATCATTTTGTAACTGAGGTAATATTCTGAGAAGAACGCGGGGTGAAACTACATTCAAGTATGCTATTACTGCTTCCCTGACAAAGCCTGTTGAGTGACGCAAACTTGCTAAAACTTGTTCGCTCGTTAGTCGGACACGGGAAACTTGAGCAAAATGAAAACAGCAAGCCAAGCACCAGTCGGAAAGCAATTCCTGTTTTTCCAACAAGAAGCGAGTACGTTCATTGACTACCATCTGTTCGTATTTTGCTAACCCCGCTGCTTCTAAATATTGTAGTTTTTCTGCGGGCGATCGCTTATCTAAAATATTCAGTAATACTGATTTACTCGGCAAAGTTATAGTATGGTCTAAAATTTCTAAACCCCGCGCTAAATTTACTGTTGATTCAGACCCAAGATTGAATGCTGCTGCTTGAATATTCTCTTGAGAATAAATTAGCTGTAATAGCAGTAATAAACGCTCTTTAATATCTATTTCTAATTCTAAAATTGCGCGTTGCAGCAAAGATAAAATAGCTAAAATTCTTCTACTAGATTGATAATTTGCTAAATCTTCTTTAGTTTTGAAATCTATATAGTGAGCGTAAATATCTCCTTGAGATTTGAAGTCTATATAAGCAGCGTAAATCTCTCCTAAAAAACATAATTCTTCCTCAATTAATCTTTTTACCTTGCTTTCATGAAAACCATCTACTATACCGACAATTCCTTCTTGTTGTAGCCTTTTTAGTAAGGCGCGAAGAACATGATCCCTGGTAATACCCTTAGATATTTCCAAATGCAGCCATAGGGTATCCATTGCTTCTAAGCTGGGAATTTGACCAATAGTACGCCAAGCATACATCCGTACTACTTCTGGTTTATAAATATCAGTAGCTAAATTAATTAACATCCCTAAGGCTTCATTTTCCAACTTCGCCAAAGCACGCATCGCCGTAGTTCGAGTTGACTTGTAGTAAAGTCCCAAAAGTAGCGCTGAATAATACTCTTCCAAATGCGTTGCTGCAATCATTTCTAATACTGCACAGCGCACACCTAAAGATTCATCCTGCAACAAATTCGGTATGTGAATCCGCAGTGCTTGCAAATAAACCGCTTCTCTCAGTGCTTTTACAGCATTTACCCGTTCCCGTTCTTGTTTGTGAGTCAGCATCCGCCGCAAGGTTTTGGTTGCGGCTACCTTTTGTATGGGCGTTCCTTGACGCAACAATAAGGCGGCGGCGGTGGCGCGAATAATTGAGTGTTGGTCTTCTCTGAGGTACTGTTCTAGTTGACTGACATCTGGTTCGGACTCACAAAGCCAAACGTAGCGAAGAACAAGAGCAAAAACTTCTGGGTTGACACTGTATTGGGGAAGTTGCAACAGAGCTTGAATTTCTGGTAAATAAGTAGGATTTGCACCCACCGCCAGCATCACTTCTAAACTGGGTTTCTGCAAGGAAGGGGGTAGCTTGATTAGCAGGGGTGCTAACACTTCTGTTGCACCTTGGGGGTCAATTTGAGATAAAAGTTCAATACAAGAGCGTTTATCTGCTTCGGTACCTTTTTCTCCTAAAGCTTTGACGACGGCTTGCTTAAATGCACGCAAATCTACATCTGTAGCACTTAATTGTCCTTGTCCTGCACTTAAGACTAGTAGGTTAACGTAGTGCGATCGCAGTAGCCAAATCACTCCCAAACACAATAGAGCTACGGCTACTGTTTCTACTATCATCATTGAATCGTGTATGGGCGTGGACATAAACCGTCTTGCCAACCACAGGGTAGCGAGAATGACTACACCCGCTGTACCAGCACCGAAAGCATCAGCAACGCCTCCTGATAATGACTGGACTTGGCTACGAATTTTATCTGGGATGGGTTGGAAAAGCAGAGGCCCACTACTGACAACAAAGGTGTAACGTAAAATTTCATCTAAGAATTTGAGAATAACTAGACCCCATAAAAGATTGTGCGCTTTGCTCAACGGCAATAAACCAAGCAGAGGAATAGTTAAAGGCATGAAAATGCCTACGGTAACTGGTAAAGTTGCAGCAGTGACAAACACCCCAAAACGTTCAAGAGCGCGGCTAGAGAAAAACAATTGCATCGCTAGCTCGCATATCCCCGTAATTCCACCTAATAAACCTAAAAAGCTGGCAATATCTTTACCTTGAAAATTGGATTTGAGTTGAGTGAGATACTGAAAATCTATTAACACTCCCATCGCTTGCAAAAGAGCAAAAAAGGCAAATAACAGCCAGGCATAGCGTTTTAAGGGACCAAAAAGGCGGCGTTTTTGAGAGTGTTGTGTTTGTTTTATCTCTCTTTGGGGAATATTAGGAAAAGCCTGCGGATAATTTTTACTTAGATAAAAGAGAATGCCTGCTCCTAAGCTGATGAATATACCAGCAATCGGCATGATGACGTTATCCAAGCCAACGAATAGGAGCAAAAAAGGCAGACTAAAGCCACTGAGAATATCTGCTACTAAAATGCCACTGCTGATGAGTGGGTAAGCACGCTTAATCTCTCGGATATTGAAGAGTTGGTTAGCAGTGATGGATGTGTTAAGGTCATTGACAACGTAAAATGCGTCTACCCATAGCCGTAGTAAGAATATGATAAAGA
This sequence comes from Nostocaceae cyanobacterium, assembly GCA_051861145.1. Lineage (GTDB taxonomy): Bacteria > Cyanobacteriota > Cyanobacteriia > Cyanobacteriales > Nostocaceae > JBHYDF01. The sequence continues at coordinate 33,694 of JBHYDF010000067.1, forward strand.
CGGAAAGGTGGGAAACGTGTAAACCCAGGCGTAATAAAACTAATGGCAGGAACATACACGGCGCGATCGCCACTATTACCCGTCGTAAGGGGAAAATCCTTTGTAGCCAAGAATATAAATAAACTAAAACAGCACCACTTACCGCACTAGCGATATATATCCAAGGCAGGGATTTAGCTCCAAATTCATCCAAAAACAGCGCTACCGTAGAATCTTCTGACCACCGCAATCCTATGGAAGTAGTTGTATAAAAAGCGAACATTAACCAAGTGCGATCGCCTTCTTCAGGTCGGAGATTTACCCACTTTAGTAATTGCGACGAGATGCCTTTTTTGGGAGCAGACCAGTAATTTTTCAGTTCCATGCAGTTTTACAAGTTGTGAGTAGTTAATGGTTAATGGTTAATGGTTAATAGCCATAAACCATGAACCATGAACAACCAACAAAGGACAGTCCCAACAAAAAATATGCAATGCGCCAATGCATTAACTTAGTTGCTCATTTCTGCATGACCAGATAGTTATTGAAAGGCAGTTTATCCGCCTTAGCTATATTCCTGGAAATAGCAAAAGTCCTGAGCAACTGAGTATTATTTTTCCCACTCAGCACTCAGGACTATCAATTTTGGATTTTGGATTTTGGATTTTAGATTTTGGATTGTTGATTGTTGATTGTTCATGGTTGATGGTTCATAGCTATTAACTATCAACCATTAACCATTAACCATTAACCACTAACAGTATCTCCAATCTAAAATCCAAAATCTAAAATCTAAAATCAGTACGCTTATTTCTTCGGCGAAAGTAACATCATCATATTTCGCCCCTCTTTTTTGGGTGCTTGCTGTACCTCAGCTACCGCTTCTAGATCCGTAGCCATCCGTTTGAGCAAATCTTCCGCCATATCGCTATGTTGGATTTCTCGACCCCGGAACATCACAGTAGCTTTAACTTTATCGCCATCTTTAAGAAAACGCTCTGCTTGCTTAACACGCACATTGTAATCATGTGCCTCTATCTTATAGCGCATCTTCACTTCTTTCACATCAGCCGTATGCTGCTTTTTCCTGGCTTCCCGCGCTTTCTTCTCCTGCTCAAACTTGTATTTCCCATAGTCCATAATCCGACAAACGGGCGGGTCAGCCTTGTCACTGAGCAGCACTAAGTCTAGCTCTTTTTCCTCTGCTAATTGCAGCGCTTCCTGTGGGGTCAGTATTCCCAATTGGGCACCATCTGTATCTATCACCCGAATTTTCGGGAAGCGAATTCTTTCGTTAATTTGGGGCAAATCGCGAGTTCTTTTTTTCTCAGTCACAGGCATGTGATTTGTGGGAGCTCTTTGTTTATAAGAATTTGGTTTGGTACTGTGTAATATGCCTCAGAAGCAAAATATTTGAATAACTGAGGACTGAAACAACGGTATACACTTCTAGAGTAGCCGATCCATGAAGGATAGTCTCTAGCGTGGTTGTATCTGTACATTCTACTCATTCTCAAAGTATTTCTATCCAATAGTTAACCTAAATTACACAACCGCAGCATTTGTTAACTATTGTAGCAATTCTATGTCATTTTCTTGACATTTGCACGTTTCAGTATATTCATTGTAATCGTAAACTACATATAATCCTTAAGCAACAATTTGTAATCATCAATACATTTTAGCCATTTTTTTAGTAGTAATTTTTGTGAAAAACAAGCACAGACTTTGAATATCGTAATCTGAACTGTTGCTGTGGTCTAGACTAGGACGATAGAGGATTTGCTGTACGATGGCATAATAAAGAATACCTTCATTCATTTCAGGTAATAAATCATTATTTTTGCCAAAGCGGCGATACGCCAGAGGTGTAATCGCTTCGTTTATCGCAACCTAATATTTCTGGTAAATCTCTACTTTGCCGCACAACTTAGTTTCTGCTATCTACAATCAGGTTAACTACCTCAAAACTTTCTGCCTAAGTCCTGACAACAACATTCTACAAATTATTTTTGACTATAACCAATTCAACCTCAAATGACAAGTATCAATAATCATAATTGGTTATGTCTACTTTCAAAATAGAGGCTAAAAGTTAGGCAATAAGCCAGTAGTAGCTAATTGTCAAAAAGCAAATACGCAGACATACAGACAATAGCCATGAAGTCATTAGTTTTAATTAAACTAGAAGAAGTTGTTTGTTAGTGGTTAATGGTTAATGGTTAATAGTTAATGGTTAATAGTTAATGGTTAATAGCCATGAACCATGAACCATGAAACATGAACCATGAACCATGAACCATGAACCATGAACCATGAACCATGAACCATGAA
>JBHYDF010000068.1:0-35665 GCA_051861145.1 Nostocaceae cyanobacterium
TTGCCCAATGCCCGATGCCCCTTGCCCAATGCCCGATGCCCCTTGCCCAATGCCCGATGCCCCATCTTCCGGCTGTGGTAGCCAGCGCAAAGCCTCTTCCAGATAGGGAGCGGTTCCTAGTCCGGTTGAGGCTTGGGTTCGGGTGGCACCGATGCGCTCTTGGGGTAGGTGGGCAAAGCCAGTGGGAATCGACACGGTGAAGTTGCTACCTTTTCCCTCTACACTTTGTACCTGTATAGTTCCCCCATGCAGTTGCACTAGTTCCTGTACGAGTGACAGCCCAATTCCTGAACCCTCATAAGTACGTCCTTTTGCTCCTTTGACGCGATAGAAACGCTCAAACAGATGGGGTATTTCTGATTCAGGAATGCCTATGCCCGTATCCCGTACTTCTAAGACTATGGATTTTGGATTTTGGATTTTGGATTTTAGATTTTGGTATAGTCGGACGGTGATTTCTCCCTCAAAGGTGAATTTAAAGGCGTTGGAGAGGAGGTTGAGAACTATTTTCTCCCACATTTCGCGGTCAACGTAAACAAGTTCTGGCAGAGGCGGACAGTCTACTATCAGCCTCATACCTGCCTGTTCTATGGCTGAGCGAAATACACTCGCTAAGTCGGCTGTGAATGTGGCTAAGTCTGTCGGTTCGTAGACGGCTTGAATGCGTCCGGCTTCAATGCGGGAAAAGTCTAATAGAATGTTTACCAGCTTCAGTAATCGCAGTCCGTTGCGGTGTATCATCTGCAACTGGAAACGAGATGTAGACGTCAAGGTATTATTTGCATCCACTAACATATCTTGCAGTGGTGCTAGCATTAACGTTAGTGGCGTGCGAAATTCGTGACTGACATTACTGAAGAAAACGGTTTTTGCTCGGTCTAATTCTGCCAAAGCTTCAGCGCGTTTGCGTTCTTCTTCATAGGCGCGAGCATTAGCGATCGCATTTGCGACATGACTAGTAATTAAATCAAAAAAACTGCGATAATCTTCATCTAAAGCACGTCTGGGATTAATCCCGACTACGAGCAAACCAGCAGGATGTTTTTGATTGAGTTGAGCGATCGGTAGTACCAGTGCAGAATTAGCTAATTCCAGTGAGTAGCCAAATTGTGCCTCTAAATTTTCGACTAGCTGAGCTTCACCCGTACCCACCACTTGTGTAAACGGCCAAATTCCTAATCTATTCTCGTCTTCCCTGTTCCCCTTCCACAAGTCCACTACTTGCGGACTGATGGGAGTACCAGAATTTATTCCGGTTGCTCCTTGTAATTGTGCTTGCTCTCCTGCCTCATCTATCATGTACAGCAGTACAAAAGGGATATCTGTTGAATTGTTCGCTAAAGTTTCCAGCGCATACCCGCAGGCTTGTTCAACATTTTTCGCCAGCATCACCTTAGCTGACAAATCCCGTAAAGTTCCTAATCGGCGCTGTCCTATAACCCGTTGTGTTGTTTCCGTAACCGCAGTAAACGCGCCGCCTATTTCCCCGTTTTCCAAAAAAATCGGACTGTAGGAGTAGGTAAAGTAAGCCTCTTCTGTGTAACCGTACCTATCCACCAGCAAAAGCATATCATCAGCCCAAGTTGCTTGCCCTGTGGATAGAACACTTTCCAACTGCGTCCCAATAATATCCCAAATTTCCGGCCAAACTTCTCGCCCTGGTTTTCCCAATGCTTGCGGATGCTTAGAACCCAAAATAGGACACCACGCATCGTTGTAGAGCAAAACCAAATCCTTTCCCCACCAAATGACCATTGGAAAGCGGGAGTTAAGGCAAATACTGACTGCTGTTCGCAGGCTCAAAGGCCAATTCGTAAGCGCACCCAAGCAAGTTTTTGACCAATCAAAGGCGCGGATAGCGGCTCCCATCTCTCCACCACCTGCACATAAATCTTCAAGGAAAGTTGTTTGCTCTTGAGTCATGCTTATCCGTACTTTTGTTTAGGTCAAGATTCAATTAAAAAATGTTAGCTACTATCTTTTTTCTAATTTTGTTTTGCCTATTTTGCTACTAATTTTGTTATCTTGATTGATGATATTACTTGTCCGTTTAACAATTCTGGTTGGGACAGTAAATTAAAATAGCAAATTTTTTCTTGCTTTAGTACCATATCAAATTGTATTTATCTAATTTAGCAAGCCTATTCCTGGCTGCAAAACCATGAGCTTTTTACCGCGCTACTACAATAATCTATGCTAAAAAGCATAAATTATACTATATAAATAGGGATATATCCCAAGGATGATTTTTTTCGTTAACTGGTAATACAAGCCCACTCGGAATTATAAATTCCTGGTTGCATAATAGACATCTCCGAAAATTAATTATGCGTTATCCAAAATCCTTGTAGAGACGCGAAATTTCGCGTCTCTACATTCGCGAAATTTCGCGTCTCTACATTATTTTTCACGCCTAGGTCTAATAGAAACCCTTCGGCGGGGCGTCTCTACGCTGTGGATTTTAATCTTTGGCGGTTATTCTGATATCTTGCACCAATCGCAACAGCCAGGAGGCAAAGCCTCCAAACCCTCGTTACCAGGTTCAACCTGGTAACGAGAATAAACCCTCGTTACCAGGTTGAACCTGGTAACGAGAATAAGAGCCTCTGGCTCTTGTTGAGAATGGTGAGTAAGCGCGCTCTGCGTCGGGTTTCCCTCGTGCCGGCTCTGGTGAGACCTCTTAAAGTTCGCGTCCCTTGAAGCGTGCGCTCTTAGCGCATAGCGTGTCCTCTTAGGACAAACGGCGGGTTGAGCGCGCCCACTTAACTGGCTCTCCCGTTGGGCGAACCCGGAGGGTGCAAGATATCAGTTATTGGCATTGGTGCAAGATATTCAGATATAGCCTCAATTTAAGTATTATTTAACGAAGGATAGTATAAAAATTATCATTATTCCATTCAAACAGGATATTTTTTGATTTGGAAGTCCTTAAAATCACCAATGCCCCAATACTGCAAGGGATAAGGTAAAAGGTTAAAGGGGAAGGGGAAGAAGATGCTTATTTTACGCCTTTTCCCTTTCCCCCTTACCCCTTAACCGACAAATATTGACCAATGCCCATAATTAATTCCCGCACCTCTACCCGAAAAAAAGATTAAATTTTCTGAAAGCCTTACGCAGTGACAGCTTTTCAGTTTGAGTACATTATTAATAATTACTAATCAATGCATATATGCAGATGAGATACTAATAATTGGAGCTAAAATATTCACTTAAAAATTATATTAACGCTCCAATAATGTTAATCATAAATATTATTATTTTTTCATGATTAATTCTCATATTAAGAATTTAAAGTTGCTCTTAAACACTAGTTTTTATCCGCAGCTAACAAACTTTATTAACTAGTAATTAGCGGAATAGATATTTTGACATTTGCGGGTAGCAAGAGGAAAGAAAAATGAAGAATAAAACCTTTGCAACTATAGATGGAAATGAGGCTGTAGCCCGTGTAGCGTACCGTTTAAATGAAGTCATTGCCATTTATCCGATTACTCCCTCTTCAGCAATGGGCGAATGGACAGACACTTGGTCATCTGAAGGTCGTTCAAACCTGTGGGGTACAGTTCCTTTGGTGATTGAAATGCAAAGCGAAGGGGGAGCCGCCGCAGCCGTGCATGGAGCATTACAAACGGGTTCTCTGACTACTACCTTCACCTCATCTCAGGGATTATTGTTAATGATCCCCAACCTATACAAAATTGCTGGTGAACTGACTAGCGCCGTTATTCATGTTGCAGCGCGATCGCTCGCTACCCATGCTTTATCCATTTTCGGTGATCACAGTGACGTAATGGCAGCCCGTGCGACTGGCTTTGCACTCCTATGTTCAGCTTCGGTGCAGGAAGCGCATGATTTTGCTCTCATCGCTCAAGCGGCTACTCTAAAAGCACGAGTACCGTTTATGCACTTTTTTGACGGCTTCCGCACCTCCCATGAAATTCAAAAAGTGCAATTACTACAAGATGGCGACTTTCAGGCGTTAATTAATGAAGAATTAATACTTGCTCATCGCAGTCGTGCTTTAACTCCAGACGATCCAGTATTGCGGGGAACTGCTCAAAACCCTGATGTTTACTTCCAAGCGCGTGAAAGTGCTAACCCTTACTACAACGCCTGTCCAGAAATTGTCCAGCAAGTAATGGATGAATTTGGACAACGTACAGGAAGACATTATCAAATTTATGAATATCACGGGGCAAGGGATGCCGATCGCGTTATTATCCTCATGGGTTCAGGTTGTGAAACAGTCCATGAAACAGTAGATTACCTCAACGCCCGTGGTGAAAAAGTCGGTGTGGTTAAAGTGCGACTTTACCGCCCCTTTGATGTTAAACGGTTTGTAGAGATTTTGCCGGAAACAACAAAAGCGATCGCAGTTCTTGATCGCACCAAAGAACCCGGTAGCATCGGAGAACCACTGTATCTTGATGTTGTCACCGCCATCCACGAAGAATGGAAGGACAAGGGAACAAGCGGCACGAGGAAGGGGACAACAGAAGAAAATTTCTCTCCCTCCCCCCTACTCCCTACTCCCCACTCCCCACTCCCCAAAATCATCGGTGGTCGCTACGGTCTTTCTTCTAAAGAATTTACACCGGCGATGGTACGAGCAATCTTCGATAATCTCGCTCTCCCACATCCGAAAAATCACATAACTATTGGTATTAATGACGACGTTAGTAATACTTCCTTAAACTTTGATCCCAACTTTTCCACCGAACCAGATCAGGTTGTCCGAGCAATGTTTTACGGCTTAGGTTCTGATGGTACGGTGGGCGCGAACAAAAATTCTATCAAGATTATTGGTGAAGAAACCGACAACTACGCCCAAGGTTATTTTGTCTACGACTCCAAGAAATCTGGCTCAATGACAGTTTCTCACTTGCGTTTCGGTCAACAGCCAATTCGCTCTACTTATTTAATAGATAAAGCAAACTTCATCGGTTGTCATCAATGGGCATTTTTGGAAAGGGTGGATGTTCTGAAAACTGCTGTACCTAGGGCAACATTTCTACTCAATAGCCCTTACGACGCTGATACCGTTTGGGAACATCTCCCAGTTAAAGTGCAGCAACAGATAATCGAAAAGCAACTAAAATTTTACGTTATAGATGCTACTAAAGTTGCCCGTGAAAGTGGCATGGGCGGAAGAATTAATACAGTAATGCAAGTATGCTTTTTTGCCTTAGCCGGAGTTTTACCTCAAGAAGAAGCAATAACCAAAATTAAACAAGCAATTGAAAAAACTTACGGCAAAAAAGGCGCGGAAGTAGTCCGCATGAACTTGCAAGCAGTAGACGAAACATTAGAGAATTTGCAAAAAGTCGAAGTAAAACCAGGAAAAAAACTCCTAACTCCTGTACAGACGCGCCATGGCGCGTCTCTACAACTCCTAACTCCTAACTCCTCACTCCTAACTCCTAACTCCCCACTCCCCAGCGCTGCACCCGAATTCGTCCAAAAAGTCCTAGGTAAAATGATGGCATGGCAGGGAGATGAATTACCTGTGAGTGCCTTACCTGTGGACGGTACATTTCCCACTGGCACTTCTAAATGGGAAAAACGCAATGTGGCTCAAGAAATTCCCGTTTGGGAAGCGGATATATGCGTACAGTGCAACAAGTGTGTGATGGTTTGTCCTCACGCTGCTATTCGCAGTAAGGTTTATGCAACTGGTGAGTTAACTAACGCACCTGTGGCGTTTAAGTCAACTAATGCCAAAGATAAGGACTTTAGCGGACAGAAATTTACTATTCAGGTAGCACCGGAAGACTGTACGGGGTGCGGTATCTGCGTAGATATTTGCCCTGCGAAAAATAAATTGCAGCCAGAACGCAAGGCAATTAATATGGAACCACAGTTACCCCTACGGGAGCAAGAACGGGAAAACTGGAATTTCTTCTTGAATTTACCGAATCGCGATCGCAGACAATTAAAAACTAACCAAATTCGCCAACAACAACTACAAGAACCCTTGTTTGAATTTTCCGGTGCTTGTGCTGGTTGTGGCGAAACACCTTATTTAAAATTGCTAACACAACTATTTGGCGATCGCGCTATTATTGCCAACGCCACAGGTTGTTCTTCCATCTATGGCGGAAACCTCCCGACAACCCCTTGGACAAAGAATGCTGAAGGCAGAGGCCCAGCATGGTCTAATAGTTTATTTGAAGATAACGCCGAATTCGGTTTTGGTTTCCGGCTGTCTCTAGACAAACAAGCCGAATACGCAGCGCAATTATTGCGAGAATTCGGGAATGGGGAGTGGGGAGTAGGGAGTGAGGAAGATTTGCAACCATTAATTCCTGATGATTTGGTTCAATCTATATTAAACGCACCACAAACCAACGAGGCAGAAATTTACGAACAACGCCAACGAGTAGCCCTACTGAAAAAACTCTTAAATAAACTCCTAACTCCTAACTCCTCACTCCTCACTCCTAACTCCTCACTCCCCCAATCCAAAATCCAAAATCTAAAATCCCTCGCTGATTATCTCGTCAAAAAGAGTGTCTGGATTGTTGGCGGTGACGGTTGGGCGTATGATATTGATTTTGGCGGACTCGATCACATACTTAACAGCGATCGCAATGTCAACATCCTAGTCATGGATACCGAAGTATATTCAAATACAGGTGGACAATCTTCCAAAGCAACGCCACGGGCAGCAGTGGCGAAATTTGCCGCCAGTGGCAAGCCTGCTGGTAAGAAAGATTTAGGGCTGATCGCGATGAGTTACGGTAATGTTTACGTAGCGAGTGTAGCATTAGGCGCACGAGATGAACATACTCTCAAAGCATTTTTAGAAGCGGAAGCTTACGACGGACCATCGTTGATTCTTGCCTACAGTCATTGCGTTGCCCACGGTATCAATATGACTACGGCAATGAGTCATCAAAAAGCTTTGGTAGAATCAGGACGTTGGTTGCTGTATCGCTATAATCCCCTGTTGCGAAAACAAGGAAAGAATCCTTTACAGTTGGATATGCAAGCACCCAAGCAGTTACCAGAAGAGTCCATGTATCAAGAAAATCGCTTCAAAATGCTTGCTAAGAGTAAACCAGAACTTGCCAAGCGCTTGCTACAAGAAGCGCAAGCGGAAGTTAATGCACGTTGGCAGTTGTATGAATATTTAGCAGCATGGCAAGATTGATTCTATGGGAATCCGGTTTGATTATTGAAAAAATCTAAGTAGGTAGGGCTATGCCCTACAAAGCCGATATATGTAGGGCATAGCCCCACCTACTACACCGTAAGGTTAGCAGGTGAGTGTCAATCCACCAAATATCAACTTATCATTTTCCCCAAGCACCTTGATAAACGGACAGATAATATCAAGGTGATATTGAGTATGGGGAATTAACCCGAGTCCAAAATGAACTGTTCCGTTAGCGTTAGCGTATACTTCATTCATTGCAGAGTTTCCTGGAAACAGTTTTAAATGGTGGTTAATAGCAAATCCAATTTCTACAACTATCTTGTATCTAGAATCTACATCACACAAAGCATTTAGCATGTCGGCTGCTGGTTGAGCAGCAGGGTGAGAAGCCTCTATTGTAGTAATAGTACCTTTGTGTAGCGTGGCAATAACAGCATACTCCTTCATAGTACAAAGAGTCTGAAAGATTCTTTCCTGGTCTTCTGGAAGAAAAGAAGGCGTACCCGAATGCAATATAGGAGTTCCTCTTAAAGCTAATTTGCCACTGATGTCAAGGTTGGCATTTAAATTTGAGGTAAAAATTTCTACAGGCAGAACGCTGATTTCTCCAGAGGGAAATAATTGTTGTTCTCCCCATTGAAGTTCTCCTATTTGTTCGTGCCACTGTAACTGATGATTAACATGCTGGAATTCAGCAGTAATTTGATATTCCTCGTCAAAAAACTTGAGTTTTTCGGCGGCTTCACAATTAACAAAGAAGCATTCAGCAATTTTTTCTTGTTCACATGGATCAGTGTTTTCGCCACATTTGAGAAAATGGTCAATTGCCTCTATAGATGTGGGAGTGGAATTGCAAGCCATAATGCAAAGTTTTCTGTGTACGCCAAGATGTCGCGGTTCTGGAGAACGGAAATAGCAGTCTGGCGCGATGACAAGGATGTGAGCAGGTTCAGGAATTTGGTTACTTAATATTTCCGTAAAATTATCTCCTGCATCATAGGGAATTATCTTGTAGTTTTTATATCCATTTCCCTCTTTGATTACAAGCTTATCTAGCAAAGAAGTATTAGTTACAACACAAAACGTACTTCCTTCTCTCTTACCAAATTGGCGTAAACGCTCAGGATTTACTGTAATTTTTGACACTTTTAAATTGACCTTTGTTTATATTTGACCTAAGTTCGACGTAAACAGGACTTATGCAAGATGTGGCCGAAAACCTTATTCTTGCGTAGCGGTAATTCATGAATTACCGCTACTTTCGTTAGTTTGCGTAAGTCCTGGTAAAAAAAGATTGAAAACAAGACAGAATAAACTTTGTAGCAATGCAAGGCTGTATGGCTTGATGTCATTAATCCCACTTCTGAGATACTAATTATACCAAATCTACTAGCGAACTGAAATCTAATATAACAATAATCACCCAAAAATATGGGTGATTTTCTGCTGCTTGAGTTTCAAAGTCTTGAAATACTAACTTACAAATCAAAGCGCTATTTTTAGCTTATGCGTGATAATACTTTTTTATTCGGTAACTAAATGCTTTTTATCCACTGAAACGACTGTTTTGCGATCGCCTTTTTAATGCCTACTTTTACAAAATCGCGTTGCTCCCGGTTGAACAGAAGGTTTGTTTAAGCGCTTAATTGCGACTGGCGCACCTTCTATGTAATACTTAGATTCCAATACAAATTATGACAACTAAATAAAAATAAATATGAATTCCTTTCCTCCCAGCAATCGTTTCTTGACTAGATTTAAACAGTGGTTGCACCGCTTGAATATTTCTAGCAAAATTAGTTTTGGTTATGCTTTGACTCTGGGTATTGCCTTAACTGGAACAATCGCTGGGATTGCGATCGGAGAAACATACCAGCAACATTCTCGAAATTTGATTCAGGATGCTCTGCAAGAAATTAACCTTCTGCATAAATTGCAAACAGACCTGCTAAAGTCCAAGAGCCTCGAACAAGAACTACCTCATTTGCTGGACAAACCAGAACTTTTTCGACAACGCTATGCTCTGTATCAAGAGCGTACATCGCAACTAAAGCAAACCTGGAGAGAATTTCAGTCTTCTTACACCAACCCCAAAGTAGAGGAATCAGCCCAAGAACAAGAGGCTTTCGAGAAATTGCGGCAAGATTATGATGGTTTTGTTACAAACTACTTCCAACAGACAAAGGCTATCTTCCAACAATTGAACCAGCGACGTTTCACACCCGCAGAAATTGAAGCCATTCACGCCAAACTTGTTGATTTGGATAGCAGTCCTTTAGCTGTGAAACTCACAAAATTTGTAGCAGACATAGACAAAGCAGTGGCGGTAATTAACGAGGAAGTCGAGGAAGCAGAGGAAGCTTTAGACACTTTCGCCAGAATTCGCCTGCAAATCATTGTTGTTAGTATGCTGATCTCGGTGGTACTCGCTGTTATCATCACCCTCTGCACCAGTCAAGCTCTCATCCGTCCGCTACAATCTGTAACGAAAGTAGCCCAGCAGGCTACCCAGGAATCAAATTTCGAGTTGCAAGCACCCGTAACCACCACTGATGAAGTCGGAATCGTGGCTACTGTTCTCAACCAACTGATTCAAAAAGTTCGGCAACTTTTGGCAGAACAAGAAAAAGCCCAAGAACAGTTAGAACAGTATAACCACACATTAGAACAGAAAGTAAAAGAAAGGACGGAGGAATTAAACCAAAACAATGCCAGATTCCAACGGTTGGCGAGGAACATTCCCGGTGTGATTTATCAGTACGTTTTGCATGGCGATGGTTCCGATGAATTTACTTACATCAGCCCTGGTTGTCGTGAAATTTATGAACTCTCACCAGAGGAACTCCTACAAGACTTTAGCGTTGTATGGGCAATGATCCATCCTCTGGACGTGGAAGCGGTCAACAAAGCGAATACCCGATCCGCTCAGACTCTGGAACCGTTTGATATAGAATTTCGCCTGATCCCGCCATCAGGTCAAATCAAGTGGGTATACGCCAAATCTCACCCGCAACCGCAGGAAAATGGGGATCTGGTTTTCGATGGCATGATCATGAATATCAGCTTACGCAAACAGGCAGAAGAAAAACTACTACGCACAAAGGCGCTTTTAGCATCAGCCCAAAGGCTTGCTCATGTTGGCAGTTGGGAATACGATTTAGAAAGTGAAAAATTTTTCTGGTCAGAAGAAACATTTCGGATCTATGGAATTAATCCCACCCATGGTGAACCGAGTTTAGCTGAACATTTCCGGTTTGTGCATCCTAACGACCGAGCTAAGTTTGAACAAAGTTTTTCACACCTTGTCACAAAAGGGGCTAATCAGGAAATAGAGTATCAAATAGTACAACCATCCGGTTCTGTCAGGTATCTTGAAGCTAGAGGGTCAGCGCTTTTTAATGATGGGGGTCAAGTTACAAAAATTTTTGGTTCGGTTCTGGATATTACCTCACGTAAATCCGCAGAGTCAGAACAAAAACGACAAGAAGCAGAACTAAAACGGGCGAAAGAAGAGGCCGAAATTGCTAACGAGGCTAAAAGTTATTTTCTCGCTCGTATGAGTCACGAACTTCGCACTCCTCTTAACAGTATTTTGGGCTTTACTCAAATTATGCACGACTCAACGTGCAACCAGCCCGAACATCAAGAGTATATCGACATTATTAATCAAAACGGTCAGCATTTGTTGTCATTAGTCAACGATGTGCTGTCCATGTCTAAAATTGAAGCTGGGAAAATCAAACTAAATTCAGATAGCTTTAATTTATATCACCTGTTAAATTCTTTAGAAGATACGCTGCGCTTAAAAGCATCAGCCAAGAAATTGAGCCTGACTTTTGAGATCGCTCCTGACTTGCCACAGTACATCATCACAGACTCAAGCAAACTCAGACAAGTACTGTTAAACTTGCTAAGTAATGCGATCAAGTTTACCAACTTTGGTCATGTAACCCTACGGGCATCAGTGATTGGCTCACAAGAAAAAGAAAGCAAAATTTACTTTGAAGTTATTGACACAGGTAGAGGTATTTCTTCATCAGAAATTGGTAATTTGTTTTCAGCCTTTGTGCAAACAGAAACAGGTCGTTGTCACCAGGAAGGTACTGGTTTAGGATTAGCTATCAGCCGTAAGTTTGTGCAGCTAATGGGTGGAGATATTACAGTTAAAAGTGTTGTTGGACGCGGAAGCGTTTTCGCCTTTGATATTTGCGTTCAACGCGGCTTACCAATACCAACAGCAACATCAAACCACAGGGTAAAAAGTTTGGCTCCCAACCAACCCACGTATCGCTTGCTAGTTGTTGATGACACCCGGGAGCATCGACAATTGATGACAAAAATATTAGCCCCCGTAGGCTTTGAGGTGCAAGAAGCTGAAAACGGACAACAAGCCTTGGAGTTATGGCAAAGTTGGTATCCCCATGTAATTTTTATGGATATGCAAATGCCCGTGATGAATGGTTATGATGCAACCCAAGCAATAAAAGCGGAGGATCTCGGACAAGCTACGGTGATTATTGCCGTGACTGCTAGTGCCTTAGACAACGAACGCGAGATAATTTTATCATCTGGCTGTGATGGATTTATCAGCAAGCCGTTTCGCTCATCAGAAATATTTGACATACTCGCTCAATGCTTGGGTGTCCAATATACCTACTTTGAAACCGCGCCAGTTGAGCAAAATTCTCCCGAATCTTTTAGTTTGACTAAGAGTGACCTTGCAGTTATGCCTGATGATTGGGTGCAAAAATTACATTCTGCGGCTTGCTCTTGCAGCGATGAGTCTATTTTCCAACTACTGTCAGAAATCCCCCCAGAAAATACAATCTTATTATTAACTCTGCGCGAGATGGCATATAATTTTAAATTTGATGAAATTATTGCTCTAACAACTTAATTTAGGGTGGCAAGAAAAATTCAAAGTATGTAGTAAGCGCTTTAGCGAAGACAGCACTTACTACAAACCAATTTATTTATATAGTCAGGTTTATTTGTACCTACCTGACTTGAAAAAACCCCACCCCCTACCCCCTCCCCGCAAGCAGGGAGGGGGATTAAGAGAAATTTTTCATGCGTCCTAGTGTACGCAGTTCATGATGGCTACTTACCACCAAAGATGACTTTATCATTTTGACCAAGAACTTTTATCTTTGGACATATGATATCCATATGGTACTGAGTGTAAGGAAGCATTCCAAGACCAAAATGAACACAACCTTTTGTACCGCCATAAACTTCGTTCATAGCAGAGTTTTGTGGCAGTATTTCAAGATGGTTATTTATAGCAAAGCCTATCTCAAATATTTGCCTGAATCTCGAATCGACCATGAATAGTGCTTCCAGCATATCCAAGGCTGGTTTAACTGATGGGTGTGTTGCGTGAATATCGATTATTACGCCATTTTTCACTTTAGCAATGACAGGATATTCTTTGAATGTAGAAAGCTTTTGATAAATCCGTTTTTGGTCTTCGCGAATAAAGGATGGAGGCCCTGAATGGACTATCGGATAACCTCTTAATGGAATTTCTCCGTTTAAATCAAACTTTAAATCTGGAAGTTCGTTGATTCCTTTTAAAGGCACGAGAAAACAAGCAATTTCTCCTGAAGGAAATATTTGCTGTTCTCCCCAGGCAAGCATACCTAATTGTTCATGCCATCCATAGGAATCGTTCAGATGATGAAATTCAGCCACAGTTTGGTATTCTTCATCAATCAATTTCAATATCTCAGCAGATTCGCACTGTGCAACAAAATCCTCTGCTATCATCTCCTGTTCTTTAGGATTTATTTTTTCACCGCATCTGAGAAAGTGTTCAATAGCTTCAATCGGAGTTGGCGCAGAGTTACAGGCAAAAATTAAAAGTTTGCGATCTGAACCCAAATCGTTAGGAGGTACGGACTCAAATAAGCACTCTGGCGCGATTACCAAAATGTGAGCAGGTGGGTGAATTTCATTTTTTAATAATCTGAGAAAGTCATCATTGGAATCATAAGCAATAATTTTAAACTCTTTATAGTTTTTATCTTCCTCTATAGAAAATACGTCAAGTAGGTGCGAATTGGTGACTAAGTAAAATGTACTTCCTTCAGCTTCTCCAAATTGGCGAAAACGACTGGGGTAAATGGGTATTTTATTCATATAATGGCTATTGGCATTATGAAATGACATGGGAGTATAATTACCTAAAAAAGATATATGCTGCACTCAATATAATGTTTCTTCTTCCTTGTTTTAGGCACAATCCCGGCAGTAGTAACGCATCTACTATAAAGATGTATTAAAAACAGATTACATCTGACATCTTGCACCATTCTCAACAAGAGCCAGAGGCTCTTATTCTCGTTACCAGGTTGAACCTGGTAACGAGATTTTGGAGGCTCCGCCTCTCGATTCTTAAGAATGGTGCAAGATATCAGTTACATTGCAATATCACAACTAATTCTAAGCTTTTTAATGCATCCTTTTGGATAGATACGCCACTACTGTTGAACCTAATCCACCGATTCTTAACTTACTTTATGAAACTGGTTGGTTAGCCAAGCAAAGAACCTGTGTACTGACCATTTCTTTGGCGTTTTAGCTTCGGAGGTTGATTGGGTTCAGGAGATAGTGTTGATGTTTTGTTGTCTTGCTGAGCGGAAGTTTGTTGATTGTTGGCTTCGGAATTTTTCATGTTCTTATCTCCTTGTGGAATTCTAATCACAAAATGCCTAAGTTGACACTTTATTTTGTTTAAGAGTATCATCCGCACCTAGAATTCTCAAGGTATATTTTTGAGTATCTGTCAAACCGATCGCTCCAGTGATATCCATCTGATAGTACAGAGGATATACCTTCAGTATCTTGTAGCTTTTTTTCAGCTTTGAAACCAAAATTTTCCTGACATTCCACAACTTTATTTCCGCATCTTGACTGCTGGTAGCGATAATTTCACCATTGGGACTGAAAGCAACTGACTTGACTTTATCTGTGTGTTCCAAACTTCGCAGACATTTACCCGTTTGAACTTCCCAAATTTTCGCAGTCTGATCATCACTGCCACTAACGATGTATCGATTATCGGGACTGATGGCAACAGACTCGACTTGATCTATATGTCCGCGCAAAGTTTTCAAACATTCACCCTTTTTCACATCCCAAAGTTTTATTGTTTTGTCGTCACTGCTACTGACAAGCTGTTCACCATCGGAACTAAAAGCAACTGACCTGACCCTATCTGTGTGTCCGAGCAAAGTATTAAGACATTCACCCGTTTGAACATTCCAGATTTTGATGGTTTTGTCATCACTAGCACTGGCAAGCTGTTGACCATCAGGACTGAAAGCAACTGACCTGACCCTATCTGTATGTTCCCGCAAAGTTTTAATACATTTACCCGTTTGAACATTCCAGAGTCTGACGGTATGACCATCACTACCACTGGCAAGCTGTTCGCCATCAGGACTGAAAGCAACTGACCTGATCCAATTTCTGTGTCCCTCCAATTCTTGAAGACATTTATGAGTCTCAAAATCCCAAATTCTGACTATTTTGTCATCACTGCCAGTGGCAAGCTTTTGACCGTCAGGACTGAAGGCAACTGACCAAATCCAATCTGTGCGCTCTGGAATTATCATTTTAGGTTCATTTGGCCCATCAGGTCTCGTATCCCAGATTCTTATCTTTCTATCTTCACCTCCACTGATAATAGTTGCACTATCAACCGGGTTGAAAGCGATTGACCAGATTCTCTCAATTTGCCCTTGCAAAGTTTGGAGACATTTACCTGTTTCAAAATCCCAAATTTTCACTGTCTGGTCTTCACTCCCGGTTGCCAAGACTTGACCATTAGGACTGAAGGAGACTGATCGAACCCGACGTTTATGACCCCGAAAAGATTGGACAATTTCCTGATTGTCAATATTTTGTATAGTGACAATATCATCATCGCTACCAACAACTAACAGTTTGTGGTCTTGAGGATGGAAGGCTACACTCCATATCCGCTTGTGATCGAAATATAAAATTTTATGGCATTTAGCAGTTTGAGTGTCCCATATTCTCACTGTGGCATCAGCGCTACCACTAGCTATAGTTTGACCATCAAGATTAAAGTCAACTGACTGAACTTTATCTGTGTGTCCCTCCAAAGTTTCCCGACATTTACCAGTTTGGACATCCCAAATTTTCACAGTTTTGTCGTCACTGCCACTGACCAGGATTTTACCATCGGGGCTGAAAGCAACTGACCAAACCCGATTTGTATGGTCTGATGCGGGACAGGAAGTTTTGAGTTCTGCGCCCGTTTGAATATCCCATATTCTCACTTTTCCATCATCACAACCACTGGCAAGCTTTCGACCGTCGGGACTGAAGGCAATTGCTCGTACCCAGTTGGGGTGTTCTAACGTCCTTAGACACGTACCCATCACATCCCAGACTATAACGGTGTTGTCATCACTCGCACTGGCTACAGTTTTGCCATCGGGACTGAAAACAACTGACCAGACCCAGTTTTTATGTTTATCAAAGCTCGAAATTTGCTGACCGTCTTCAATCTTCCAGAGAAAAATTTGATTCTTGGTATCACCCGTGACTACATGTTTTCCATCAGGACTGAGGGCAACAGATAAAACAGAACTCAAAGTGTTAGTAAAAACTGACTTAGTTAGGTCTGAGCCACAAAATTTGACATTTTTTAAACTCACACCTTTTAAGTATGCCTGTCGGATAGTAAGATTAGAAAAATCGGAATTGCTGAGGTCGATTTTAAGTTCGCAAAGTAAATTAAGAATATTGCCCCCAGCATACCCAGGTTTTGGCGGTGATTCTTGTTGTAATTCTTTGATAATTCGCTTCAGGTTTGTTTGAATCATTTTTGGGCTGCCAAGCTCATTGGTGAGCATGTCTATAAGTGGGGCAAGGATTAGGCGGCGTTGGGTCTCTCTGACATAGTCTTTCGCTGTGGCTTTGAGCAAAGCATGAGTGTTGAAAATCTCGATTTTTTGGCTGTCGCCTGTTTGGAGTTCTTGAAAAACTTTGTCAACTAACTGTTCTGTCATGTATTCTTTCAGGACAGGTTGGAGTGTGAAGCGTCCTGGGGGTTTCTCAATGGGTAAACGTCGTTGCAGTAATTGGAGAGTTGATGGGACTTCTTCTTGAGCAACTAGCGATAGGATATCCTCTTTCAAATCTGACAATGACATCGGTTCGCAATTAATCGCTAGCCAGTACATAATCTCTTTTTCTCTATCTGACAAGCGGTTAAAGTGCCAATTTAATAGCTCACGCAAGTCGTTAAAAACTGGTTTACCTTCTGCTAAAAATTTAGAAATATCACCTAAAAATACTTCTTCAATATGCTTAGCTGTCAATTCTAGAGCTAAGGGATTGCCGTTGTAAAGTTCAATCAGCTGTTTCCATTCTTCATCTTTGCCATAAAAAGAGCCTATTTCTCGAAAAATTTGCCGTACATCTAGCTCTTTCAAACCTTTTAATTTTAGCGATCGCACAGCAGGACTTCTTCTGGTTTCGAGTCGAGCAATTTCTGGCGGTTTCTCGCGACTGGTCAGCAGCAAGCAGCTTTGATGCTCAATTTCCCCAAGTTGCTTGAGCAGTTTACCGTACTTCTCACATCCTTTACGATATTGCCCAGCTGGATCGCCTGCTTCTAAAATTGCTTCGGCATTATC
This sequence comes from Nostocaceae cyanobacterium, assembly GCA_051861145.1. Classification (GTDB taxonomy): domain Bacteria; phylum Cyanobacteriota; class Cyanobacteriia; order Cyanobacteriales; family Nostocaceae; genus JBHYDF01. The sequence continues at coordinate 16,837 of JBHYDF010000068.1, forward strand.
CAAAATCAGCAAACAGCGTGATGAGCGTAAATACTCAAGTAACTGCGATATTTGCTCGTCTACTGTGTCTGGTAATTTAATGTCGTTTTGCTTCTTGGACAGGAACTTGAGGATATCTGCCAGGATGTCTGTGACTGGGGGAGCGTTGAGGAGCGATCGCCAAATTATATACTTAAACTCTTCCTGAATACTGCTGTCACTCTTACCCAACTTCAACGATAAGCTGGTTTTGCCAATCCCAGCCATACCTAAAATGGCTACCACTCGACAGCGTTCTTTCACTATCCATTTTTTGAGTAGTTCGTGTTCTTCAGTCCGTCCATAGAAATTGGGGAGTTCTGGCGCATCTTTCCAATCGCGCTTCAAGTCTGGTTCTTTCGACTGCGACACTACTTTTAAGTGCCATCGCTCCAATGCAGCACGAAAGTTCCTCTTGCTAACTCGCTCTTGCAAGGCTTGAGAAAGTTTACCCCAAAGTTGAGGACCGACATCGTATTTTAGATAACTAACTGTATATCGCTCTGTGGCCATCTGTTCGTAAGTTTTGTCCTGCAAAGAGCTGCGAAGTACAAACATTTCCACGTCATTGAGATGCTGTCCTTCCAGCTCAAAGCAGGCTTGATCTGCTATTTCTAAGGCTTCTTCTAAGTTATCCATTGTCAGTTTTCCAAAGTTTACCAACTAAATCTTAACTTTTCCCAACTCCAATCTAGCGACTTTGCAATAGAGCGTTAAACCACTTAACGTCTATTCAAGAGTGACTAGGAGTTACCAAGACAAAGCTGATTATGATTTGGTAGTGGCAAAAACTGCAATGATGTCTTATATCAAATCCGTTTAATGTGGCATCTTGCACCATTCTTAACAAACCTAAAATATAGCCCGAAATTTATTTCCGGGCTAAAAGCTGAAGTTAGCTAAAAGCTAACTAGACAAAGTTTTTAACCCGTTGAAACGGGTTTGTAGAGACGCGAAATTTCGCGTCTCTACACATCCGGAAATTTATTTCCAGGCTTTTCGCAACTGGTGCAAGATACCAGTTTAATCACTTATCATTCCTCAAGAACCCCACCCCGGTAAAGCTACGCTTCACCTCCCCTCCCCGCTTGCGGGGAGGGGTTAGGGCGTGTTTTCAAACTCTCTTCACACTTTTCGCGCTGTGTTGGGATCCCCCTAAATCCCCCGCGCTTCTTGGGGGACTTTGAAAAGATTTCCCCCCCCCTTTTTAAGGGGGGTAGGGGGGGATCTCACAGTTTGAAAACACGCCCTAGGGGTGGGGTGAGGTGCAGTTGAGGTGAGAATTATATTCTTCAACAACCCCACCCCGGTAAAGCTGTGCTTCACTTCCCCTCCCCGCTTGCGGGGAGGGGTTAGGGGTGGGGTTCAGACATCATGGGAATCATAACTAATTAACCGAACTTGATATAACGTCCGCATATTCCAATACTGCGATCGCTTAAACCAAAAGCCTCAGTAGTGTAAATACTGAAAAATAGGTAGTTTTCGCGACGAGTATAACCGCTCAGCAGTTTGGCGGAGACGTTGTACGGTAGAGTTGATAAAGACATGCAAGCCAACTGTGCTTCTTGGCTAACAGATTGTTGCTTGCAGGTGGTTTGCTTCAATTTCCACACTACATATTCTTGATAGCCTTTCTCAGAAGGATTGGTAAGTGCAAAAAACAAGGAAATTAGCAGCAAGCAGGCGATAGAAAAAACTCGCACGGGCGGTTTGTGCAAAGGCGATGGCTGAGGTGGCGGATGATTAAAATCCAAGGGGGTTGGGTATTGTTCGTTAGTCTTCATATTGACCACTCCATGGCTTCTGGAACTGAATTTTGTTGCCACCATTCCAGTTGCTCTTGTAGCAAGGTGGCAATCTCGTCATCAAAAAACTGGATAACTGCTTTGTCTGTGGCGTTGTTGGGGGTGACTTTTCCATGGCGAACTGACAGCAGATACATTAGCCGTCGGTAAAGCGGTTCTGCTCCCTGTTGTAGAAACAGGTTGCTAAAGTGACTGATGATGTCAACGCCGTACCGATACCCTGTCACACTGCAAAGCGTGTCCAGCGATTTTTCCAGGGGAATCGGTGGATCAGCGGGAAATTCTATCTGGTAATTATCACTTTGGAGTCTGGGCTGAATGCGATCCAGTAACCAAGCTCGCACTACCATTGACTGAGCATCCACCAATGTCAAGCACTCACCTGGTGTCGGTAAGTATCGTTCTCCTACCCGCGTATGTAGCTTTTCAAACGGCGTTCTTTGGGAAACATTACGGTAAGCATCTAGGGCACTGGGGTAGTGTGCCCACGCAGTCAGAGGAAAAACGGCTCGCTCTTGGAAGAAGATGATTTGCTCTGGATCGGCTGTATTGACAACTTCGTAATCAGTACTTCGGTGATAGCCATACTGACGCAGTATGTCTGGTAAGTTACCAGCTTGGGTCTGGTCAATTCCCAGTAGACGGAGCAGGTAGATACCGTTTTCGGTATCGCAATTATCCTTCAACTGAATAAACTCGTGACTTTCGCGATCGCGCTGTCTGAGAACAGCACCTAAGTCTCGTTGATTGGGAAAGCGCCGCCGCAGTTCTGTGACTACATGCAATCTATTTAGCTGAGGCTGAAGCAACGCTTCCACCTGAGTTATTAACTTAGTTTCTAGCTCAGTTGCATCGGTAAGCAACATCAAAGCATCGGGTGTTTGTAAAATCAGACGAGTCACCTCTGCTACAGCACTGCTTTCTTCACCATCAGGCAATATTTGCGGGTAGTAGGTTTGCAAGTCCTCGACAGTACGCAGCAAACACAGTCCATTGGGACACTCAAACTTTGGCTCGTGGGTAGCAATTTGCTCTACATTTTGCTGAAACTCGTTGCAAAGAGCGATCGCGGTTGTTTCTGCTTGTTGAGTTTGTGCTAGCAATTGCCCAATAGGTACTTGTAGCTGCGTCAAAGTTTTCACAACGGCATTTTGTGCCTTGTACCGAAGCCAAGCACGCAACTGTTGCTTCAAGCAGTTCAGGTATTGCCAACCAGCTTTTTCAATCTCAAAAGTGATTGTCAACCTGTGTTTTTTGCCATTCACCAGGTTATCTAACCAAGAGCGCTGCTGGTGCAGAAGCTGCTGGAGATTGGGAATAGTTTGTGTTTTAAAGTTATTAACATTTGTTTGCTGTTGAGCTAATTCCCGCTCAAATTGGGGCAAGTCTTTAGCCGCTTCAGTAGCAATGGACTCTATCACATCTCGCAGTTTTCCCAGAAACTGCCGAGCAGCTGTTAAACTTTTAGTCTGCACTACCTCCAGTATAATCTTTTGTAGGTCTGCTTGGAAAAACTCCACTAAGTGAAGCTGTCGAACTTCTAAAACGGTATCAATATTATCTTCCGGTTGTAATGCCTGCTGAAATGCTAGCCAAACCTGAGATTCTCCTTGAAGAAGTCGCTCCATACCTTTGAGGGGTTGGGTGTAGGAATCGATTAATCCCATTACCCTAGTTGTGCAGAGGTGATTACCAGATTCCAACGGTTCCTCTAGCAATCGGTTGAGGAGTTGCTGTTCTCTGCGTCCAGCCAATAAACGTTGTTTGAGGATAAAATCCTGGACATCCTGTTGAATACTTTCTTCAGCAACTGAAATAACTAACTGACCAAGAATTGTAGACGCCAATTTGAATGCAGCATAGAGCTTTAACCGCTCCCGTCCCAGATAGATAGTAGATAAACCTGCACTGATGCCAAACTTCGGCTCACCTGTAACAGTCATCTCACTAGCCTTGACTATGAAATCTGCTGTTTGGGAATCCCGCCGGGAACCCAAAGGAGTAGAAACTAGCGCCAAAAGTAACTGAGATACCATACTTACTTGGTCAAGCAGCATCAAACCTTGCGGTGTGTCTGCATGGTTCACATCCGAAATCAGTATGCTGGGAACATGACGAGACAGCTTTGACGATCGCCGTTCTTTACCGGCTTGGCGTTGGCGATGCTTGTGCCTACCAGTAGAAATTGCTACCAGTTCTTTGAACAAAGCAGCAGTAATCGCCAGACTGTTGATCCGGTCTTTGCCTATGTTCGCACCACCAGGAATTAACAGAATACAGCAGAACTGGATCTCTACCTGCATATCTTGAGCGATCGCCCAAACTAACTCCTCCAGTGATGTCAAACTCCCACTGGCAAATCCACCCAAAGAAGATGAAACAATGATAACTCGCACTTTTTCATCTTGGGATGTAGCTAAAGCAGGACGATTGATAAGAGTGCTACGGAAGCAATTACGGATTTTGCGCTCCAAGTCTTGCTTATTTACTTCAAAAGCAATGTATCCATTTGCTCTTGTGCCACCCGCAGCATGAACACCCGCTTGCAATGCTATAATCGCTTGGGGATTAAAATTTTCAAATTGTCCGCGATGCCTGCCGGTTTTAATACCCTCAATCAAATCTGCACCGGGAACGCAACAGTGAACAAAAGTGCCCGATTGCCACTCTGTTACCCCATTTTGCATCGGTATATTGCAGGGGTAAATATGTGTCCCATCAACATCTAAAGCGATCGTTTGGATGTGTTCTTGCAAAACAGTTAGTCTGTGTTGAATTTCTGGAGATGGGTTTTGTTCGCAGAAATTGGTCAATTGCGAGATTTCCAACTTCTGTCGCCTGAGTAAATCCATGCCTACAGCACAAGGAGTAGTTCCCTGAAAGATGACAATGCTATCTGACATATTTGTGTTGTGTTTATGTGGATTTGGAGTAAATACTGAAAAATATGAAAAGATTCACGCAAAGCCAAGCCAGCGCGTTGCGGTGAACCAGTGCTGTAGGCGGGTTTCCCGCCGTAGGCAACTGGTGAACCCGGAGGGGGGTTTCCCCCGTTGTAGCGACTGGCGTGCAAAGCCGCCAAGATTTTCTTTGCGTCTTTGCACGCCAGTCGCCTGCGGAGGGAAACCCTCCTTCAGCGCTGGCTCGTCTTGGCGTGAGATTCAAAAAAGAATTCAGCAACGCCGAAAAATTTGAGCCTAGTAAACTGGCATTGATTGAGATTGGGGATACTCAAAAGAGGGTTGAATTAACCATTGCCGTTCCTCGTAGGTTACTGTAAAGGATTTGTAACCCTCTAATTCGATGCCTTGAGGTGAAACAACAGTACCATCACAGCTAACCGGTTGCTGTGTGTGAGAACGTAGCAGTAGCTTGCCGTCCACTGTCGCTGTGATAGAGAAAATTATCTCTGATGACTCTGATGAGGGTAATTCACGAATTACATAATGACAGTCTGCCTTGGTTCCAAACGTCGCTGGTACACCCAGTCCTAGCAACACTTTCTCCACCGGACGCGACATAGCATAGATGTTATTAGTCTTGGAAAGAGGCTTTTCTGTCACACTCAGACTTTTGACTGTCTCAACAGCCGTATCCCATGCTAGTTGTGATTCGCTGAAGTGAGAATTTTTCTGCTCGGAGCGAGAGTTTAGAAATAAGATGAATCCAAGTAAGGTCATACTCCCGGCAATGAGTATGAGAATGAGATGGGTAAAATTTGGAGAGTGCGATCGCTCTATAAATCCAGAAGCAGAATCTGGTAAGGGTTCAAATTTGGGTGCTGTTTGCTCAAGAAATTTCGGTAAGGTTTCAACAGGAATGGTGACGTTATAGACTTTGCCCAAACTGTTTGGTGTTGGTAAGGATGCATTGGTTCCTGGTGGAGGAATCACAATTGTCCCCCAAGAGAAGGCTGTTTTCTTGCCGAATTCTTTTTCTAAAAACTGAACCAGATTGAAAATGGGTTTTCCTTGAGAAGGGTCGGGTTTTCCATCGGTTAGCACCCGGACAGTGAAGGTACTGGGTATATCGGCGGAGGCATTTTGCGACAGTTGCAACCAGACTAATCGGATGAGTTTGGCAGCTTCATCAAAGTTGGTTTGCTTGCCATTTGCTCTCAACCGAGTCAAGGTTGCAATCAGGCGATCGCGGCTTGTCTGATTATCCAAATATCCATCTGCTAGTACATCTGCTGTTGTATCAAATCTAATCAAAATAATACGCTGGCATTTGTTTGACTCTAACGGCAGCGATCGCAGATAATCGGAAATTTGCCTCTTCAGCAAGCGAAATCTTTCGCCTTTTTGCATAGAACCTGAAGTGTCTATGACAAATGTCTGAGTATTTTCGTGAATACAAGTATCAGGGCGTGGATGGGGCATCCATAATGTGCTAGACCCACCTAAGACAGGTGAGCCTAACAACGCATAAATAAAAAGCGTGATAGGGATTGATAATTTGTGCATGAGTCCAAACCTTGATGGGTGCAATAGTCGCAGTCTCACTACTGGTGGACTTGGTGACAAAGAAGTTACAACAACAAAGGCGAAACTGCTACAGCAGCTTGGTAAACGCCTAAATGATCTCCCCACCCCAATTAAACTTAACTTCTATTATAATTAATCCCAACTTGATAATAGTTAAGTTTAATTGCAAGTGTACACATAACCCACATTCCGCCGTATACTCCACCAGTGTGGTTGAATAAATGGTGGAAAGCAAACAAGGCTGCTGGCTGCGTATGAAATGGTACGAAAGCTTTGCGCGTCTAGCGAGGGCAAAAAATATCCAATTTTCTGCCGAGAGGCAAAGCGTGTCGCTGCGTGGCGACACGTCATGCAGCTATCCCCATTGTTGGGGCGTAAGCGCAAAATGGCTGAATTATGCGAATCGCAATTAAACAGAATAGCTCGATCGCAAACGAAATTTATCCTAATGCTACCGGAACAAGTGGCAATATCAAGATCCAAGCAGGTTCTCTGAATATCAGCGATTTTGGTCAAATCAGCGCCAGCATCTTTGGACAGGGAAAATCCGGAAATATAGATGTTGATGTGAAAGACAATACTACAATGACTGGAAGTAATAACTTTTCTATCATCACTGGACCTAAAGCGAATTTAACAGGAATTGGTATTGCTGTCGCCAGTACTAACGGGACAGTTGCGTAGCAATGTCAGTGGCGGCAACATTACCCTCAACAGCGATGTGATAGCAGCATCAGAAAATAGTGATATCAGTGCCAATTCTGATAACTTCTTCGGCGGCAAAGTTAGGATTAATACCCAAGGTATTTTTGGCACTCAATATCGCCTCGCACCGACTTCAAACAGTGACATTACCGCCACTGGCGGAAGACCTGAATTTAGTGGCAACGTGCAAATTAACACACCGGATGTAGACCCCACCTCTGCATTAGTGTTTACAGATTTTTTGCCTTCGTTTACATCTGCCTGGGACTATAAGTCCCAGGCTCATAGCACAAGTCCTCTATAAGAGGACTGATTAGATAAGATTTAAGTTTGTAATATTTATTATGTTTTATCTATTGTTTAGTTGTTTATACCTAAAGGTTCAAGATATGTGTATTACTTTTAATCACCTCTGCGATCGCGCTTACTAGTTCCATTGGTTCTACTGGCTTGGCAATATGCCTTTGAAATCCTGCTGCTAAAACTCGTGTTTGAGTAGTCTCCGCTGCATAAGCTGTCAGGGCAATTGCGGGTATTTCCCCTCCCTGTTCTGGTGGCATAGTTCGCAATTGCTCAATCAAACTATAACCATCCACATCTGGCATTCCTAAGTCACTCAAGAGCAAATCTGGTTTACATTCTCCTAGCGCTGCGATCGCTTCTTTTGCTGATGCTGTAACTGTCACCTTTGCTCCATATTCTCGTAATAAAAAGGCCAGAAATTCTCGCGTGTCAGCCTCATCATCAACAATTAATATCTTCAGTCCAGCGATAGATGAAATGTGAGAATTTTCTCCCTCTTGTGTTTCCAGCTTTTCCCCTTGTCCTACTCTCTCTTTAATCATAGGCAAAGTGACGCTAAAAGTTGCCCCCTGTTCTTCTCCGGGGCTATGTGCAACAACACTGCCGCCATGTAATTCTACTAAGTAGCGAACTATCGCCAATCCTAATCCCAGTCCCCCAAATTTCCGAGTTGTGCCGGTATCTGCCTGACGGAAAGATTCAAAGACGTAGGGTAGAAAGTCTGGTTTAATGCCTTTGCCAGTGTCACTAACGCGAATTTGTACCTGAGAATCGGCTTTTTCTAGGGACACTTCCACTCTACCGCCATTGGGTGTAAACTTGATCGCGTTAGAAAGCAAATTCCAAACTATTTGCTGAAGGCGATTTGCATCACCTAAAACTAATCCCACATCTTCATTTAGTTTTAGGTTGATATGGATAGATTTTGCTTCTGCTGCTAGGCGCACTGTTTCCAATGCTGCGTGAATAATAAGTTGTAGATCAATCACTTGCCAATTGAGACTCACCTTACCCCGAAGAATGCGGGAGATATCCAGTAAGTCGTCAATTAATTGCACCTGTAGCTTAGCATTTCTTTCGATAGTATCTATCGCGCGCAGAGTAGATGCTTGATCTAACTTGTGTTGCTTTAATAGCTTTGCCCAACCTAAAATAGGGTTTAAGGGAGTGCGAATTTCATGGGACAAAACCGCCAAAAACTCATCTTTAATGCGATTCGCTGCCTCAGCTGCTTCTTGCGCGCGTTGACGTTCTTCAGCTTCTGCTAATGCGCGATCGCGCATATTTCTATATTCTTGAACTCTAAATGTTAAATCAGTAACATCTTGAATAGATAAAAGTGCATAAAACCCAACTCCATCAAACGCAGGTACAGAAGTAACGGTTGTATGCTGGATGCGATATTTTCCTTGCGGTAACGGAGCAGGAATTATATATTGATGTAGTTGAGACGAAAATACAGTTGGCGGCCCACCCTGAAAGATTTGCTGTAGACGGTTAGCGTACTTGGGCTGATTAAAATGGGGAAAATGCTCGTGAATACAAGTCCCCAAAATCTTACTTTTGGGAATTTGAGTCCATTCTTCCAAACAACAGTTCCAAAATAAGACAACCAAATCTGATTGGAGAATACACACTCCTAAAGGAACATGGTCTAGAAGGCTAAATTTCTCCTGAGCCTGGCTAATCTTGTCCATTATTAAACTAAGTTACTTGTATAATTTATGTCTCGTTTCCATCATTGCTCTTTCTTTATTTTTCTACTGCTTAATTGTTGTTAAATACTTTTAATTATATAACAGTCCTATATGATTTGTAAAAAGGCTTTTAATAAATGATGCTTGATGTGAATTAAAACAGCAGGCAAAATCAGCTTTTAGAAATCTACCACAGATAGACACAGATAGATAATCATCTGTGTCCACCCCCCTCTATCCCCCCGTTTCGGGACGCCAGTCCGCTCAAGTCGGGAGACCCGCCCACGCGGCTGGCTCGGGAAGATAAGGAAGTAATTTTATTTGTTGTTCATCTGTGGTTGCTTTCCCAAAAACAATTAGGCGATTGCCAATACCTAGGTTAACAAAGAGCTTTCCTTTTTGAATTCACATTAAACCTAAATGAACCACCCCAGACGCAGAGGGTACAGAGATAAAGAAAAGAGAGAGTTTCACGAATGATTTAGGTTTACTGTATATGTATTTTTTTTATAATTTGGTTAGTTTATATTATTTTTTATCTAGAAGCTTTTCTAGATAAAGGCTTTTTGATGATAATTATAAATTACTTTCTATCAATGATGAAAATTTACTATCAATATTTTATGCTTGCACTCCTAATTCTTGATTGATAGCTTCTATTAAGACATCAAAAGAACGCATTTCAAAAATTAAAATTATGTCTCCGATAATTTCTAAAGCTTCAATAGCAAAACGTGCTTGAGCTAACAAATATATTCTTTCTTCATCGACATTCTCTGCCAGCAACAAATTTTCTATAGAATCTTCTAAATAAATGGGTAAATAATAATTTAGATGCTGCTTCATTAGATTGCTAATCGAACCCATAACACCGTTAATCACGATATTACCGATTTCACTTAACGTTCCTATTTTAACTGCATCAAGGTCAGGTGTTCCTGGTTGTTCTCCCGTGAGAATAGCAACGAGTGTTGATGCGCTTTCAGTTGGGAAAATTAAATTTGCAGTTCCACAAAATGAACCTGTAAAGTTTAGCCGCACAGCAGCAAAACTACCTTCATGAAAACGTTTATCTAATTCTTGCTGCAAATCTACAGCGTTGAGTATATTCACCAATGGAATCGATAAAAGAATTCGGGATTCAACCATGTCATTAAGTAAACTGGCTGCCCTACCAACTCCAATATTAATCAGTTCTTGTAAAGCATCAATTTGGTCTTTTGTTAACTGTTGCATGAAAGAGTTTACTCCTTTGGTAAGGAAGCGAAAACTTCTCGAACAGAATGACGTACTTCGTTTTCTTTTGCAGGCTTATTTATAAATCCAACAGCACCAAGTTCTAAAGCAAGATTACGGGTAGATTCTTGAATATCTGCTGTAATGATGATTGTGGGAATTTTGATTTTTTGTTCTTGTAAAACCTGAAGAAATTCAAAACCATCGCAATCAGGCATTAAAATATCTGTTAAAATACAGTCTGGCTGATGGTTGCGAATTATTTCCAAGCCCTCTGTGCCATTACTCGCTTCCAAAATTTCATAACCATCGGCTTGCAAAAATTTGCGTATCATTCTACGCGCAAATGCTGCATCGTCGATAATCAAAACAGAAACCATTTTCATTGACTCTTTTGTTGCTCTTTATTGATTGTAATTATTTATCTTTTAACACGAATGTTATTATAATTTTATATGTATTTTATGAAAACAAGATAAATTTTAATAGACTTATTGCAAAAATCAGAATCTAGGTTAATTACTACCACAGATAGACAATAAATAAAATTATTTCCTTATCTTCCCGAGGCAGTGCGTTGCGCGGGTTTCCCTTACAAGGGGGGAAGACAGAGGAAAAACTTTTATTTATTGTCCATTTGTGGTTAATTTGTTTAAAAATACACTTTTGTAAAAGGTTTCATGATTGTGGTAATAATATCGTTAATCATTCCAGCAATTCTATAATCTGAACCTCTATCTTGAGAAAGATTTTAGTAGAGCCTGTATTTGGCTTAGCATTAGCATAAATAAGGATAAATTTTCTAGTGCCTATAGCATGAATTCAGTAGATATTAATGATGATGACGTAAAAGCCTTCTTAGAAGAGAGCTACGAGAATCTTACTCAGATAGAACAAGATATTTTGAACTTAGAGAAAAATTATAACGATAAAGAAATTTTAGTTCGTATTTATCGCTCGATTCATACTATTAAAGGTAACTGTGGCTTTTTACCCTTTCCCAAACTAGAATCAATTGCTCATGCAGGTGAAAACTTGCTTGGTTGTTTGCGTGATGGTAATTTGGTAGTAAATTCGGAAATTACTACAGCTTTACTGCAAATTTTAGACACCATTCGGCAGATTCTCAATCAGATTGAAAGGGAAGGAAAAGAGAGCGATCGCGATTATTCAGAATTGATAGCAACATTGAATCAATTACAAGCCGACAAAAGACAAGTAAACAAACCTATTCCAGAAGAAATTGTACCTGAGACAACGAGAGACGAGACAGCCTCCGGAACTTCCATCAGAGTAAATGTCAAACTGCTGGATCAGGTAATGAACTTGGTTGGTGAATTAGTTTTAGCTCGCAACCAGTTCTTACAAATTGCTACAGATTTGGAGGATACGGCTTTTACTGCCACCTGTCAACGCCTCAACCTGATTACAAGTGAATTGCAAGAAGGGGTGATGAAAACCCGAATGCAACCCATTAGTAGTATCTGGCAAAAATATCATCGTCTAGTTCGGGACTTAGCGATCGCTTGCGGTAAACAAGTGCGATTAGAAATTGAAGGCGCAGAAACCGAGCTAGACAAAACTATTATAGAAGCAATCAAAGACCCGCTCATCCATTTAGTGCGTAATTGCATTGATCACGGGATTGAAACACCACAAGAAAGAACAGCTACTGGTAAACCAAAAGAAGGAAAACTGTTATTGCAAGCCACTCATCACAATGGCAAAGTGAATATTGAAATTAGTGATGATGGACGTGGTATAAATCCAGAACAACTCAAACAAAAAGCGCAGCAACTAGGACTAATAAATTCCACACAAGCAGCTTCCTTAAATGAAACCGAAGCAGTGAACTTACTTTTCTTACCAGGTTTATCCACAGCTTCCCAAATAACCAACCTTTCCGGACGGGGTGTAGGGATGGATGTTGTCAAAACCAACATCGAGAAAATCAATGGTAGCGTCGAGGTTCATAGCCAACTAGGACAGGGAACAACCTTTCAAATCAAAATTCCCCTAACTCTAGCAATTATCCCCGCATTGATTGTAAACAGTGGTGACAATCGCTATGCAATTCCCCAAAGTAACATACAAGAGCTAGTGCGCCTAGAAGGAGAACAAATAATTAACGCCATTGAAACACTTTACGACATACCTGTATTTAGACTGCGGGGTAAACTTTTACCCTTAGTATATCTAAATCAAATATTGCAAATTCAGCATAGCTCCCCACAGGCGATTCCTCACAAAGAAAAGCATGAAAATCTTTCTTTCCCCACGACCGACGCGCCGTGGCGCGTCTCTACATTCCCCACTCCCTATCTTAAAGACGAAGAAACAATATATATAGTTGTCATTGAAGCCGAAGACTACCGCTTTGGTTTAGTCGTAGACGCGATTGATGACACTCAAGATATTGTAGTCAAACCATTAGGAAGACAGTTAAAAGACATCATCATTTTTTCCGGAGCAACCATTCTCGGCGATGGCAAAATCGCACTAATTATCAACCCCATTCATCTTGCTAACCGTGCTGGCATCACATCGCAAACGCAAAAACAACTATCCAATACTACAACAGTAGAAGACCAAAACCAAAGCGATCGCCAATTAATCTTACTATTTCAAGGGCCACAAGGCGCACGCATGGGTATTCCCCTAACCCTTGCTTCCCGACTCGAAGAATTTCCCCATTCCGCAGTAGAGAAAATAGGAAATCAAAACGTCATACAGTATCGAAATACAATATTATCTTTAATAGACCTAAATACAGTATTTACTACTATAAATACCCCAGATACCTACTCTCCAACATCCCACAATGACACCGTACAAGTAATAGTAGTATCTTTAAACCAAAAACAACAAATAGGCTTAATAGTAGATTCCATAATTGATATTGTAGAAGAACGACTAGAAACAAAAGGCATAGCCACCAGACCCGGCGTACATTCACTTGCTTTAATCCAAAATCAAATCACAGAAATACTTGACATAGAAAATATAATTCGCATTACCAATCCATACCTTCTCCAATCATCAACCAATCATACAATAGCAAACCTAAATAACTCCTAAAAATCCCTCCTCCTCTCCTCTCTTCGTGTCCTTTGTGGTTTGTAAAAAAACTTAATAAAATTAACCAAAAACCATGACAGCACAACAAATTTGTACCTTTTTTATCAATAAAATTTACTTTGGCATCGATGTCCTACAAATTCAAGAAATAATTCGTTCTCAACAAATAACCCATATACCGCTAGCACCCCCAGATATTTGCGGATTAATTAACCTACGCGGACAAATAGTCACCATTATTGACTTGCAACGCAGATTAGAAATGACAAAAACCCCCCCAGCCACCATCAACCCAACAGACGAACCACAAGGCTACAAACTAATCCTACATACCGACTCAGAAATAGTTGGTTTATTAGTCGATAATATTGGCGACGTACTAGAATGTACAGAAGAAAACTTTGAACCTCCACCCGCAACCCTCAAAGGAAAAATACGCGAATCTCTACAAGCAACATATAAACTAGAAGACGAATTTTTACTTATCTTAAACACCGAAAAAATTCTCGCATCCCAACCCTAAAAACAACTAAACTAAACTAAAAAACTCCGCGTCCCTCTGCGCTTTCCTCCGCGTTCCTCTGCGTTTAAAAAAATAAATCTGGAAAACCCCTAAATGCATACCACAGAACCACAACTCCAACCACTATTACAAGCACTAAAAGCAGCAAAAAACGGTGATTTTTCAGTACGCTTACCCGTAGAAAACAATGGATTAAGCGAAATAGCTGAAAACTTTAACGAACTAATGAACTTCAACGAAAAAATAGCCTCTGAAGTTACTCGTGTAGCTCGTGAAGTCGCCACAGAAGGCAAACTAGATTCTCATATTGTCCTAGAGGGAGCAACTGGAATATGGAAAGAACTGACAGAAAATATTAATCATATAAGTGCGACTTTAACAGAACAAACGCATAATATTACTGAGATAGCAACTGCCATAACTGAAGGCAATTTGACTAAGAAAATTACAACAGAAACTCAAGGAGAACTTGAGGAATTCAAAAATATTATTAACCAAATGGTAGAGCAGCTAAATATCTTTGCTACTGAGGTAACGCGAGTAGCTCGTGAACTAGGTACAGAGGGAAAATTTGACGCTCATGCTGTTGTTGAAAGAGCGGCTGGTATCTGGAAAGAATTAATAGATAATATCAACCAGATATCTGCCAATTTGACAGAACAAATTAGAAGCATTGCTGAGATAATGTTAGCAGTATCTCAGGGAGACTTATCAAAACAAATATCAGCAGAAAATGCAGGCGAATTACAAGCATTAACTGCAAGCGTTAATTTGATGATTGCTAATGTAACAGCTTCAATTAAACAAATTGCTGAAGTAGCAACAACAGTGGCTTCTGCTTCAGAAGAACTCACCGTAGTCAGTCGAGAGATGAATGAAAACGCCGAACAGACAGCCGAACAGGCTACAGCAGCCTCAGCCTCAGCCGAACAAGTCAGTCAGAATGCTATAACTGTAGCCACAGCTGTAGAACAGATGAACATCAGCATCCAGGAAATAGCCAAAAATGCTGCACAGGGAGCAAAGGTAGCTACAGATGCAGTCAAGACAGCCAACAGCACTAACGAGACAATTACCAAACTTGGTCAAAGTAGTGTTGAAATTGGTAAAGTTATTAAGGTTATTACCTCTATAGCCCAGCAGACTAATTTGTTAGCTTTGAATGCTACTATTGAAGCTGCGCGTGCAGGCGATGCAGGTAGGGGTTTTGCCGTTGTGGCTGGGGAAGTGAAAGAATTAGCCAAGCAAACAGCCAAAGCGACAGAAGACATTAGCCAGAAAATAGAAGCAATTCAAACTGACACCCATAGTGCAGTTCAAGCTATTACTGAGATTTCTGACGTTATTAACCAGATTAACGACATCCAAAGCGCGATCGCCAGTGCTGTTGAGGAGCAAACTGCAACTACCAATGAAATCTCGCGTAACGTTTCTGAAGCAGCAAAAGCGACTGCTGATATTGCCAAGAGTATTGGCATAGTAGCGATTAATGCTCAAAATACTACCACTGGTGCTAGTAATACATCAGCCGCTGCAAGTGAATTATCACACATGGCTGTAGACTTGCAGAAAATCGTTAGCAAATTTAAATATTAAATGGTCATTTGTTAATGGTTCATGGTTCATGGTTCATGGCCATTAACCATTAACCATTAACCATTAACCATTAACTATATGACTAAAATTCGCGTACTCATTGTTGATGATGCAGTAGTAGTTCGTAATCGAGTCTCTAAAGTGCTGGCTAGCGATCGCTCACTAGAAGTAGTCGGCGTTGCTGCTAATGGTCGCATAGCCTTAGCCAAAATTCCCCTAGTTAATCCTGATGTCATTATCTTAGATGTGGAAATGCCGGAAATGAACGGCTTAGAAACCTTGACAGCCATCCGCAAAACCTATCCACACCTACCGGTAATCATGTTCAGTACCTTTACTCGCATCGGTGCTGCTGCAACTCTCGAAGCTCTATCTTTAGGTGCTAACGATTACGCAACCAAGCCAAGTAACTTGGGTAATGAAGAGGCTATTAACCAGCATATCAGAGAAGGCTTGGTTCCGAAAATCAAATTATTCGGATCGAAACTGCAAAGAGGCGGTACAGACACCACACCGGGACGTCTCTACAAAGGTGGGGAAAAAACATTACCTCATCCTCCCATCACCCCATCCCCCAATCTATTGCGGAAACAGCAAATAGATATCGTCGCCATAGGAGTTTCTACCGGTGGACCTAACGCTCTTGCTGTTGTCTTACCTCAGCTTCCCAAAAACTTCCCAGTTCCGATTTTAATTGTTCAACATATGCCCCCAATGTTCACAAAGCTTTTAGCTGAACAGTTATCATCCAAATCTCAAATCCCAGTTTATGAAGCCGTTTCCGGAACCGTGCTACAGCCTGGATGTGCCTGGATCGCACCAGGAGATTTTCACATGATTGTAGAGCAGGATACAACCGTGGTGAAAATTATAACCCACCAAGCGCCTCCAGAAAACTCCTGTCGCCCTTCCGTCGATGTCCTTTTCCGCTCTGTCGCCAAAGTCTATAAAGCCAAAACCCTAGCAGTAGTCCTAACTGGTATGGGTCAAGATGGATTGCGTGGCTGCGAGTCTATTCGTGAAGTTGGAGGACAAATTTTAGTTCAAGATGAAGCTAGCAGTGTTGTGTGGGGAATGCCAGGTTTCGTAGCTAATGCAGGATTAGCAAATCAAATCGTTTCTATAGAAAATATAGCCTCTCTAATTATACAACAAGTATGTCAAAATAAAAGAGATATTTAATTTTTTTAATAAAAATGTTTACAATCTGTAAAAAACAGCCTATGGGCATAAGTAGTACTGACTTTGCCTATCTTCGCAAATTAGTCCGCGAACATTCAGCGATCGCGCTGAATGAAGATAAAGAATACCTAGCTGAATTACATTTAGAACCTTTAGCAGAGATAGCAGGATTTGACTCTATTGCTTCTCTAGTAAAGCTTTTGCAAACTGAACCGTTCAACAGCCTACACCTACAGGTGATAGAAGCACTAGTCACATATGAAACTTCTTTTTTCCGAGATATCTATCCTTTTGAGGCGCTGAAAAATTCTGTGCTACCAGAGTTATTGAAAAATCGGAAACAAGAGAAATCACTGAATATCTGGTGTGGTGCTTGTTCTAGCGGACAGGAACCATATAGTATTGCGATGCTAATTCGCGAACACTTCCCAATGCTTGCTAAGTGGAGGGTAAACATAATTGCTAGTGATTTTTCTAGCAAAGCTTTAGCACGCGCTTGTAAAGGTCGTTACAATAAGCTAGAAATCCAACGGGGATTGTCAGAAAAGCTACGAAATAAGTACTTTCAGCAGCAGGATAACGAGTGGCAAATTCAGGAACAAATTCGCTCCTTAGTTGAGTTTCGACAAATGAATCTGATCCAATCTTGGTCTAGTTTGCCACAAATGGATATTATTTTTTTGCGAAATGTCCTAATTTACTTTGATACAGAAACGAAAAAAACCGTACTAGGCAAAGTGCGACAGTTATTAAAACCGAATGGTTACTTGTTTCTAGGCGGCGGTGAAACAACAATTCATCTTGATAGCTCATTTAAGCAGGTGAAATTGGGTAAATGTGTATGCTACAGACTGCATCATTAAATCGTTAGCATTGATACCTGCATTGTGGAAACCGCCCATGGGATGATTTTGCTTTTTGCTTAAATCATACTCCCCGCTCTGCGGAACTGTGCGACATCACGAATTAAGGGAAGCCTAGCACTAATGTAATCACTGACGCTGCTGGCTTCTTCGCTGCTGAGTAGCTTGTGTGTTTCCAGCCGTCTGAGTAACTGCTGGACTAATTCCGCATCACTGAATTCTAAAAGAATATTGGTCTGAGTTTCTTCAATTACAGACCAGAGTTGACGTAAAGTAAAGGAGTTCATAAGATGTACTGCTCTTTGATTTGGATCTATAGGAGTGATAGTCTATAACAAGGCTACAACTGTTAATCCGGATAAAAGCCCCGGTTTATAGCCGGGGTTTAGTTTGTGTCGGTTATATTGAACAATCTAAAAAAAATCTTAAACCATAAATCTTAAGAAAATATTAAATATTAAGATTTTTTACTAATTTGATGAGAATCTAAATAAATGATTAGCAAATCTTAATTCAAACGGGGTCAGCCATTATAAAGACCTTGAATATAAAATCATGTGGTAGGGGCACAGCAATGCTGTGCCCCTACATTGGATTCGCCAACAGTATCTACGTAGCTGACACACTTTAAAACTAAACGGTTTAGTTTATATTGGTATACCCATAACATTACCGAGGAAAATAGGTCGTTTTTCAAACCCTCCGCATCTACAATTTCTTGAAGTACCTAGCGATTGGTAATAGCCCGAAACCCAGCTTTTCATAGGTACAACGTGCCGGGGCATGACCTGGATCGCCTCCGGTTTCGACCATAGCAACAGACATCCCAGCAACTTTCATCCAATTAAGAGCGAATTCCATCAAAGCAGTGCCAATGCCTCGACGTTGATAGTCTGGATCGACGGCTATCATGTAGATTTCTCCCATGCTGTCCTCCGGGTGGAGTTTCACGGCGACAAAGCCCACCGTTGAACCAGAGTCGATCGCAACCCAAACCTTTGTGTCCGCATCAGCACAGACTTTCTCGACAGCATTAAGCTGACTTACACGCCAACCATCGGGGTAGAATGAGCGGTACACGTCAATATCCATCGCTTTCTGAATCGAATCAAAGACTGGAGTCCATGCCCGAAGCGAAAGATTCTTGACGGCATCAAGTTGACTCTTGTCGTATGGTTCAATTTGCATGTCGGTATGAACTCCACTTATATGGAATATCAGTAGCATCAAAACAGAAAATCGGGTTAAGCCGTGTTACACTTTTTCAAGTAGAAATATTAGTCAACTACCTACACTGACTGAGTACAGTACAGTGTAGGCTTGCAAAAATCCG
>JBHYDF010000069.1:0-35336 GCA_051861145.1 Nostocaceae cyanobacterium
ATGCTCCACTGTATTTTCCCGTAGTCCTGTTCAAAAATCAAATAGGAATCCTATAGTTTGGTTTTTTCACGCCGACTTACTTATTTTATTTATTGGAAGTCCCTTACCTTTTCAGTAGTCGCTTTTCAGATTTTCCGCCAGTTTGTTAGGGTCTGTCAAATGCAGATCCGAACCGCAAAACTGCCAAAGTGTTTTGAGCAGATCGTTAAATGGTTTGCCGATCTTCTGAACTTCGTGTCCTGCGCCTTGAATAATTGCTCGCTTCATACCGAGATGTTGTGCGAGAAAATTAGCGACGGTTTCAAAGGCAGAATGCCAACCACCAGAAACTACTAGTTTAGGAAACGTGGTTGTTGAAAGTGTATTTATAGGAATCTGAGCCTCCCAAGGTGGAGGTTCATTCATAGTTGCGACGATAGCTTTACGATATTCTGGTGAAAGTTGAAGTGATTTGTTAAAATGACCTCCAAGAGCAACAGTAAATTCTTCAATAAACTTTTGTGGAGTTAGTTTAGGTGTAGCTGCATACAAGGGGCTGATACGTTCAATAACTTTTTCAACATCTGGATGATTACGTACTACTGCAAAGGCAGGTGGTTCAATAATAGCTAGTGATTTCACAAGTCCTGGTTCCTTAGCAGCAACTAATAGGGCAATAATTCCTCCATAAGAACTGCCAACTAAATGAGCGCCATTTTCAAGTAAATAGAGTATATCTTGAACATTGTCTTCAAAACCCTCACTTTGAATTAGTGGACTAGCTCCATACCCACGGCGATGTGGTATCAGTAGTTGATAGTGTTGGGCAAGAGTTGCCTGCTGAAACCAAGTAGACTCTGGAAAAGCAGTATTGCTGCCATGTATTAAAACTACTTTTTCACCTTTGCCCCAGCTTTTAAAATAAATGCCTATTGTGGATTTAGTCGCCATTTTAAATTTTTATTGAAAGACAAGAATTTTGAAAATCAAAAGTAGCTACCTCTAAAACTCGGTTTGCTACAAATTCATGTGATTCAATGCTCAGTTGATGGCTTTAGTAAGTAACGATAAAACAAACCGAAGCTGTCTGTACATTGATGTTCCATTACAGTCAATCCTGCGCGTTGCAACAGTACTAACCATCCAGATAGAGTTAGCTCGTAAACGTCTCTTTCAGCTATAGGAACTTGAGCTTTAAAAAGCTGACCCAAGCACCATTGATAAATTATTGCATACCAGCGAGGAATCAAATTGTCTGGATCTTCAGCTAATGCTTCAGCATCTAAAAGCAAGGAAAATCCCACACGCCGTACATATGCATCTAATAAGTGATCTACCAATACCGGATCTCCTGGTGGTAACTGAAGGTCAGAGTACATATCAGACTCATTAAGAATCCCCAATCCCAGACGAGGTTTAAGTGCTTGGGCTATTTGTTGCAAAATTTCTAATTTTCCAGGACCGGAAAGGTTGTATTGATCTCGTTCATTAGTATCTGTACCAGCTACATGGTGTAAAGTTAGGCTACAAACTATAGCATCTGCTTCACTCAAAGTGACATTTTCTATAGGAGCTTGAATTGGTGTAAAAGAGACTCCTACAGGAAGTTGATTGCTAATCTGTTCGTGTACTTCAGGTGCAGGGTCTATAACAATTAACTCTCCTTTGTCCTCTGGAGTCAAAATGTGTGACCATAGTTTTCCGTTTCCACCTCCAATTTCTATAACTCTCCATCCTCGACGTTGACTCAGCCAAGGCTTCAAAATAAGAGCATTGGCAGCATATAGGTTTTGCATCAATGAAGAATATGTCCAAGCGTGAAATAAGGAATTAAATCCAAAACGGGTGTTCCATTCCTCCTGGACTAAAAGGTTATGACTAGACCACAAAGCAGTAGCAGCAGCAGGTTGTTCATTATAAGGTAGAGATAGTAAATCCCGAAATTTATTAGCAAAATCAGTGTAGTTCTTGGATAGTTGAGACATAGTGAAACTAGGTTCCTTTGTTCATAAAATTGATTTGCTAAGACTAGTTTTACGGGTTTTGGTTACATCTGCAAGCCTTCCAAAGCGTATAGGAGTCAAAAAAGTCCTTAAACAAGTTCATCATATGGGCGATCGCCTGAATCGGCTACATACAATTTGGATGGACGAGAGATATCGGGGAAAAGACTTTATGCGGTGGGTAATGGATATGTTTCGGTGGATTGTTGAAGTAGTGCTTAGACCAATGGAAAATAAAGGTTTTGTTCTATTACCAAAGCGATGGGTTGTAGAAAGAACTTTTGGTTGTACGTATCATGGTCAGGCGGTTCGCATGATTTTTACTCGCTTCAACTTTTAAAACATTCTCTAATCTCGACTTTATCCAAAATTAAGAACTCGGTTTTCTTTATCCAGCAAAAACCCTGGCTTTTGGGCAAATACTTTTTCCATATCACTGATTCACGGTGAAATCGAAAAAGTAAAACTATCGCCCCACATAGGTTTTAGCGTTAGTGATCGCCTTGCTAGAAAATGGATAAAGTCGAGCTAATACCCCGATGCCAAAACTCTTTGAGAATTCTCCCAAAAAATTGCTGTTCGCTCAGAATCCGTTAGGAATAATTCATCAACAAAGCTATTGATTTTAGTTCGCCAAGGGCTTTCTATAAAAAAGTGGTCTGAACCATAAAGAATATTTTTAATTCCCACTACTGAGCAAGCACATTCAAAGGCTGGTTTATGAAATCCTTGACTGAGATCGAGATAAAAATATTGTAAGTAGTGGCTTGGAAGGTTTGAAAGGTCTTGACCATGTCCTTTAGGTAGTCCTGGGATATCAATTGCCATATCCAGTCGCTTTGCCAACATCGTGAGGCTTCCTCCCAAATGAGCAAGGATGACCTTAATTCCTGGAAAACGTTCAAAAATTCCAGCATAAATAATTGAAGCGGCGGCTGTAGCTGTATCTCCAGGAAAGAGCAGAATAACTGGCATTACAGGTCCTTGATAATTTAGTGGTGCTAAAGGATGTATAAATATGGGCAGGTTTGCTTCATAGATTGCTTGCCAAATAGGTAATAATGAAGTATCACCAGGATAAACTCCTCCCATATTGGAACCAAACAGTACCCCAGCAACTTCAGACCGCCCTTTCCAACGTTTTAGCTCTGTGATCGCAGCATCACTATCATGCACTGGCAAATGTAGAAAAGAACGGAATCGCCCTGGAGCAGATCGAGCCGTCTCTGCCTGAAAATCATTCAAAATAGAACACATATCTGCTGTATTCTCATCAAGATAGCTATAGGCAGGCGGTACGAAAAGTACTTCTGTTTCTACGCCATCTCTATCCATTTCTGCAATCCGTTTATCCAAATTCCAGGCAGGTAATGGAGCTTGAGACCAATATGCAACTAGATTGTCAGTACCTTCTAGCTTACTGATTTGCACATCTTTGGAGTAAAGCTTAGCCATCCGGCGCAAGTAAGTCTCTGGAAAACCATGAGTGTGAATATCAATTCGGCGCATTTTAACCTCTGCAATTGTCATCTGCAACAACTACGTAAAATTTTATACTTTTTAATGAAACAGAAGATAAAGAAGTGCCAACCTCAAAATTGATAAAAGAAGGCACTTCAGCATGACCAAGCTATGTAAAAGCAAGAATTTTTTTAATAGGCTTTTACATAACTAGACACCAGGCAAACTAGCTAAAGCCATAGCAATCTCTTCCCGTGAGTATTTATGGTCTTGTAACTTATTAGCCATATAGTCGATATATGCTTGCATATCAAAGTGACCATGACCGCAAAGGTTAAACAAAATGACCTTGGATTCATTAGATTCTTTGCAGCGCACAGCTTCATCAATGACTGCTCGAACAGCATGAGTTGCTTCAGGCGCTGGGATTATCCCCTCTGCTCTTGCAAACTGGATACCAGCTTCAAAGCAACGTAACTGTGTTTCAGCACGTGCTTCAATTTGACCTAATTCCATCAGATGGCTTACAAGAGGAGCCATACCATGATAGCGTAGTCCACCAGCATGAATGCCTACAGGCACAAAGCCGTGTCCAAGGGTGTACATTTTGACCATTGGTGTTAGCTTAGATGTGTCACCAAAATCATAAGCATACGTACCTTGTGTCAAACTAGGGCAAGATGCTGGCTCTACTGCAATCACTCGCACGTCACGTTCACCTCGAAGCTTAGCACCGATAAAGGGGAAAGCTATACCGCTAAAGTTTGAACCACCTCCGGTACAGCCGATGATGATATCAGGATAGTCGTCTGCCAGCTCCAATTGCTTCATAACTTCTTGACCAATCACCGTTTGGTGCATCAACACGTGGTTATACACGCTACCAAGTGCCAGTTTAGTATCTGGATCTTGTAGAGCAATTTCGACTGCTTCACTGATTGCAATCCCCAAGCTACCAGTTGAATCGGGGTACTTAGCTAAAATGTCTCGCCCAGCTTGAGTTTCATGACTTGGACTGGCAACAACGCGTGCACCGTAGGCTTCCATCAAAGCACGTCGATAGGGTTTCTGATGATAGCTGACTTTAACCATATAAACGCCACAGCGCAGCCCAAAGAAGGCACAAGCCATTGCTAATGAAGAACCCCACTGACCTGCACCAGTCTCGGTTACAAGCTGCTTGACGCCTTCTAATTTACTGTAGTAAGCTTGTGGTACAGAAGTATTAGGTTTGTGCGAACCAGATGGACTAACGCCTTCATACTTGTAGTAGATTTTTGCTGGAGTATCCAAGGCTTTTTCTAAACGATAGGCTCGTAATAATGGTGTGGGTCGCCATTGCCGATAAATTTCCTGCACTTGTTCGGGAATCTCGATCGCACGCTCTAGGGTGAACTCCTGTTTGAGCATCTCCAGTGGTAGCAAATCCCTCAATTCCTCGCAAGATATCACTTGGTTAGTAACAGAATGCCGTAGTGGTGGTACTAGTACGGGTAAATCTGCTTGAATATTATACCATGATGTTGGCATCTGGTCTTGCGTTAGGATATAGTTAATTGTTTTCATCAGTGGCTGTATATTTTGACTTAACTTGTTTAACAAAAGAGTAGTCTTCCCTCTCAAGGACTTTCTACTTTAGCTGTCTCTGGTAATTTTTTGTTCTGCCAAGTCTAGTACTAAATTCGCTATGGAATTTATATCTTGGAAATACTCAGCGACAACTTTATCAAATGGCACCTGAATATGAAATTGATTTTGCACAAAATGCATTATCCTTACCAACTCGAATGAGTTGAGAATTCCCCATTCAAGTAATGGAGTAGATTCGTTCAGACCCTCAGATTTGCCATTAAGTACCTCAAAAGAAATGTAATCTTTTAACTGCTTTACAACTTCAAAGCGCTGCATTTAAATTCCTCTCGTTGTTAGTCAAATTAGTCCCATAATTAGATAGCTGAAGACGGTCAATTTTGCCGTTTCTAGTACGTGGAAGTTCACTAAGATAAGATATATCGTCAACAATCATGTAGCGGGGTAAACGCTTTGCACAATATTGTTTGATATCTAGGAGCGATGGTGCTGTAGCATCTTTATTAACGCTAATAAAAGCAAACAGACGTGCTTCCATACCCGCTCCGACCGCAATGACTGCTACCTCATAAATTGCAGGATGTTCTCCCAACACCGATTCTATTTCGCCAAGCTCTACTCGGAGACCACGTATTTTCACCATGCTATCGCGACGACCAATGTAAATGTAGTTACCGTCCTGTTGTAACTGAACAATGTCTCCAGTTGCATATGGTTTGTTGTTATGTGCTAACTGTCCCCAGTAGCCGAGCATAACAGTAGGACCATGCACTATCAGTTCCCCTTTTTCCCCTGGTTTAACTTCAGTGCCATCTTCTTTTACAGCCCACACCCGATTACCAGAACACGCACAGCCAATAGGCATTGGTTGAATGCGCTCTGGTTCTATTTTCTTGATTTCGTAAAATGTACAAACATTGGTTTCAGTAGGTCCATAGAGATTTAAAAGCCTTGTATGTGGATAATGTTGATGTAGCTTTCGCAAGTGTTTAATAGGAAAAGGCTCTCCAGCGAAGAGAATAGCACGAACAGAGGTAAATGCTAAATCTAGTAACCCACCTTGCTCCATCATTAGAATTAATGCCGATGGTACTGAATACCAAATAGTAATTTTATCTTCAACGATAAAATTGACTAGTTTTTGAGCAACGTAGGATACCTCATCAGGAATAAGATGAACAGATGCACCTACTTGAAATGCAGCATACAAATCTAGTACCGAAATATCAAAATGGAATGAAGCATGATTGGAAAAGCGATCAGCTGATGTTGCTTGGAGTTCTACGGCAGCCCAATTAATAAATGCAAGCGCGTTGCGATGACTAACACAGACACCCTTAGGCTTACCTGTTGAGCCAGAAGTGTACAGTATATATGCCATCTCATTTGTGGCGCTCTTAGAGGCTTCTATTGGCTCATCTGAGAGGGTTAACAGATTGTGCCAACTTAGCTCTTGCCAAGTGCCATTTACACACAGACACTTAATTTGTGCTAGGTTGTCAGTCAAAACAGCTTCCGCACGCTTTTCTGTAGTTACAATTGCTTGTATTGAGCAATCATTCAAAATACTACGTATGCGGGATGTTGGGCTAAGTGGGTCTAGGGGGACATAGACTGCACCAAGGCGAAGAACCCCTTGCATAGCTGCCACAGCATACGCTGATTTATTAAGCCAAATGCCAACGCGATCACCAAATTGAACACCAAGCTTAACCAACGCCCGAGCAATGCGGTTTGACAAGCTATCCAACTCACGATATGTCATACTGCAAGCAGAATCTTTAATAGCCAAAGCATTTGGCATATGCTCTGCACTATGAACAATAAGGTTTTGTAATCTCATAAACCTAACTCTCTTGCGATAAGGTCGCGCTGAATTTCTGATGTTCCTGAAAAGGTCGTACTTGGAATAGCATTACGTAACATCTGCTCAATACCAGCCTCAGTTGTAAAGCCAACAGCACCATGAATCTGGATGGCATCCAAACTAGATTGAATTGCAGCTTCACTTACTGCTAGCTTTGACATTGACACATTCAGCGTCGATTCTTTCCCTTGGTCGAATAACCAGCAACTACGGTAAAGAAGCAAACGAGATGCTTCAAGACGTAGTTTCATATCAGCTATTCGATGGGAAATTGCCTGATTTTTGCCAATTGCCTTGCCAAATTGGCGACGTTCTTGAGCATAGGCAATTGTTTGCTCAAGTTGCCGCTCCATCATTCCTACATAGGCAGCAAACAAGCAAGCCCGCTCCCATTGCATGGATCTTTTAAAAATCTGGGCACCTTGTCCTTCATTTCCAAGCCTGTTGTTAATTGGAACACGACACTCTTCCAAATACATTAGGCTTGCTGGTGTCGTTATCAATCCCATTTTACTAAAAGGCTCTCCCAGAACCAAACCTAATGAATTCTTTTCAACGACAAAGGCAGTGATACCCAAATAGCCATGCTTAGGATTTGTCAAGGCATACACAATAGTGGCATCTGCTATAGGTCCATTAGTCACATAACTCTTGGTGCCTGTCAAAGTGTAGAAATTACCGTCACAAATTGCCTGAGTTTTTAGGGCGAAGACATCAGAGCCAGCTTCTTTTTCAGTGATTGCATTAGCACCAACCCATTTACCAGAACACAATTGTGGCAAAATTGTTTCTTTGATATCTTCACTACCATACTCGGCGATTGGCATTACACAAGCAAAGAGATGAGCAGCAACTGAAAAAACCAAACCCATGTCTTCGCATCCGCGTCCAAAAGCTTCTATGATATATGCTGTGGTTAAGGCATCAAAGCCACTACCACCATAATGTTTGGGCACACATAAACCCAACAAGCCCATCTCGCCACATGAGAACCATTCTTCCCTATCAAACGCATCCTTATGCGTTCGCTTCTTAATCAAAGTATTAAGTTCTTTTTGAGACCACTTCAAAACTTTGTTGTACTCTTCATTCTGACTTAGTGACCAACAAAAGTTCATAAGACATCTCCGAAAAATGCCAATACAGCTCTGTGACTGGATTTAAACAGGCGATCGCCAATTACAAAACTTAGTCACTCTCAACGCAAAAATAAGGTTTCGAGACAGTTACTGTTAGACATCTCCGAAAATGAGTCTGTAACCCTTGTGCTACTTTGACTAAAATCTAATTTTTGAAGATGTCTATTGTTTTA
This sequence comes from Nostocaceae cyanobacterium, assembly GCA_051861145.1. GTDB lineage: Bacteria > Cyanobacteriota > Cyanobacteriia > Cyanobacteriales > Nostocaceae > JBHYDF01. The sequence goes on from JBHYDF010000069.1 coordinate 8,213, forward strand.
AATCGTTCCGTTCCGTGCATTTAAAAAGTGGATTGGAAAGCAGAAGCTGTCAAGTCTCCAAGATATCGATGCCACAAGTGATTTTCGTTTTGCTCGACTTCTGTGACAATTCGCTTCATAACGCTGAGAACTTCTGGCTGCTCCTCATCATATACATCACCTTGCAAAAGTTTGAGAACATCTAATCGATATCTGTGGTCTTGAACAAAAGCAGTAAACAGTACATTTAATCGATAGTACAAAGAGATGAAATCATACCAATTTTTGATTCCTCGACGCATTTTTGATTCAAATGTTGCAAAACTGTCTCGACTAAACACACCTCTTTCGGCAGCCTGAATAATATCAGCACTTACAAATCGGGCACTGTTGAGGGCAATACTCACACCAGTCGAAAAGATTGGGTCAACAAAACGAGCAGCATCACCAACTAAAACAAAATTATCTCCACAAATTTGCTTCATGGCATAACTATAATCACTTTCTTCTTTTAAAGGTTGAATTTGAGTTGCGGCTTTCAGTCCTGCCGACAGTTCTGGTCGGCTAGAGATGCAATGCCAAAAGAACTGCTCCCGGTCTTCTCTTGATTTGGCAAAATTTTTCTTTTGCGTAACAACACCTATACTTGTTATTGTTTCAGTGATTGGTATTTGCCACACCCAAGTGTTTGTCAGTGGTAAAAAGTGTATGAAAATAAAATCCTCTTGAGATTGCTCACGGGCTAAAACTCTTCGGTCGTATCCTTCAAACCAAGCGTGAAGAGCGCACTGGTTGAATAGAGGATCTTTGATTTTTAAGTTAAGTTGATTGCCAAGCAATGTCCGACGACCGCTAGCGTCCACAACCATTCGCACACTTGTTTCAACTTCTTTATGTCCTATTAAAAAGTTAATTCGAGGACTAGATGTATCTGAAAAATTTACACTTTTCACTCTAATGCCCTCGTAAACCTTAGCTCCAAGTTGGTGAGCGTGTTGCAGGAGCAGTAGGTCAAATTTGCCTCTATCTACATGATATGTATAGTTGCGGTCAACTCCAATCTGCTCCCGCTCGTCAAAGCGGACGCGTGCATGGCAATCTGTTTCCAAGCCTTCCCAGCCCATATCATAAATTGGAGCTTTTTCAGCTGATGTCCAAGCAGCACCATACTTTCTGGAAAAACCTGCTCGATCCATCTGGTCTAAAAACCCTAAGTCTTTAAAGACTCGTGTTGATGATGGAACTAAAGATTCTCCCACATGAGGACGAGGAAAAAGTTCGCTTTCAAAGACGACACATTTGAGACCTGCTTTAGCAAGGTAAGCAGCAGTTGCTGACCCTGCTGGTCCACCACCGATAATTCCAATATCAAACTCTACCTGTGGCATATCCGTCTCCTTCTTGTATCTTAAAAAGTGGATTGGAAAGCAGAAGCTGTCAAGTCTCCAAGATATCGATGCCACAAGTGATTTTCGTTTTGCTCGACTTCTGTGACAATTCGCTTCATAACGCTGAGAACTTCTGGCTGCTCCTCATCATATACATCACCTTGCAAAAGTTTGAGAACATCTAATCGATATCTGTGGTCTTGAACAAAAGCAGTAAACAGTACATTTAATCGATAGTACAAAGAGATGAAATCATACCAATTTTTGATTCCTCGACGCATTTTTGATTCAAATGTTGCAAAACTGTCTCGACTAAACACACCTCTTTCGGCAGCCTGAATAATATCAGCACTTACAAATCGGGCACTGTTGAGGGCAATACTCACACCAGTCGAAAAGATTGGGTCAACAAAACGAGCAGCATCACCAACTAAAACAAAATTATCTCCACAAATTTGCTTCATGGCATAACTATAATCACTTTCTTCTTTTAAAGGTTGAATTTGAGTTGCGGCTTTCAGTCCTGCCGACAGTTCTGGTCGGCTAGAGATGCAATGCCAAAAGAACTGCTCCCGGTCTTCTCTTGATTTGGCAAAATTTTTCTTTTGCGTAACAACACCTATACTTGTTATTGTTTCAGTGATTGGTATTTGCCACACCCAAGTGTTTGTCAGTGGTAAAAAGTGTATGAAAATAAAATCCTCTTGAGATTGCTCACGGGCTAAAACTCTTCGGTCGTATCCTTCAAACCAAGCGTGAAGAGCGCACTGGTTGAATAGAGGATCTTTGATTTTTAAGTTAAGTTGATTGCCAAGCAATGTCCGACGACCGCTAGCGTCCACAACCATTCGCACACTTGTTTCAACTTCTTTATGTCCTATTAAAAAGTTAATTCGAGGACTAGATGTATCTGAAAAATTTACACTTTTCACTCTAATGCCCTCGTAAACCTTAGCTCCAAGTTGGTGAGCGTGTTGCAGGAGCAGTAGGTCAAATTTGCCTCTATCTACATGATATGTATAGTTGCGGTCAACTCCAATCTGCTCCCGCTCGTCAAAGCGGACGCGTGCATGGCAATCTGTTTCCAAGCCTTCCCAGCCCATATCATAAATTGGAGCTTTTTCAGCTGATGTCCAAGCAGCACCATACTTTCTGGAAAAACCTGCTCGATCCATCTGGTCTAAAAACCCTAAGTCTTTAAAGACTCGTGTTGATGATGGAACTAAAGATTCTCCCACATGAGGACGAGGAAAAAGTTCGCTTTCAAAGACGACACATTTGAGACCTGCTTTAGCAAGGTAAGCAGCAGTTGCTGACCCTGCTGGTCCACCACCGATAATTCCAATATCAAACTCTACCTGTGGCATATCCGTCTCCTTCTACTAAATACACTTCAGTTTCTATGCTGATTTATCCATTTCCTAACTGTAAGTAGACCGAAAACTTTTGTAGGTTGACGAAAGAATGAGGGTTTCAGCCGACATTTTTGGGGCTGGCGATCGCCCTCGCTGTTCCCTTGCACTCTTAACCCACCTACAACCCCGTTCCTTGAAAAGCAGAGTCCCAAAGGATTCCGGCAGATTGTGTACACTCGCTCAAATGAACGACTAGTAACGGTTCTGGAAAACTTTTCGGTCTACTGAATGTAGTCAAACTAGAATCGTGCCTCGGCTTTATAGCTTAACCCTGTTTTGTCACTCTCGGAAAACAATAATCGAAGCAAGATTCTGAAACCTTGATTCAATCAAGCTTTGAGCCTTTGTTTTCTAACAGTAACTAAAATTTATAACCAAAAACTTAAAACTAAAGCTCTGAAAGGCTTTCAGCGATAGGCTTCTCCCAAAGTGACAAAACAGGGTTAATCATTGATGATTCCGGTCATAGAAAAAGCGGTAATTTTACGGATGGGGTAGGAAGGCAACAGTATATCGGAGAAATTAGGAAAACAGATAATGGCATAGTAGTGATCACAACTCATCTATAATGATGGACGAAAAAGATGATGGACGAAAAAGCCTGCTATTAGATATAGAGTTATACCAGCACGCCAGTTCTTTACCCGAAGGAAAACAAGACTCAGAATTTGAGAAAAAAACTGAATTAGCGCTCAAGTTAGTAGACAAAACTGTAGCGAGAAAATATCAACCATTGTACATATGTACTATACGAAGTTGGCGTATTTCAACCCATGTTTAGCACCCAACACAAGTTTTGGCAGCTAACAAATCAGGGTTGTATGAAGCATCCTCAGCGACTAAATCTTATAATTCACATTCTGGTTAATTTGTACAGTGCGTAACTCCTAAACACTGTTATCAATTAATCAGATAATGATCGCTCTTGGCTAGATGAGTCTTAGATTGCTTGTGGTTTGATTGCAATCGAACTATAAGCGTCCGCCTAAGACATAGACCTAGTGGCGGCTTCAAGGAATGATACTGGTGGTGTCTATTTCTAGTAAAATTATTACAGGATAAGGATTTTAGCGTTAGAAAAAAAAATACCGAAATTTCTGTTTCGACCTGCGAAATGTGGGTTGGACAGCAGATATTGATTTGGGGAAGCTTTTGGGAGCAGGGGGTTATATTTCTCTTGATTTTTTCTATCTCCCCATCTGCCAAACTGTAAAGAATCTTGAGAATAAAACAGATATCTTCTAGAGGTGTCTTGACTTTGTGCCATAATACATTTACCTCTCGTTAACTTAGTAATGTAGATGGGAGTGCTGCTGCTGGCTCTTGGTCGGGTTAAGCAGCAGCTACAAGAATCTAGAGTTTAAACACCATTACCCTTGAGAACATAAGTAAAAAGAGAAAAACTACTACGCTACATTCACAGGCTCTGTCTGCTTACAAAAAAAAGGCAGAGGGCAGAAGGCAGAAGGTTAGAAGTATCAATTAAAACTTTAGTTGTGGGTATAAAGCCCACTAGTATAAAAAGATTTGTGTCGAGATGCGTAGCATGAGACACAAGGCGTCCTTGCTTCAATCCCACGTTTTTAATTATCTAGACCACAAATATTTATCTAAACAACAACAACAACGTGGATAATTTTGGGCGTTTAGAGACGTTGTGCAAAGTATATTTAACTTATTCGACAACGCTCACTCTTGACATAATCCAACGAAAACGCCTGGATATTAGTAACGTTGTGGAAAATATACACATCGTCAAAAGCTTTAAAAGTTGACTTTGTGGACATTATGGTAGAGATAATTTTAAGCGTGGGTGCCTTCAGCATAGATGCCTTCTTCCTTCTGCCTTCATGAATCTCTTTTGTGCTTCCCTTAAACAAACACCTTTCAAACAATAACGCAAAATCTTTTTACGAAACCAGGTTTAATAATTTACAATTTTGTTTTTCTTATACAACCGTAGATTTAACAGAAAAGGTCAGGCAAAAAAAATATACAACAATGCTTAACACCTGTACTCTTTGAACAAGATTGAATTTGCATAGAACTCTCATCAAATAAAGGAAAATTTTGTGTATAAATTATGACTGAAAATCCTAATTTGTTGTAAATTAATATTTTGTATTTTTATATGAGACATTAGATGATTTTTGATAGTTCAAGCATAGTAGAAAACAGTCGTAGAAACCATCTATTACAACGAAATTAATCTAAAACACATATTTCTTAGATCCCAGAAAGCACATTAATAGGTGGTTAGATATCAGAATAATCAATCACAGAGTAAGTTTACAAAATTTATTATTTGAAAATAGAAAAATAAACACATTTTTTAGTAGAGTCGCAAGTCCTGTTAATTGGGGCAGTGAAACTGGTCGATGACAGCTGACGGGGCGACAACAAGAGCTACGATGCAGACAGAATAAGCCTCATAGCCCTCTGACCACGTTGATAATACTTATTTTTATCCGTCTATTTCCTAAATCAGAATTGTATGGCTTAACCAGCCAAATACGACGTTCATCCGTATCTGTAGCATCCAACATTGCTGATTTATTGTTTACCTAGCAAAACAAGTAGCCATCCCCTGGGAAGAATATCATGCCTACGATTGGCAAGGACGTAGCATTAAATATCATCGTGCCCAAATCCGCTCCTTTTTAGGTTTCCGTGAAGTCACTGCATCTGATGAGCAGGAAATGATCAACTGGTTAGTAGAGCAGGTATTGGCACACGAACAGGATATTGAACATTTATCAGCTTTAGTTTTCCAACAATTTCGTTCAATTCATATTGAGCCAACTACAAATCAACAAACCTTACGCCTCATCCGGTCAGCTATTCGTAAATACGAAACCAAATTTTTTTCTAATACACTACAAAAATTATCTGACCTAACTAAAACTCAAATAGATGCGTTGTTGTCTCAAACCACAACTACGGATAGTGAAGAAAACATAAATCCCCAAGACTCTCAACAATCATGTGATTTTAGCGACCTAAAAGCAGACCCCGGTCGGGTTGGTTTGGAGAGCATTTTTACAGAAGTAGCGAAACTGCAATGCCTTCAAAAACTAGAACTACCTCTCAACTTATTCTCTTCAGTATCCCCCAAAGTTTTAGAAATATATAAACTACGAGTAGCCGCTGAATTACCCAGCCAATTACGCGCTCACCCAGAAGCGATTCGCTACACTCTCATGTCAGCATTTTGTTACAAGAGAAGTCAAGAAATTACAGATTCTCTGATTGAACTACTGCTACAAATTGTACATCGCTTGTCAGCAAGGGCTGAAACTAAAATTGAGAAAGAATTACTTCAAGATTTCAAGCGAGTATCTGGAAAAACTGGCTTACTTTATCAATTGGCTGAAGTTAGTCTTGCCAACCCTGATGGGATAGTCAAAGATGTAGTTTACCCAGTTGTGGGGCAACAAACATTAATCGACTTAGTTAAAGAATTTAAGTCAACAGGTAATGCCTATCGGCAAAAAGTATATAAAGTCATGCGCTCTTCTTACAGTAGTTATTATCGACGCATGGTGCCAAAAATTCTAGACGTTCTAGAGTTTCGTTCCAATAATGACGTACACCGTCCAGTTATACAAGCTCTAGAATTAATTAAGAAATATGCTGATAGCAACCAAAGATATTACGATGCCTCTGAAGAAATTCCAATAGATGGAATTTTACGTAGTAGTTTGCGTGAAATTATCCTGGAAAAAGACGTTCAAGGTCACGAACGCATAAATCGTATTAATTATGAAATCAGTGTTTTACAAGCCTTAAGAGAACAACTGCGTTGTAAAGAAATTTGGGTAGTGGGAGCAAATCGCTATCGTAATCCTGAAGAGGATTTACCTGCTGATTTTGACTCTCTACGTGAAACTTATTATCAGGCATTAAACAAGCCTACCGATGTAGACGTGTTCATTAATAGTCTACAGCAAGCTATGCATGAAGCACTCTCATCTTTAGATAAAAATATCCCCCACAACCCCAAAGTAAAAATTCTTCAAAAAGGTAAAGGTTGGATATCTGTTTCACCCCTAGAAGCGCAAACTGAATCCACTTTCATATCGCGGTTGAAAGCTGAAATTGGCTTAAGATGGTCTACAACTAGCTTGTTAGATATTCTCAAAGAAGCTGATTTGCGAATTGGGTTTACAGAACACTTCAAAACTGTTGCCTCAAGAGAAACTTTAGACCGTACTACTTTACAGAAACGTTTGCTGTTGTGTTTGTATGGTTTGGGTACAAATACAGGACTTAAAAGGCTTAGTGCAGCCGCTCCCGACAGTAATTATCAAGATTTACGCTACGTACAGCGTCGTTTTATTAATAAAAATCAATTACGTAAAGCCATAGCTGAAATAGTTAACGCTATCTTTCAGGTAAGACTACCTCAAATTTGGGGTGAAGCCACAACAACTTGTGCCAGTGATTCCAAGAAATTTGGAGCATGGGATCAAAATCTTATGACCGAGTGGCATATTCGCTACGGTGGTCGTGGGGTGATGATTTATTGGCACGTGGAACGAAAATCAACCTGTATTTACTCCCAATTAAAAACCTGTTCAAGTAGTGAAGTAGCAGCGATGATTGAAGGGGTGCTGCGCCATTGTACAAACATGAAAGTAGAAAAAAACTTTGTCGATAGTCATGGACAAAGTGAAGTAGCTTTTGCTTTTTGTCACTTATTAGGATTTGAATTATTACCCCGATTAAAACGGATTCACTTACAAAAACTTTATCGTCCAGAAGCAGGTAATAGTAGTGCTTATCCCAACTTACAACTAATTTTAACCCGTCCGATTAAATGGGATTTAATTCGGCAACAATATGACCAAATGGTTAAGTATACAACAGCTTTGAGATTGGGGACAGCCGAACCGGAAGCTATATTGAAACGCTTTACTCGTGCTAACTTACAGCATCCAACTTACCAAGCACTGTGCGAATTGGGTAAAGCCGTTAAAACTATATTTTTATGTCAGTACCTACAATCCGAGGCGTTACGTCGTGAAATCAATGAGGGCTTAAATGTTATCGAAAACTGGAACAGTGCTAACAGTTTTATTTTCTATGGTAAGGGTGGAGAAATTGCTACTAATCGTTTAGAAGAACAGGAATTGTCAGTCTTGTCTCTCCACTTATTACAAATCTGTTTGGTTTATATCAACACTTTGATGATTCAACAGGTTTTAAGAGAACCTTCTTGGATATCTAAAATGAAAAAAGAAGATTTTCGGGCGTTAACACCTTTATTTTACAGTCATGTCAATCCCTACGGTACTTTCCGCTTAGACCTTGAAGAACGTTTACGAATTGAACATGAGTCTTTGGAGGTGTCTGCGTGAATAATCCTAGAACTCCAGCTAAGAAAAAAGCCCATGAATTAGCCAAATATCTGCGCTCAGAAAATCCCGATTATACTTACTTAAAAAGTGTATTTCGCTATTTGCGAACTGAGTTAGAAATTTCAATTCCCAAAACATCAACTAAACAATTACCTGATGTACCAACCTCTGAAGAAATTCAACGGTACTATGAAGCTGTCTGGCACACTCGCAATGTGCAAGATATGGTACTAATAAAAACTTTACTTTATACAGGAGTAAGAGTTAGCGAATTAATTAATATTCGCCTAGAAGATGTAGATTTTGCTCGTTGTCAAATTCGCATTAATCAAGGTAAAGGGAGCAAAGACCGAATTGTTCCGTTTCCTGTTGGTTTTAAAGAAGTTTTGGCGATGCATGTGGACTCCATGCAACGCAAGGATGCAACTTATCTGTTTGAGTCGTCATGGAAACGCAAGTATAGTGACCGAGGCGTGAGAAAAATCTTAGAAAAGTATGCAACGGCTGCGGGACTAAACAGAGCCATCTCTCCTCATAGACTGCGCCATTTTCTGCTAACGTGGCTGAAAAAGCAAGGAATTGATGATGCGCTGATTCAGCCATACTCTGGGCATTCGTCCCGGCAATCACTGGAAGTTTACTCACGATTGTCCATTGGAGAAGCCCAAAAAGAATACGACTCTGTGATAGGAAAGTTCCCTGTGTAATACCTATGTACTAAAAGTCCCCTGTGTAATACCTATGTACTATTTTCATGCTCTACTTCTAAACTAAACTGTTTAGTTTGCCCCTGGCCGCAGCTTCCGTAACACTACCCCAAGAAGTAATTCGTTCCATACTAGAAGCTTACTACGAGCCTCAGTTTAGCGAACACTCTCACGGTTTCCGACCAAAACGTGGATGCCATACAGCCCTGTTAGAAATTACCCAAAAAGGTCGAGCCACAAAGTGGTTTATCGAAGGAGATATCTGTGCGTGTTTTGACAGGATAGACCATTCCATCCTGTTAAAAATACTACAAGATAAAATCCACGACAATCGCTTTATTCGACTAATCAAAGGGCTGCTGGATGCAGGATACTTGGAAAATTGGAAATACAATGTCACCTATAGCGGGGTTCCACAGGGTGCAGTTGTAAGCCCAATACTTTCCAATCTGGTGCTAGACAAACTGGATAAATACATCGAACACGAACTAATACCAGCATACACGCGAGGTCAGCGAAGGAGAGTTTACCCACCGTATAGAGATTTAACTATGGCGGCATCAAAAACACGAAAAGTTGGAAAATTAGAAGAAGCACGGAAACTGAACCAACAGGCACAGTCGATTCCGTCGCGCGACCCCAATGACCCAAACTTTCGTCGCCTTTGGTATACAAGATATGCCGATGATTTTCTGTTGGGAGTAGTAGGCTCAAAAGCTGAAGCTGTGGAAATCAAACAGAAAATTGCCACGTTTCTACGTGAAGATTTAAAACTGGAACTCAGTGAGGAAAAGACGCTCGTTACCCATGCTAGGGACGAAGTTGCTAAATTCCTGGGTTATGAAATCCACATACTACACGCCGATGATAAGCATGACCATCGTGGTCAAAGATGTATCAACGGTAGTGTGGGACTTCGGGTGCCAAAAAGCGTAATTAAAGACCATTGTGTTAAATATATGCGCTCTGGAAAACCTATACACCTAACCCAAAGAGTAAATGATGATGCCTATAGTATAGTGAGCCAGTATCAAGCGGAGTATCGAGGTGTAGTCCAGTACTACCGCATGGCTTATAACCTCCACACGCTATCCACGCTGAAACGAGTTACGGAGCTTTCGCTGGTCAAAACCTTGGCTAAGAAGTTTCAAACTACTTGCCAGAAAATCTACAGACGATATCGCGCGACCATTGAGACAAAAGATGGTACTTACAAGGTACTTAAGGTACTAGTGGAACGTGATTCTAACAAACCTCTGATAACTTATTTCGGTGGTGTTTCTCTGCGTTGGAACAAGTGGGTCAAAATTGATGATAACCTGGCATCGCAAATCTGGAACGGACGTAGCGAAGTCGTTCAACGTCTTCTAGCCCAACAATGTGAAATTTGTGGGGCAACGGATAATATTGAAGTCCACCATATTCGCAAATTAGCAGATATTAAGCTTCATAGATGCAAAGAACCTCCAGAATGGATGATTAAAATGTCGGCACGTAAACGTAAGACCCTTGTGGTTTGTCGTCATTGCCACGAGAAAATCCAATATGGACGCTACGACGGTGAAGCACTCAAACGTAAAAATTACTGGAAAGCGAAGTGATACGGAAACGGTCATGCTTCGTTCTCATAGTGAAATTATTACAAAAGTCAACGTTCCACTCCGGCATACAGAAACAACAAAAACTGATAATTCTTCTAATTTGATAGTTGCTAACTTTGACAAACTCAATTGGTTTAATACGGTAGATATTTCCCAGCTTGATACTTTAGCAAATATGCATCGGGAATCCAGTTTTACTTTATCTGGGATTCCACCTTCTCTTGTTCCTGTAGTCGATGTTTCTAGGATAAGTTCTGACAAAGAGTTGAATTTAACTTATTCGAGTTTACTTTACAAACAAGTTGATATACCTATTTTAGAATCAGCTAATTTCAATTTATCCCAACAGCTTTTATCCACACTTTATTTAAATTGCGTTCAGGCGCTACTAAGCAACAGAGAATAACTCTAGTAAAGAGGAATTAGAGAAAGAGTATATTGAGGAGTTGATGGCTAAATCAGGGATGAGGCCATCTGACCCTTTATTTAAGTTGTATGCTCAGATTGGTACTACTCAGTATGCAATTATGCAGCTACCTGCCAAGCTTGATACTGTGATAGCTGGCTGGACATTGGAGGTTGATAAGAAACTCAAGGATGCTGCTGAGGTGGCGATAGTTCAGCAGAGGGGTGCGATCGCTAAAGCAGCTGAAGAGTTGATAAGGAGTACTAAGAAGCAAAATGCTAGTTATTCTTTGGCTGCTGGGTTAGGTTCACTTGATGTTAGTAACTTTAAGCTAGCTCAAATTGGTCTTGTCTTAGGTTGCGTTTTGGCGTTGGGTGCGGCTATAGGGGCTTTTACTTTCAATATGGCTATAGCTTCCCAATCTGGTGGTAAACCCTCTGCTGTAGCTAATCTTAAGCCTGAAGATGCCAAACTTTTGGAATGGGCTAAATCTAAAGAAGGGCGCGATGCTTGGCAAATTTATAAGAGAAATGCTGGGATTATTCGGACTTGCCGTCAGGGTAAGAATCCGGGTGGTTGTATCATTGATGCTAGAAATTAGAAGTAATCACGCAGCGAAAAATTTGCTTTCATCGCAATCAGGAGCAACTTCTTTCGCTTCTTTGTATATTTTTTCAGTTAAATCTTCTGGACAGAGTATTCCCAATCTTAGAGCCTCACATACAGCTTTCCCCCTGGTGGGTTTATACTTTTCTCTTTTCTCTCCTTCTTCTGGTTTATCGAGTTTACTAATTATTCGGTGTGCGTGGGAGCGTACAGTACTAATTTCCAGGCAAAGTTTGTTAGCCATTTCTTCGTAGGTAAGCCCCTTAGCTAGTAATTTTAGTACCTCATATTCGCGCTTTGTGATTATTTCTGTAGGGGTTTCGTTGTTAAATTCACACATTGCTTCTGCTAATATTGTGTGTATATTTGGGTCAATCCAAGATTCACCTTTGTAGGTGGTTATAACTGCCTCAACAATTTTCTTTTCTTCATTACTTTTACTGTAAAAAGAAGTTGCTCCTTTCTTGAAGACTTCTTTTATTGCCTTCTTGTCTAGGTTTCCTGTTACTATGATAGTTTTGACTTTATTTAAATAAACCTTTCTAATTTCTTCAACTACCTTTATTCCACTTATATCAGGTAGTCCTACATCCACAATGACTACATCTGGCTCTGTATTTTTAATTATACTTAGGGCTTCTTTTCCGTATCCTGTTTCCCCACATACCTTAATTTTGTTCGTTCCTTCTAATACGGCTTTTAAACCAAGTCTGAATATATTATGGTCTTCTACTAGAACAGTTTTGATAAGTTTCATAATCGAAATTTATTTTTGTAAACCGTAATACTACTTATATCATCGCTTTCAAATTAGTGCTGAAACTTAATAATATTTACACACAACAAGCTGTTAATTTAATTATTGTTTAATATTTATATAAACTTAAATAAACGGGATGATTTTAAAATTTTAATTAACTAGAGTTTTTAACTTGTTTTAGTATTATTTCTGAGGTAAGTACTGACACCATAATGTTTTGATATTTGTAGTAGTGTTTGTATGAAATTTTTGTGCTGTGCAAAATACTGGTAATTGGCAGGAGGCGCAATCAAATTGTTGCAAGAGTTGTTGAGACCTTGCAGCAGTCAAGTTATGCGGTGGTTACTAAGTCTACAATCCCCAATTCTTTGGAAGGTATAGACCTGATATTGGATGCTACTTTTAAATTGGCGACTGTTTGTTGTCCTGGTAAGCCAGTTATTAAGGTTGTACAATCAGCAGATGATTTGAATTCTGTTTCTGAGTTTGATGACTTTTTGGTATATCCTTTTGCACCGTTTGAACTTTTGCAGCGGGTAGATTTGTGTCTGAGCAGGTATACTGATTACCTCCGAAAACTTCCCCAGTATTTAGAGATTTTGTTCCATGACGTTTACCATCCTTTAAAGGCAGTTAACTTTGTCTTGGGTTTGGCAAGAGCGGGTAATTATAGTGATAGCCCTGAGCAGCTACATTCTGTGCTAGATACTTCCTGCTCTACTATTGCTACCACTTTAAATATTCTTGCCGATTTGAAGAGTGAGTTAAGCTTGTTATCTGGTGATAATATTGAATCTGTCAAGATTTCTAAGCTTTTGCATTCTATCCACGCTCAGTTTTTCAACTATGCGATCGCGCAGAATATAAACTTTACCCTGTTGATTGAACCTGAAGCCGATGATGTATGTGTATACGCGAATTACAACCATCTTTGGCGGATGGTTTGTAACTTGGTTGTTAATGCTTTCAGATATACGCAACGGGGTGATTTTATTACTATCAAGCTTGATACCCAAGTAGCTGGTTTCCTCCGCCTGGCGGTTCAAGATACTGGTGTGGGTATCACCTCAATGCAGTTGCAGCAGTTGAATGCTGATTTGGGGGGAAGCGGGTTGGGAGATTCTTTTTCTGGCAAACTAATCTCTAGTTCGCCCTTTCCTATTTCACCAGAAGTACTGCCCACTGTGGATATTTTGGCGGCAAACGAGAAGTCCTTTACCCAACGGAAGTCCTTGCGAGCAAAGAGCAGTTTGGGTGCAAAGCGCTCTCGTAAGGCACGCGAACAGATTAGCAAGTCTACAGGTTCCTTTACACTTAATGGTACTGACTCTCATGTGGCTCGTGCTGGTTTGGGCTTGCGTACAGTTAAGTATGTTGCGGATTGTTACCAGGCTAGTGTTAACGTGTTTTCCCAAGTTGGAGAAGGCTCAACATTTTTTGTAATCTTTAATTTAGAGGCAAATTTTCAATGTTATTCTAAGTGTAAACATTTACTTGTGGATAATACTGCTTTTTAAGATGGAAAAGCCTCAAAAAAAAAGACGTGGTTGGATATTATTATCGATAATATTGTGAATTTATCCGACCGATTCGATATTACCTGGCTATTTTTTTGTGGTTTTAGCCTTCAATCATTATTTTTTATTATCAATTTTTTGGTAGGTCAGCTTACTGTCGATACTGACTATTTTCGATTGGTTTACTGTATTGGTATGGCTGTGATTACCTTTCCTAAGAACAAGATACCGAATAGGTATATTTTTATTACTTGTGGATTTTTCTTCGGTATCTTGGTAGGAATAATTTAATTAATTAACCCAGCTCGTTATCAGAATCCCTACTTGGTTGTTGAGCTTGTTGGTTGTTGCGGCGGTTTTGCTCCTCAAAGAGTAACTTAAACCGCTCAAATTCTTCTTGAGTAATATTATTTAATATGATACTATAACTAGGCTCATCATCAGTTTTAGAAGCTACTAGCGCTTCTTTATTTTCTGAATCTAAATTTCTATCAAGAGAGAGGATATTGAAATTTTCTTCTAGTTTGATGCTAGCTGTGTATTTCTCACCTCGATAAACTATCGAGCCGTTTTCGGGTTTTCCTTCATTACTTAATACTTCCAATAGTTTAGGAATTATTATTTGCTGAACATCTGAATTTCTGGTAATTAATACTTCTTTATCTTCTACTGTAACTTCATTTTTACTATTGTTATCATCATCTTTTTTATCAGTGCTGGAGGTTTGGCTTTCTGGTTCATCAGTTGTACTTTGGACTTGATTTTGCTGAGCAAGTTCAAAACTCTGGAAATTGATTGGCTCTACACCTTCAATATTGACTCGGGAGAGCGCTACTTTTTCTTCATGCATTGCGCTTGCTTTTTGAAAAAGTGCTTGTTTGGCTTTTTCTTCTTCCTCTGGGGTAACTGACCCAATCTCTTGTGCTTTTTTAGCAACACTTTCGTCTGTAATGCTGTATTTATTAATTAATTCCTGTAGGTTTGCATATTCCATTGCTTTTGTCATTTCTGTCATAATTTACCTTTCTATTAGTTCTTCTTTAACGTCCTGGAGACTATTTTCAATTCGTAAATTCATAAATATAAAGTCATTTATAACTTCTTCATCTAGCTTATTTACTTGGGTTTTAGCTTCTCGAATGTATAACAATACATTACTATCTTTATCTTTAATTACATAGGTTTGTTCTTGTGCTTTAGTTGCTATTTGATAATTTTTATAATTTTCAGTTTTAACACTCATTATACCGTTAACATCTTCTTGACCCAAAGTTTTAACAATTCTTTGGGCAAGCTTTGTCATTTCATTAATTTGCTGTAGTTCCCTGATATCGCGCGACATAGCTTTGAAAGCTTTTTCAAGATTGTAACTGCTGTCAGTTATATACTGGTTAGTTACTTCTTGAATTCGATTGATGTACTTTTCCGTTCTACCTAACTTTTGTGCAGCTTCATGCCAATTTTTGAGGTTTTGAATAGTACTTTGTTTAATACTATCGAGAGTTTTATCTATTGAGTCAGTTTGACTACTAACTGGTGTTCGTGATAATGCTTCTTGAATATCCGCATTTAGAGTTTGCGGATTCTTAGTTTGATTTTCAGGAGTGAAACTTGTTTGTTCTCTCTCCCTTGGTGTTGGCTGTGGTATTTGGTTGAAAACAGGCTGTATTGCTTCTGCTGATTGATTTTCTACTGCCTGTGAATTAGAATTTAAGAGCGCTTTGGTATATCCCTCAATCAGGGCGCGGATGTAGGGTGACTCTAATCCCTTACCTTCCCAGAAATTTTTTGTTTCGCTGGATACTAAATAGCTGCACTGTTTTAGCCATTCGCCACCTCCCCTTTCGGTTACAGCTTCCATGAGTTCGGGGTGTTGTTCAAACTTTGCTTGCAGTATTTCTGCCATTAGTTGTACCCTTGGTTCGCCTAGAGGCAAAGTTTCTTTGTAGGCATAAAAAGCTTGTTCTGCTGATAGGAAAGGTTGTCCCTCCCCTTTAGATTCGGTGTAAGTTTCCGACCCGTAGTTTCCAGCGGGCATTGCTTTATTGTCTCGGAAGGATACTGAATACTCCTTATCTGTGGTGCCAATTTGTTTTGACTTAACTGTGGTGCTGGTAAGCGCTCCTCCCAGAGGGTCGGGACTGCGTGAGGATAAGTTGATGCCAGGGGCTACTGTTTTGGGTTGTGAGGTAGGGGGAGTAGGGGAAGTAGTTACATCCTGACTGTTGTCTTGATTTTTCTGGTAGGCAAGTCCTATTTGTACGATTTCGGCTACCGCAGCTTGCAGCCCTGGGGCTTTGCTTTCCCGGTTCCCGGCGATATTGAGTGTTTGAATGTTGTTTTTTTCAACAAAATCTTGGAGTTGTTGTGCGGCGGTGGGCTTGTCGTTAAGTGCAGTTTCAGTGGGTACGTGCAGTACGGGTTTGCCCATATCCTGTGCGACTTTGGCTGTAAACCTGCTTCCAGAACTGTTGATATCGCCGAAGATTGCAGTACCATCAGAGTTGCGAATATTTTCGATAGTGCGCTTGTTGTATGTTTCGGCGGCCGTACTCCCTTTTTCTCCCTCAATGAGTCCGTACTTTTGGAGGTTCGGATTTGCGCCGTTTTCCGTTACCCATCCCGCAGGGGCTGTACCCCCGGTGGGCAATCCCAACGATGCAGCACCAATAAGACCGCCCATATCAGCGCCTGTCTGCCCGCCGGTGATAACCGTGATGGGTTTTTTACCTGGTTCGGCGGTTGTATTTGCTTCTGCTTGTATTTCTTTTGGTGTAACTGTGCTAGCAATACTTTCCTGGGTTGGTTGTGTTGCAGTTTGTACGTTAGATTTTTCGATAACGTTGGTATAAGCTTCCGACAGCGCCCTGATAAATGCTGATTCCTTACCCTTACCTTCCCACTGTTTATCTTGGGCGTTAGTTATACTGGTACAATTTTCCAGCCACTCAACCCCTCCGCGTTTGGCGATCGCCTCAGTTAGCCGGGGGTGTTGTTCGAGTTTCGCTTGAAGTATTTCTACCATCAGTTGGTAGTCCGAAGCTGATGGGTTCAGTTGCTTTTGGTGGTAAAAGGCGTGTTCGGCAGATGCGTATGCTAGCCCTTCAGGTTTTTGGTTGTGGGTTTCGCTTCCGTACCGTCCGGCTGCTGCTTGGGGGTTGTTATTGATTGAAACTTGGTAGTCGTTTTGCAGTTTCCCTTGTTCTTTAGCAAGTGCAGTGGCGTTGGCAAGTGCTGCTCCTAGCCCGTCTTGGGAGTCTGGGCTTATATTAACAGGCGTGGCAGTTTGCTTCTGGACTGTTGGGAATGGAACAATCTTGCCGTTAACGTAATCCCCCAAGGGTTCCATGAATAGCCCATATACCTTACTCTTGTGTGCTTGATTTTGGGTAAGTTCTTTTACTGAATGTTTCTCCCAATTTGCCCAGGCTTGCTGGTAACTTGGGTTTTGAATCATTTGGGGGGTAATTTCGTACTGCTTGCCCACCCTCCATGCGACCTGTTCGCCATTTTTACCAAGGGCGATCGCAATATCTCCCTCTTTGATGCCATAAGTTTTTTGGTAGTCCACACCCCTGGTGGTGTGTACTCTACCGTACCCGCGCATGGCATCGATGGTTGTGTTGACTGGTACTTTGGAAGCCTCGCCGTGCAGGTGTAACGAGTACACCATCGGTACTGGTTTTCCAGATATAGTGGGATTTTCTGGAATCTGGGGGTTTTGAACACGTGCCGCAGTTTGATTGCCAATAGCAATAAGTTCTTCTACACTTGGCTGCTTTAGGGTGCTGGGGACTAGTACGTTTCGAGTAGCTTCTTTGAGGTTGGCGTAACTACGCTCTACTTTTATTTCTCCTCCAGGTGTCCACTCGTTACTCTTGATAGTCAGGTCATCGTTACTGTTAACTACCGCACTCTTGGGTTGGTTTGAAGCGAGAAAATTCTCAAACTTTTGGCGAACACTGTTTTCTCGCCCCAGGTCATTTTTAATTGACCAAATATTGATAGACCATCTGCCAGCTGAGGTGTTGATAGCGGCGTGTTCGTTTTTGCAGTTAAACCGTGTGACTGTACCAGATTCAAGTTTAAATTCCTGGTAGGTCGCGTTTTTATTTTCTTCCCTAGTCCATGTCATTTGCTCTTTGGCAGCGCGATATCCCCACTCGGAGTTACCAATATTAATGCTGCGGGCTTCCGTTGCGGCGTAGGAGTCATCGCTTCTTTTTGTCTAGATAGCTGATTAGCAAGGGAGAATGATTCATCAAATTCTTTTTTGGCGAAAGTTGCTTGTAAGCGTTGCTGGTTAGAAAACTCAATCCCTTTAAATAAATCTTGAAACTGGACAAGTTCGCGTGATTCGAGGCGAGCTTTTTCAAAATACTGGTTGGTTTTGGTAATTAGTAATTCAACAGGCGAGTATCCTGTTGGCTGAATAGTATTGTCAATGTAAACATCTTTCTTTTTATCCCGAATATAGTTGACTTCTCGATGGAGAATCCGACTGTTGTTGCGGATAATCTCTATTTCGGGTTTTTTTGCACTTTTGAACAGGTCAACCGCAATTTGGTTTTGAAAAGCCGCTTCGGCAATCATTTCTCGGTACATTCGGGTGTTGATGTTCATTGCCAGCAGTGCAGTTGCCTGGGTTAGGGGTTCTTGCCGAACGGTTTGGACAAATTCTTCCAAGGAAGCGCGATACTTATCGGGAACTTCCTTACCTTCGATACCCTTGGATTTTGCCCAGGCTTCTGTCTTGAACAAATCTTCGTAGTGTTTGGCTACTTGAATAGCATACTCAATTTGGTCTTTCTCACTACCAAAGTTTTTCAGAATCGTAATTTCTGACTCTAACGCTTCAATTGAGGTAAGGTGGTTGTTGATAATACCGACGCTAATGCCATCACTCATGTGGATGGCGATTTCCTCAAACTCTGGCTGGCTACCGTCTTCTTTATAGAATGACTGTTTCTTGAGTTTAACGGTTGGCTCGTAAGCGTTTTCAGGTAGGTTACGTTCAAGAGCCTCTGCTGTAAGGTTGGGGTACTTAGCTGCTTGCTCGAACCCGATGCAGTCACCGTCATAGTCGCGTGCCTGCCTCTCTTGTTCGGACTCAAGAGTCAGAATTTCTAGTTCATAACCAGCAGACTGAAGTTTTTGAATATACTCATTAAACTTGTTAATAAACTCTATTTTGTCTTTGGTTTCGAGCTTACCAATATTTTTGTCTAAGTAATTTTCAATACCTAATAACTGAACATTTTTACCTTGAGCTTCTGGGAGGATAGATAAAAGTTGCTTGTTGAGGCGGTTGTAAATGCGATCGCTTGTTTCATCCGAAACGGCGATAACACCTGCAAGAGGTTTGCCATCAGGTCCAAGTATGTCTTCTACTATTTTGTTGATTGAGACACACAGACCATTTGAGTTGAGGAAGGGTGAGCGAAAATTAAGGACTTCTTCCTTGTCTTGGTAATGAGGAATGCAGATTTCGCTATTTTGCAGGTCTTTGGAGGGAATCACCATCGCCCGTTCAAACGTGAGCGTTTTGCCAATGGCGATTTCTTTCCACTCGTTTTGGACGAACCGAGCGAGTTCTCGCTGTACTTTCTCGGTTTCCAGAAGTTGACCTTCCCCTTGCAGGTCGGCTTTGATGAGTTTGTAAATGAAAGAGTCAGTAGCAACGCGCGAGCGCAGTGTTTCTAATTCCTCTGCAACTGTTGGATCTTCTGTGGCTTGTTCTTCAAGTGTGGTTGCTTGTTCTTCAAGGAAGGCTTTCCGCTTCTCGTATTTTTCACAGTAAAGTTGAGCTAGCTGTCGGGGATCATCCTGTGCTTTCTTAAGTTTTTTGGCTTCAAGTTCAAGTTGTTCGGTAAAGTCTTTTATTCCATTAGGGAATGAAGCGAGTAACTGAGATATTGCTGTTTTACCTAGTTCAGATTGTGACTTTTCCCCCAACCAGATTTTTTGCCTGTACAGCCCAGGTTGAATTTGGGGCTTGGTTGGGCCATTAGGGTTATCTTTATCGGTTCCCTTGAACGCGGATAGGGGAAGAATCAGGTCAACTTTAGTTTGGTTATTGGGGTCTTGATAAGTAAGAATTTGGTCGAGGTTTGCAGGGCGTAGTGTACCTTTGCCAAAACGGTATTTGTTATCATCCCCATCTTGGTCAGTCCAACCGAAGCGGTGCTGAATAACGCGATATTTATCGCCTTCTTGATGGTTGGTTAATTCGTGATACAATTCTGTAGAGATTTGCCCGTAGCAATCGCCTGTTAGTCGATATGTTTGGTCGTTGTTGATGATGCCACCATTTTCACCGTTACTGTCATCAACAATTAAGATGTTTAACTCTCGGTTGACAGCATTTTCACACTCACCAAGGAAAATAGACCCGTAAGCTCCTCTATCCTTGTTATCGGGGCATAATTGTCTAATTGTTTCCAGACATTCTTCTGGCCCGTATAGTAACCGAGTTTTAGATGATAGTAATAATTTGTGTCCTGACGGATGGTTTTTTAATTGTTCAGCAGTAGACTTTTCGTCCATATGCCCAAACGAAAAGTTTACTCCAGGAAAGAAATGTTCTAGTAGAGTATTGTTAAGTTCTTCTTTTAAAAGTGAATTTGGCTCATTACTATCACCATCGGTATGAATCCATTGATTTAATCTAGTATCAAAATGTTTAGCTTGAATTGCCATGTATAAAAAACTAAACTTATAGATTTAAAAATAATTTTTTTACTTTTTGGCAATAAAATACCTTTAGAGTTCGATTTTACTCGCTCTATCTTGATAATCCATTCAACAATTTTCTGATTTATCTCAGCAAAAAATGCGTATTTTTTAATACTTAAAAATATATATTTGCACTTAAGTTAGTGTTCCTCAAAGCTGAATCGCCGTGAAATACAAATTTAAATATGATATAAAAGATACAAATTTACCAGATAGTTTTTACGTAACACTAAATCAGTGATAATCTTCGTGATGTTTACTATCTTTAGTAGTGCTTATATAAGCAATGCTTTCGCTACTTCTACCCAGTATTGTTTAAGCGGGCTTACTGTCGAGAATATTGATTTCAACTTGGCTAAGTTCTTTGAGTTCCATGCGTTGTAAATCCCGCAAGACAACCTGAACATCTTCATCACTGAACTTGAAATATTCTGTCGTTACAAATACCCTTAAAAGGTGATAAGCCTCTGGCAAGGGCGCGCGAGCGTATCGCACAAAAAATAAAGTTTTAGACTGGGGCACGTTACCAGAGGCTAAAACCATTATTTTTCGTCTCTACGGCATCGTTAGATTTGCCTATTCAGTCTAGGACTTTATTTTCGAGTCAAGAACATTATTTTACGGTCTAAGACTTTATTTCACTTTTACACCACACCTAGCTGAATGGATTTGATGGGTTGCATCTTTGTTCTAGCTATTATTTTTAAAAAAACTAACTAGAACAAAGGTGTAACCTCCTGGGATTATTGTGTGCCAGTTTTTGTATCTTTAAAATAAAGTCGTTAAATTTAAAATAAAGTCCATTAGTTTAAAATAAACTCTTAAAGTAACTGGCACACTCACGCCTGACCGTCTACTCGGTTAAAGCCGACAAATGGGCGTTGCTCCCGCGGCTTGAACCTGTGTGACAGTTTAAGACTTTATTATTTCCATCTGCGTGAGCCTGGGGATTCCCCTGAACAAACTTCACGACTTTATTATTTCCTAGACCCAACCATAAGTACGGTACTTCAAGCCTTTCACAGCTCTGAAACTTTAAGACTTTATTTTAAATGTACAAGTTTTACGTTTAGAACCCACATTCCATTCCGCAGGTTAGTCAGCTAAAGGAGATAATAATGTTTTGTGACTTGTAGCGATCGCTCCTTAACTTAATGAGCCATCTTTGCTCGCCAACAATAATGGCAATCATTAACAGAGGCACCAGATTAAATCGGATGCCAGATCCACTCGCATCATTCTGCCAACGTAAAATCCACAGCGTGCCATTGCCAATTTGAAGTGAGGACACGCGCAGAATAAGGAAAAGTGCAAGAATCCCAGGAAAACGGCAATCAGCGCCAGAAAAGTTACCACGACCAGACTTAACCATGTTTTCAGGTTCGAGCCACTGTGCTTCATAGCAAGGCAGTCATCTAACGGCAACCAGTATCAGCCGATTATTTGGTCGCCAGCACACAGAAACCCCGATCTGTCTCTACCAAGTGTGCCTCAGTAAAGCCAGCCGTCGTAAGCATCTCGGTCAATCCAGTACTCGATTGTCCGGAATGAGGAGTAAACCCAAGCGCAATCTTACCACCGACCTTCATCACCCGCTGCATTGAGCGTAGTCCAACCATCGCATCTGACCAAACTTGCATGGAGTTGATCGCCAAGGCTTTATCAAATGTGTCATCTGCAAACGGCAGTTTTTCAACCGAGCCATACTGAAGTTGGACTAAGCCTGTCTCAATCGCGTTCGCATTCCGCGCTCTGGCTTGCTCAACCATTTCCTTTGAAGAGTCAACGCCCGCTATGTATCCGGTTGACACCGCAGCCGCCAAAATCTCAATGCCTACTCCGGGTCCGAATCCAACTTCTAGCACCTTGTCATCTGGCTGAATTTCAAGTAGATGAATCACCCATTGAGTAAAATCGCGCTTGGTGCGAGCCAAGATAAAACCTCCTAACCGACCCAGTACTCCCTTGGGTCGTCCAAACATTTGCATCAGAAGACTGTCTACAATACCCAAATGCTGGTGTTCTCGCTGATTATTTTGCATCGTTTTAACTGTTGATTTTATTAACAGTTCTTTAGCAGGATATTCTTATGCTGTAATCAAAAGCAATTATGCTGAAGTTGAGCAGAGATGGTTAGTTGTAGAAAGTGCTGAAAGAAAAAAATCTGATTTACGACAATTAGAGAAAAGAATATCTAAGTCAAAAACTAGCGCTTCAGAGAAGCTGAAAAAACTACTTAACTCCAAATTTAAGTCTTATCAAGATGCTGTTCAATCTGTCGAAAATTTAAATAAACAGTTAAAATATCATCGAATTGATAATATTAATTACTTGGAGAAGCAATCAAAAGATAAAAAAGACATTTTTTATCAAGTCAATGCCACATTATCTGAAAATATAAATGCTATTAAAATCTGACTTTTCACGGCATGTGGAAAAGGTCATTTTGAGGGTTTCCCAACCCCTGGTTTTTTCGTTCTTAATTCGCATTAATTCACCACTATTGAGAGTAAGCCTGTGGAAAAACCCACGTTATTTCGTGGTTTGAGAACTTCCCGTGAAAAGTCAGATTAAAATAGCTTATATAAGTGCAGGGCGTTTCGTACTTGCTACAAACATTTTAGATGAGGAGTCTCTCAGTAATGATGATATGATTTCTGAATATAAAGCACAGCAAAGTTGTGAAAGGGGATTTGGATTTCTCAAAGACCCTTTATTTTTTGCAGATAGTATTTTTCTTAAATCTCCAGAAAGAATTGAAGCTATGGCTATGATAATGGGATTATGCTTATTAGTCTATACTTTAGCTCAAAGACAAATAAGAACAGCATTATCAGGTTCTAAAGCTACTATTAAAAATCAGCTTGGTAAATCTATAAATAACCCGACTATGCGATGGATATTTCAATGTTTTCAATCTATACATTTAGTGAAATTTAATAATGAAATATCAATATCAAATTTGACTTCAGAAAGAGAATATATTCTGAGTTTTTTACCAGAGAATTGCCGCTACTATTATAAATGTTAATCCGGCTGTCTCAACAATTTATTTGTAATAGAGACTATTAATTTTAATTAATAGTCACAAATTCTAATTACTTTTAATTGAGATTTCATAAGTTAAAGACAGATATTAGCGTAATTATCATAAATTTTTATCTATCAATTTCACACAAATAATTATTGGTTCTTATTGAGAATATAAATCTCATTGAAGGTATGTAAATAATATGACCATAGAAGCGAATAAAGTATCATTTTACTCTCATTGCCGAGAAAATAGACCGTAAAAACCCCTTTGTGACAGTTAGGGTGCGGAATGTGGGATCCTGCAATTTGTTTTAGTTTACTCGTATCAAGCGCGATTTTTTGACCATTTGGTAAAGTAACAGTTAATTCAAACTCTGCTTCTAAAGCATAAAGATAAGCGGCAAATTCGTCCCACGTGTGGGGGTAATTACAATTTTCGGCTTTTTCAACCTCTGACGGCTTTTTCCCCAAAATTTCTGCAATTTCAGCATGGCTCTTGCCACTTGCTTTACGGGCATCAATTAGAACTTGAGTCAGTTCGATTCGCATCGCCTCTTGTTGCTGCATTACCCGGTTTTCAGGTGTGTCGGGAATAATAGAATTGAGGAATGCGATCGCATCGCCGCCAAGGTGAGGGTTTTTGCTCATAACTGTTTGCAATTCCTATTTTGGTTTTTAGCATAGTAAATTCAGGAATTATTTACTACTGTTCAATCCCTCCTTTCGAGTACGATTTTTTAATTAGCGCTTGTTGAGTAAAGACGTGCAAGCTTTCAATTTGCTCGATTTCGTTTGTTGTTAGTTTGGTTGGTATCTCTTCGTACCAGTTACCGTCATGGTAGCAGGTTTGCATTACAGGTGTATTATCCCCATGACGGCAAACAGTCAGGATATTTCCATCCAGAGTTGCACTCAACTCCCGTCCATTTATACGGTGACTATTAGTAACAAGCATATAGTCAGTGATGATTGAAGGCAGATGTTCGTAGATGCCCTTTGGACGATTTCCCGAAGGGTGAGTAGAAGGTAGAAGCTTTTTTGATGGCTCAAGCAGTTCTTCTTGGTGAAACTGCGGCGACTGTGTAGCGGTTGTTTTTTTCTCTTTGGAGTTTGCGTTTGTCGTAAGGCGATCGCTTTGCACCATCGCTCGTTGGGTATCTTCTGAAGGGAGCATCCTAGACGGCGGGTGTTCTTCTGAAGATTTCCCTTTCTCCTGCGATGATTTCTCCTCTACCTCAACTATTGCTACCTGAATTGGCAGCCTCAATTTTTTCTTTTGAGGTGGTAGCTTTTTCTCCTCTACTTGAGTTTCAACTAGCAAGGGAGGATTTTGACGATTTTGTAGTGACAGTTCAATTTCAGGCTGTTCTTCTTGCGTGGAAAGCGATTGTTCTTGGGGTTGTTTTAGCTGTGGGGATTGTACTTTCTTTTTCCTTCTGCCTTCTGTTTTCTGTCCTTTGCTCTCTACTGTCGGTTCTGCTATCGAACCCTCATCTGTATAGTTAGCATTTAGTATATATGTACTAGATGACAAGCTAGTGTTACTGTCGGTATCGCCTGAATTATTGCTTGTGCTGCTAGTAGTATATTTATCAACAGTGTTGTATTCTTCGTTGCTTAAATTGCTATTTTTGATGCGGCTAATTGCCTTGATTTTGGCTTGCTGAAGTGTGCCTATATCTCTATTGTGTTCATATGTTATCCCATATTCAGACTGTAGTTTGTTCCAACTGTAAGGTTTGTATACTTGATAACCAGCAATTTTGACATGATTGTGGATATAGGTAAAGCCAAGTAATTCCCAACCCCTCATCTTCGGTAATACCCCAATATTGTTTTCCTCCAGGCGTTGGATAAAACTAGAGACTGTGGGACTATCTTTAATAGCCTCTCCTATCGCTTCCCGGATAATCTCTTTACTTGTGGGGGTTTTGTGCTTACTGTTGACTGCTCTAATACTTTTCGAGCGGTTGGGACTGGTAGGAACAATAATCCCGTACTCTTGTTTTAACCTAGAAGCGACGGCTTCATTCGTTGTTGGTGTTACTTCCAACCCCAATTGAGCCGCAATTCTTCTGGTTGAAACCTGGGAGTTGAAATAGTCATAGGAATCATTAACTAAGCTACCATCTAACCTGATGCGGGAAGCGATTATATGCAGGTGTTCGTGGTTGCGATCGCTATGTCTGACTGCTACGAACTGGCTGGTAGCTGATGGTGATTCTTCTTCCTTGGGCAAATACCCCATATCCTTGAGATATTCCCTTGCCACATAACTGTACTGACTATCGGATAAATGCTCGTGATAATTAGAGCGGTGTGCGATCGCAATAATAAGGTGAGCGCACTGCCGCTTGACCGCCTTGTTGGTATATTTGGTGTTGAGGAACTGTTCGTTAAATTGGTGTGGGGCTGTTCCCATCATATTAGTATCGACGATCGCAGCATCATCTTTGCCCAAGACATATTTGAGTGTGTCGAGAAAGTTGGGTTTTTTGTAGATGACAGGAATCAAATTGAGGGGTAGGGTTTAGTGGCTACGAAGATTTTTCCAACCTAGCAATCCTACGACCGAAATACAAAGAACTTGACTGTAAAGATTTGAACAAACTTTCAGAGATAAGGTAAATTGTTTGATTGTTACCTAATCTCAACTAATATCAATAAACAAAATAGAGATTTATCCCTTGTTTATTTCTCTATTCTCTATATATTTCAACACTTGTATCAAAGTATTCAAATTTGAATACTTCGTTATTAATTAATATAAGTTCTCAACAAGCTTATCTTTCCACTTCTTGGTTGTTTGCAGGTTTCCCAGCGTCTTGTTTAAAGCTAGCGAGTTCTATATTAAATGCAGCAGCAATAGTTTTATCCACGAGTGCGATCGCAATTTCGACAAGGTTGATAATTTGCTGGTTGTTTGTTTCCTTGGCAAGGTGAGATAACATCATCAGTTCGCTTTTGAGGGTTCCTGCTATAGCACGGATGGTTATTACATCTGCGGGTGGTTTCGCAGCTAGCACCCGTCTTAACCCACATGAACGTAGATACTCAGATGCCGTTTGTCCTGTGGCGGTGGCTTTCTCCTCAATTGCTTTTTTTTCTTCCTCGAAGACGTATACCTTAACTAATTTGGTTCGTTTAGCAGGCCCATTTACCATACCTTGTTCAATCATTGGGCTGAGGGAAGTAGACGCTTGTCTGCACTGTGTCAGGGAACTCGTGGGACAACCAAAAAATCCACTTTTCTCATGCACTACTATTGCGGATAATATAGCCGTTATCCTTGGTATAACCGATATTATGGCTATATGACTCTAGTAATAGTACTGTAACTGCTGGGATGCCGCTTTTACAAGCATTATGCTGCTATGATCGAACTGTGCGATCGCAGATGATTTTCTGTGTAAAAATACTTGTTTTTTAGTTATAATCTATTCCTTTTTTCTTGTCTTTGACTGTAGAAAGGAAATATGTTCAGCTAAGTAAAAAATCATACATATTTATAAAATGTTAAGAGCAGTACAGTAATCGTGCCATTGTGGTTAGGAAAATGATGATAAGTCAATAAATCAAGTGTGCGATCGCGAAATTTAATCTATGTATTTAAGCTT
>JBHYDF010000070.1:0-34773 GCA_051861145.1 Nostocaceae cyanobacterium
TCTTGCCTGTAATCTCTTTATGCTTCAAAGTGAAGTGCGGAGTGTGGGTTGTAATACAGGCGCGGCAGAGAGCGATCGCGCCCCTTGGGCACAAAAGCACTCGATTGTCAGCGCAAACGGGTACAAACTTGAGTTTGATTGGACGACCCAATCAGAGATTGAGGCTTGTTTTCATAGAACACTTGTTCAACGGAAAGCACTTCTTTTCAGCGGGCGTGCCTATTACCCCTAGCTCCGATTACGGCTTGCTTTAAGTTTTGTTGAACTGTGTGTAAGAGTCAGTGCTTTTTGTGCTTTGTGGGGTCAACTAACTTGTATGACTGGTTTGGTTCACTAGTTGGAGGAAAGGGATTGCCTTCTCGTTGATGTTACCTCTAACCCCGTACCTTCTCCATTCGGGTTGATTAGTTCGTACTGTCCGCTTATGGGAGTGCTAGAACCACTTCTGTACAAGGTCGATTGTTGCCCATTAATTGCCGATTCCGACATTAAGAGTTCAGTCGCAGCACTGTAGGCTAGAGAAAACTTACACACTATTTCAAAACCAGGAAGATAGCCACCCTGTATTGGTATTTCTTCCAAATTACTGAGTGTTCCCTTAATCTCTGAAATTGGTTTTATCATCTGATAATTTCTCTTTGTACGGTTCACAAACAAGCTCTAGATAACCAATTCGTTTTCCGTTGGCACGAGCATCTTTATCGAGTGCTTCTACAAGCTGATTATTTTCGTAAGCTCTGATAAATTTCGCCGCGTGGCTATCCTTCCACACACGGCGTGTGACACTCTTGTGTGGTAGATAATCCAAAGTCTTGCCAAAGCTGATTTTTAAGCCACTGACCGGCAGTGATGGCGGTAATGCCACTCTTTGAGGGGCAAACAAGAGGGCTTGCTCAAAAGAGCTTGTTGGCAGCTTTCCTGACAACACATCTGGGGAAGTTTCCTCAACAGCGTAAGCACTTAGAGTACCAGCAGCCCCAACTGTACCACCAGCTAAATCTGTATCAGGAGCTATTTCTGTATCAGCAGCGATCGCTTTTTCTGTACCACCAGCCCCGACTGTACCAGCAGCCAAATCTGTACCAGGAGCGATCGCTTTTTCTGTACCAGCAGCTAAATCGTCAGAAGCAGCCCCAACTGTATCAGCAACCAAATCTGTACCAAAAGCGATCGCTCCATTCGTACCACCAGCCCCAACTGTACCACCAGCCAAATCGTCAGAAGCAGCCAAATCTGTATCAGCAGCGATCGCTTTTTCTGTACTACCAGCCCCGACTGTATCAGGAGCGATCGTCCGTATATGCCCGGAGGGCAGTTTTCCAAACTGCCCTCCCCCTGAGCGAAGCTCAGGGCAACCAAGCGGAGCGACTTTGGGGCATAGGACGCGCTTCGCGATCGCTTCCCTACCATCAACAACCCACATCAGCCTCCCATCTTTGAGCGCCTGGTAGCATTCGAGCGCTTCGGTTACAACTTTTTGAGGAGTGACACCTGATTCTAAGACTATTCTTTCGAGCTTAACCCCCGTATCTTGGTCGTGTAT
Organism: Nostocaceae cyanobacterium; assembly: GCA_051861145.1. Taxonomy (GTDB): domain Bacteria; phylum Cyanobacteriota; class Cyanobacteriia; order Cyanobacteriales; family Nostocaceae; genus JBHYDF01. The sequence continues at coordinate 1,544 of JBHYDF010000070.1, forward strand.
TGGTGGTATTTGACAATACCTTGTCCCTCCACCTGGTGGCTGCCGCCAAACCGAAACCGGCTCGTTTTTGTTCCGTTTTTTACTGGGAAACATCTCCTTTTTCAGCGAATCTACTATTTCTTGGGTGAGTTCCCCATAGTCGAGCAAAACCTCCCACAATGCCGAGTATTTCGGCGCAACAAGTGAAAACACCATTGTTCCCAACTTTGCTCCCGTCGGAAGGCACATAGCTATCGCTAACAGTTGCCAGCTTTATAAACTTTGTAGCCTCCCGTCGAAGCATTCCATACCCTTTGAGTAATTCGCGGAAGGCTTTCTTACTCAGAGATTCCTCTTGCTGTTTGAGCCACCTCCCAAAGAGGATGTTATTTATGTTCGCTGCCTCATAAAGTCCGAATCCCTCTGGTGATGGAGATTGTTGGGAATATGTGGGGGAAATTGCCAGTACCATAGTTTTAACTCCTCAAAATTTCAGCCGCCCGACGGATTTACACCAACGTTTCTGTACAGAACCCATATAAACCTGCTCCAAACAACCCACTCCCAAGCGTCAATCCCAAGGTTGCTGGGGCAAACGAAAGAACACAAAATCCAATAAATAGGGCAGTTGCTACCGTACTCAATAACCGCATAAACACCTCAATTCTTCTGTATCTTTATACCTGCGTATACGCCTGCGCCGACTAATCCACCGCCCACCATCAATGCTGCTATTCGCTGGTTTGTGCGCTCTGCACTGTAGCCAATCAAGATGAAACAGAGAACGCCTAACAGAACAATAGTTGCTTGCAATAATGCGTGTGTTGACTGCTCACTTAGTCTCTGTTGCATCTGAACCCCCGCTTCAAACCCACTCACAAAATCCGAAAATTCTCGCTCTGTTTCGGGGCACTCTCCTTCACTAGGCGGTTGACCAACTCCAAAGGGGACTCCTCTAAATCCTCTTTTTTGACCGTTTTATTAAGTTGTGTTAACGATTGTTCCACTTCGGACTGTGCTTGAGTATCGGTGTGCTGACGCAAGGCTTGTAGCTGCTCTCCCAATTCGCGGGTGTCCGTCTGTTTGGCTTGGGTTAGTCCTTTGAGTAGCCCTAGCTGATATCCTTTTCGGATATCTTTTGCGTCTTCTAAGCCCTCTCTGACACCAATTTGTACCCGCTCTTGTAACGCTTGACTATTGGCATCTACTAGCTCTTTGGCAGCGTCATTAGTCGCTTGCTGTAGCGAACTTGTGACTGTCTTCTCAATCGCTCCTGATGACTGCGGTGCTTCGCTTGAGGATGGCTCTGATGAGGGAGATTCTGTTGCTTGTTCTTGCGCTTGCCCTGATGCCGCTTTGGCTGCTCGAAGCACCTCTTCTGGGCACTGCTGGGTGTCTTCTGTTGCAACAGACTCTGTTCCAACAGGAGAATCACTAGCTGGTTGTTCTACTGGGTGGGCGATCGCTTCACTGCTAGAGTCCAAACCGCTTGGCTCCTCCGATGGTGCTTGTGCAACAGGAGAATCACCCGGTGGTTGTTCAAGTGGTAGAGCGATCGCTCCATTATTCGACTCCAAACCGCTTGCCTCATCTTGAGACGCTTGTGCATCAGCAGAATCACCCGGTGGTTGTTCTACTGGATGGGCGTACGCATAACTCTTCGAGTCCAAACCCCTTGCCTCATCTTGAGCCTGAAGTGCATCAGGAGAATCATTCGCTGTTTGTTCAACTGGGTGGGCGATCGCTTCGTTCGCTTCTTCATCTTGTGGCAGGTTCTCAACAGAACCATCAGTTTCATTAATTGCTTCAGTGTCCTCAATTTTGGGAACTGTTGTTAACTTCCTTGAACGTCCGTTTCTGCTAGTCATGTTGATTTTTCTCCAACCGACGTGTAGTAATGCTTGATTTTCTGAAACTCCCTCTCTACCTCTTCATCAATTCCCAGTTGTCTTAAGAGCTTAGTTAAAACATTCTCCCTTTTGAGCATGAGATATTGATACATTGCGTGTGAGTGATAACCAGGGTTTTTTCGCAAGAAATATTTGAGTGTTAAAATTGCGCGAATCTCACTCCAGCCAAGGTATTTTTCCGATAATCCCAGTGTGACCAAGTAGTTGGAAAAGGTTTCATAGTGGCGAATCTCTGTGAGTTTCATCACCAAAGCATGACTGAAGTATTGCTTTCCTTCTACTTCATAACTTTGAACGGTATATGTGGTGTACCTCATCGTTATCCGGTAATTCTTCACCCGTGAAAATACACTTTTGGCTTTTGCAATTTCACCTGTGAAGGTTTTCATGGTTCAACAATAGATTGAGGATAGGAAGGAAGTGAAGTGGCTCAATTCGAGAAAATGCCACACCCAATTCAAGACAAATTAAAGCCGGTGAGTTTTTGCTTTGGTTGGTTGCTACTCGACGGCATCAGTTTGGTTTATCACGTTCTTTGGCAAAAAAACTATTACTCCACCAACCCAAAATTGCTGGGTAAGTATTGTTTGTAGTTAGTGCCCTTGCGCTCCCAAAAGCGCCGACTACAAACCCCGCTTGCGTTGCCTTGGCAAAAGACTATGCTGTTTCTGAATCCTTAACAGTCTCCAAAATCACCTTACCAGCAGCTTCCCACTTTTCATCCAATAACTTGCAGGCTAGAAACACCACTGCTTGAGGTTTGCGTTTATGTTTGCCCTTCAAGCCCCAAGAGCGGACAGTGTAATCCGATTCATATCCCAAGATGATCGCCAATTCAAGCCACGTCAATTTCCACTTTTTTTTCAATTCAACTGGATGCATAATAGTTACTACTCATTCGTTAGGTCAATACTCTAGGACGCAGCGCACCACTTTCTCTTCAGGTTTGGGGAAGTGGTGCGACTGCTTTTATCGTTGCTAAAATCATGTGTTCAGCATCGAATCCGCTTTCCGTTTTTATCGATGCGTACTCTTTGAGTGGTCACAAGTCGGTCGTCCGCCTCTATGTGCATGTGCCCGATTCCTTCTCGCCCAAAGTTTGGGTTTCGGTAGCCTGGGGGTTATTCGGTTTTCATGGTTCAGAAAGCAACAAAAATTAGCGCAGCAAGAGCGCTCTTGTCGCTGTATGAAAGTTCTTAGAAAGCTGATGTTTGCGATAAAGTAGCTGGCTTTTGCTCTTGAGGGGTTGCTGCTTCCCTCTGTTCGCTTCCCTTGTCGCTCACAGTTATCAATCTACACAAAAAATGTTAGCACGTCTAGTGTTCATACATTTAAAGTAGTAATAACTGGAATTCTGTCCGTAAAGTACTTAAACCTTTAACACACAAGAGTTATGCTGTTTCAATGTATGAACAACGTATATTAGCACATAAAATGTACTAACAATTGACGTGTATACAAATTAAGTAATAATCTGAAGGAGTCGAAAGCAAAAGGAAAATGACCGTGAGACTACGATTAAAAGAATTGCGAACGCAAAAAGATGTTACTCAAAGAGAAATGGCTGCTTTACTAGAAACAACTGAAACCAATTACAGACGTATCGAAGCACAAAAGATAGGCTCGATATCTTATGAAAACATTGATAAACTTTGCAAATTTTTTAACTGCACCCCTAATGAATTGTTGGAGTTTGTCAATGATTAATCCAGCAACATCGATTTCAAATCACTTCCCTGGTTGCCTTTGGATGAAAAAACCTGAAATTGCTGAATTTAAATATGGAGTAAGTGAAGACAACTAAGCGCTTGTTAAGCGCGATACGCTCAGCGTAACGCCTAAAAGGCGTATCGCCAACTATTTAATTAACTAAAGGTATAAGTTATGACACAAGACCAACCAAGCAGACTTGACCGCCTAGAAGCAACCGTCTCATCCCACAACGAAATACTCAATCAGATAGCCGCAGCCCACAGGCAATTAACCGAATTTTCCCTTAACGAAGCTCAGCGCCGCAGCCAACAACAAGAACGGTTAGATCGTCATGATGAAACACTCACTCGTATTGAGGGAGCAATAACCCAACTGGTAACAGCAACAAATCGTAACACGAATGCGATCGCCCGCCACTCCGGAAACACTCACTCGTATTGAAGCGAACCTAGACCGACTGGAAGAACAAACTACCAGAAATGTCGAATCAATTGGCAGGCTTGAGTTACAGATGGAACAATTACGAGAAATCGTAACAACATCAACAACTGAAACAATACAACTTGTAGCACAACAAGCAGTACAGGCAGAACGCGATCGCCAAACTTGGCAGTCCGAGATACGCGAAATCTGGCAGTACCTACGCTATGAACCTCGCAATGGGAATGGAAGGAGTGAAGGATGATAACTGGGCGTTTAGAATTAACAATCAAAATCAGTCAGATGCCTGAAGCCCAAACTGTAGAAAACGGTTGGCAGCGATTTGAAGTAGATTGCGATGGACGCATTGTTACAATTACCGTCAAACCCAAGGTTTGGAAGAAACTCACCGACTCAGCTGCCACCTATCCGCAGTGGGTAGCAGCGATACGCTCTCGCGTTAAGCCAGAGGCTTATCGCAGGGAAAATGGGAGACCCAACAGAAAAAGGTTTCGTATTGCTAGAGCCAAACATTCAAGTTTTCGAGCGAAAATCTCGTCCAAAAGAAGCAGAACCCGCTGCTAACTAAGGCTTCAACGTTGTAAATGTTTTCTACAACGAAGGAGTTGTTGTTCCGGCTCTACACGCATATTCCCATTCTGCTTCACTAGACTTGTCGCTTAATAAAGCCCAAAATTGCTCAAAACCTTATACAGCATAGGTTTTAGCGACTAAAAACCGAATTTGTTGAAATGCTCACTGTGACTGGCTTTCATCGATTTTTTAGCTTATTTGGCGACAACTCTACTGGCGAGGCGATACTGTCTTTTTGTATGAGAGGATAAGCGATCGCATTCATTTTTCGGTCTACTGAAAGTGCATAAATTAATTTTGCTTACACCTATTAAGAATACAAAGGAAAAGCAAACAAGCTGAACTGGTCTTTATCAAAATGTTAAAACATACACACAATCATATTTTTTATCAATATAGAAGTTCTAATGGTTACATAAGTCGGCCGCGAGGTGCAAAAATGGTCTTGTCGGCGTTCAGTAAGCACTCAGGCACTTACCCAATTTGATAATCAGCGAGATTATAATGCCAGAACTCAATGGTTATGGCGTTCTAAAGGCGCTGCGCGAAAACCCAGCTACAGCAATTATCTCCTAGATTTTTGTCACTGCTAAAGTTACTCAGACTGACATTCGCAAAGGTATTGAACTTGGAGCGGATGACTGTATTACCTAAGCCTTGTACGCCAGAGGAATTACCGTATTTCAACAAGTCCTTAACAACCTTCAGGGTTATTAAGGGGTGTATCACTACGAGCGCAAATTGCTCACAGACTATTATTTTTGGACAATAGTCGCCGCGAGAGCGAGCTAATCTTCCTACAGCACTGCTTTGTCTACACAAGCAAAGCCGTAAGTAACAAGCTGTATAAAAGTCTACCTTCGCTAACTTCTGTTTTCTAGTCGCAATTTCCAATGGTGAGTTAATGACTATTAAAACTATCGAAGAAGCATGTATGATTCTAGATACAGTCATGTCTCCAGCTTTTCTGAACGATCTGGAGGAGCTAGTATTCCGCCAAAGTTGGCAAGGGCATAGTTATAAAGAAATAGCTATGCAAAGCAGTTATGAGGAAGAGTACATCAGATCTATTGGCAGTAAAATATGGAAACGTCTTAGTCTCTCTCTAGGAGAGAAAGTGACCAAGGCAAATATACACTCAATTCTGAGACGGCATTCACAACTAGTTCAAATAGTATCAAAGCTTTCCGACGTTTATGACGCTAAGGCTGATATTCCTCAAAGAGATATCAGTTTCTCCAAGGATATAAAAACTCATCAATCTGGGGAGATTTCCATCACGCTTAAATTCCAAGATTGGGGAGATGCCATTGATGTCTCTGTGTTTTTTGGACGTCAAGCAGAGTTTGCTACCTTGCAGCAATGGATTGTAATTAACCGATGCCGTTTGGTATTGCTGCTAGGCATGGGAGGAATTGGTAAAACAGCGTTGGCTACATATATGGCACAACAGATTCAAGGGGAATTTGAATATGTGATTTGGCGAAGCCTTCGCCATCCGCCACCACTTCAAGAGTTGCTAACAGATTTGCTGCAATTCTTCTACCAGGGGAAAGAAATCGATTTACCGACAACCTTAGATAGCAAGATATTGCTGTTAATACAGCACTTGAAATTGCATCCATGCCTGTTGTTACTAGATAGTTTTGAGTCTATTTTGCAAACTGGCGATCGCACTGCTCGCTATCTAGATGAATATACTGAATATGAAAATTTGATTCGATGTTTGGGAGAAACTTCCCATCAAAGTACAGTGGTGCTGATAAGTCGAGAAAAACCCTTTGGTGTAACAGCCAATGAAGGCGAAAATCTCTCCACACGCTCTTTGCAATTGAAGGGGGTGTCGGAAGAAGAATCGCGAAACATTCTTTTACATAAGGGAAAACTCTCAAATTTAGAAACAAATTTACAATTTCTTGTCAAACATTATGCTGGAAATCCATTAGCTTTGAAAATAATAGCGACCTGGATTATTAATTATCAAAATGGTAAAGTAGGAAACTTTGTAAAATTGTTAAAACAAGGAATATTTATTGTCGATGAGATTCGAGAGTTAATAGAAAGGCAGTTCAATCGCTTATCAGATTTAGAAAAGAGTGTGATGTACTGGCTAGCGATTAATCGTAATCCAGTTACGTTCCTGGACTTGGAAAAAGATATTTGTCCGAAAGTAGCGCTTTATGAACTACTAGAAACTCTAAACTCATTAAAAAGGAGATCGCTAATTGAGGAAAACAACCAATTTTTTACACAACAAACCTTTGTCATGAAGTACGTAACAACACGATTAGTTGAAAGAGTATATGAAGAAATCATTACTGAATCAACAAATTTGTTGTCGAGTCATGCCATATTTAAGGTCACAAGTTCTGACAATATTACAGGCAGTCATATGAATACAAATTTACTGTTAATTGCAACGTATTTAGTTAATAACTTTAAATCAAAGCAAGAATTAGAGAGAAAAATGAATAAAATATTATTAAAAATGCACAAACAAAATAGTCCTTTACAAGGATATGGAGTTGAAAATATTATCAACTTAATGCGTTATTTGCAAATGAATTCAAACCAGAAATTTTTATACGAAGAAAAGGGAGAACGGATAAAAAGGCTCAGACTAGAAATCCTATAAAAAGACAAACGGATGTATGTTACCCAAATTGATCACAAAAACAGACAAAAGGGAAGCATCCCAATTTTGGCAAAACATTGTGTGAAAGTTGTGCGGAGGCGTAATTGATGAATGATGTCTTATGTAGTTGTCTCCAATAACAACTGTAATTTTTCAGCTAGGGTTTGTACATGTGGTTTATGAATTATGGTGTGGTGATTACCAGGCACTTCGTAGATTTCAATTCCTTTTACTAATTTTCCCCAGCCTAAAGTTGGATCTTGAGAGAATGTAAGTGTTTTCTCACTGGCTTTGAAGAAAGACATTCGACCTTTATAAGGTTGAGGTCTATAGTTTTGTGCAAATCGGCGATGGCTCTTGTAAAGCTGTAATAAACGTTTTGCCTGCTCTATACCATAATCTAAGGGGATCAAGTTGATTTGCTTTGCTTGCTCTATCACAGAAATGATTTGTTTGTCAGGTCTAAGTCTTCGGAGGTGATTTAATGAGCAGGGAACATTTTTAAACAATAAGTCAATTAGGAGAGCTAAATCGTCTTGTTCGGCAAGAAACTCAAAAGCCAGAGATGGAATGTAAGTATTGAGTAATGCTAAAATTGATACCTCTTGTCCTTGTGCTTGGAGCTGTTGAGCCATTTCAAAAGCTACAAGTCCTCCGAAAGACCAACCTACGATGAGGTAAGGTTCATGTGCTTGAACTGTCTGAAGTGCCTTTATATATTGAGATGCTATATCTTCAATTCGGATGAAAGGTTTCTGTTCCTCAGTTAGACCTGTTGCCTGTAGTCCATAAACAGGTTGGTTGGCACTAAGATGATGGGCTAAGTCAGCGTAGCACAAGATATTGCCATCATCTGGATGAACACAGAACATAGGAGGTTTCTTAGCATGACTCTGCTGAATTGTGACTAGAGGGCTTAAAGGTAATGAATCTACATGTTGGCGAAGAATGATTGACAACTGTTCGCAGGTTGCGTGTTGCAAGAGTGTGGTTAAAGGTAGATTTTTTTTAAACTGCTGCTGAATTTGAGCGCTTAAGCGGATAACTAGAAGAGAATTTCCACCAAGGTCAAAAAAGTTATCTTTTACTCCAATATCTTGAACATTTAAAACCTCTTTCCATATTTGTACTAATTGAAATTCCAAAAAGTCACGAGGAGCAATGCAGTCTTTTTCTAAATTATTTGTGTAGCTATCTGGTGCATGTAGGGCGTGGCGATCTATTTTGCCGTTAGGGGTCAGTGGGAGAGCCTCTAACCTCACAAAAGTTTCTGGTAACATGTACTCTGGTAGCTTTTGCTTAAGAAAGTGACGTAGATCGGTGATAGAAAGGCTTTGCTCCTGCTTTAGAACAATATAAGCTACTAGGCTTTTACCTCCAAGGTGGTTTTCATAAGCGATGACAGCAGTCTCTCGCATTCCTTGGTATTGTGCCAGAACAGCTTCAATTTCACCCAGTTCAATGCGGAAACCGCGAATCTTAACTTGATAATCAAGGCGACCAAGAAATTCAACGTTACCATTGGGTTGGTAGCGTGCCAAATCACCAGTTTTGTACAGGCGTTCCCCTGGTGTTAGTGCAAATGGATTTGGAACAAAAACTTCAGCTGTTCGCTCCGCCCGATTTAGGTAGCCACGACCAACTCCAACACCTCCAACGTATAATTCACCGATGACTCCTATTGGCAAGGGTTGCAAATGAGAGTCTAGTACGTATAGTTGCATGTTAGCAACTGAGTGACCAATTGGTATATTCAGTATCTCCGATCCAGGAGACTGATAGATGGGATAATGTGCCACATCATCTGAACATTCAGTGGGTCCATATGCATTGAGCATAGGTATGTCTGGGTAGTCATTTAACCACTGAATACACAGTTCTGGTGGTAATGTTTCACCAGTAAGAAGCAACCATCGTAAAGTCGATAAATTGTAGTAGCGATCACAAAACTCCACTTGTTTGAGCATTGCCTGAAGTAACGATGGTACAATCTCAAGGATTGAAATTCTCTGATGTTGGACTTGTGCAAGGATTTGTGCTGGGTCATGAGTAATTTCATCTTTAAAGATGTGAACACGTCCACCGACAAGCAATGCTGCAAAAAATTGCCAGACTGAAATATCAAAGCTCTGTGAAGCATTTTGAGCAACAATATCTGCATCGGTTAGGTTTAACTCTAGGATTTTTGCATATAAATGATTCAACATTCCTTTATGCTCTATCAGGACGCCTTTAGGTTTTCCTGTAGAGCCAGAAGTATAAATCATGTAAGCTAAGTTATCTGATCTTGAATCCTTAACGGGATTCTTCTTTTCAAATTTAGAGATTGTCTTCCAGTCTTTGTCTAAACAAACTGTTTGTGCTTCATGCTGAGGTAGTTTGGTCAACAACTTTTGCTGTGTCAATAGCACTGACACTTGTGAGTCTGACAAAATAAAGGCTAGACGTTCTTGTGGATATGCAGGGTCTAGTGGTACAAAGGCACCTCCAGCTTTGAGAATACCTAAAAGTCCCACAATAATGTCCAGAGAGCGTTCCATGTAGATACCTACTAGCACCTCTGGTTCTACTCCTAGGTTTTGCAGGTAATGAGCTAATTGATTTGCTTGATGGTTCAACTCCCGATACGTTAAATGCTCCCCCTCACATACCACTGCTACTACATCAGGTGTTTGCTCAGCCTGTGCATGAAATAATTGATGGAAACAAATGTTGTGTGAACACTCTATTTGAGTACTATTCCACTCTCGCAAAACTTGATTTTCCTCAGCTTGACTCAAAAGAGGTAATTGAAAAATGGGCTGGAGTGGATTTTCAATAATATTCTTTAGTAAGGTTTGCAGATTTTCTGCTATTCGATCAATGGTTGCAGCATCAAATAAGTCGGTATTGTATTTTAAGACACCCCATATTGTTTCTCTTGTATCTACCACCTCTAATGTCAAATCAAATTGGCCTTCCTGCTGCGATATTTGAAAAGGTTCAAATTCAAGACCTCCCCAGTTGATTCGGGTTTGTGTTTGATTTGGCATCAGTAGAGATGTGAGTTCTTGAGATTGCGTATCCTGAACGACAAACGATACTTGAAACAGAGGTGAGCGGCTAGGATCGCGATTGGGTTGTAATTGATTAACTAGTAATGGGAAAGGATAATTTTGGTGAGCGATCGCATCTGATACTGTGTTGTGTACTTGATGAAGAAATGCCTTGAAAGTCAGATTTTTTGAAAAGTTAGTTCGTAAAACCACTGGATTGACAAAGTGACCGACAGTTCTGATAAATTTTGTTTTTTCTCTACCTGTTGTTATCAACCCGACTAAAATATCTTCCTGAGTAGTGTATCGATAAAGTAGTAACTGAAATGCTGATAAAATAATTATATAAGGATCTACTTTCTCAGTTTGTGCAAGCTTATAAAGCTGTTGAGCTAGTTCTTCTTTGAGCTTGAAGGTGGAGGAAGCTCCTTGATAAGTTTGTATTGGGGGTCGAGGTCGATCAATTGGTAGATTTAAGATAGGTATCTCACCAGCTAACTGCTTTTGCCAATATTCCTGTAGTTGTTTTCCTGTAGAGCTTGCCAGCATTTCTGTTTGCCATTTTACATAATCTGTATATTCATGACTAGTAGATGGCAAAGATGCAGTGCTGCCGTCTTTTTCAGCTAGGTACAGTGACTGCAATTCTTCTAAAAGTATTCTAAGTGACCATTCATCGCATATAATATGGTGTAGGGTAACTAAAAAAATGTAGTCTTGGTTTGAGCGAGTTAATAAACTGACTCGTAACAAGGGTCTTTGTGTGAGATTAAAAGGATGCTTATAGGCATTGACAACCCACTGATTTAACTCATCCTCAGACCAAGTTGAAGCGTCAAGTTCCGTAAAGGAAAGGTCTTGATAACTATGAATTTCTTGGCTGAGTTTACCATTTTTTATTGAAAATGTTGTACGTAAGGAAGGATGACGAGCTATCAAAATCTGGAATGCACGTTGTAAGGCGGGAGTATTTACACATGTGTTAATACGAGCACTAAATGTAATGTTATAAGCTGCATTTTCTGGGGCAAGTTGATGTAAGAACCACAAAGCTTGCTGGCTATAAGATAAAGGATATATTTTATGATTATTGTCACCTTTTTGTAGCAACTGCATAATTTCTGCTTTGTGTTGCTCGATTTCAAACTCAAATGAATTCATATTTCACCCTAGGTTTTAATTAACGACTCAACCAAGTACCAACTTGTTCTGTAATAGCTTGTTGATAAATAAATTGAGCACAAGCTACATCTTCAATAGCCATTCCCATTGGGTTAAGTAGAATAATTTCTTCGTTGGATTCTCTACCTGGTTTATTACCAATAACTATCTCTCCTAGCTCTGCATGTAGCTTTTGGCGTGAAAAGCGACCTTCTAAAACAAGTTGGTTGATAACTTTTTTTTCTCGATTACACTGTTCCCAGTCATCTACGATAACTTTGTCTACTTGAAGGAATACCTCCTTATGGACGTCCATAATGGAAATGTTGCTAATAAAAGTCCCTTTATTTAGCCATTCGTAAGGAATATATGGTTTATCTGTCACTGTGCAGGTAATTACAACTTCGCCTTTACGCACGGCTTCCTCTGCATTCTGAGAAATCTGAAACTTTACTTCCGGAAATTTTTGTTCCAGAGTCTTGATCAAGGACTCGGCTGCAAAGGGATTGATATCAAAAAGATAAATAGAGGTGATTGAAGGAAATTGCTCCAGAATTGTGGACAATTGCATCCTAGCAATAGGACCACAACCAATACAGCTAACTCGGCAAAAGTCAGATAATGCTAGATAAGGGGCAGCGATCGCAGTAATTGCTGCTGTTCGCATACCACTGATCAAACTACCCTCCATGATAGCTATTGGATAGTGAGTCTCAGTATCGTTTAGTATCATGAGCGCACTTGCACGCTCTAAGTTGTATCGAGATGGGTTATCGTGTTTACTGCCGACCCATTTTAAACCAGCGATCGGATTTTCTCCTCCTAAATAGGCTGGCATAGCAATAATCCGATCTGCAATATGACCATGTTCGCCATGCCAACGTAAATATGGCTTGAGAGGTTGAACAAATTTAGATTGAACATGTAGTTGTAGGGCACGACTCACTGCCTCAACATACAAATATGAATCGTTACCACCCAATTTAATGATGTCAGATTTGCTTAAGTAGAGAATTTTCTCTGTCTTAGAGATTTTGGTATAAGTTTCCATAGTTTGATTACTTTACCTTCATAAAAATCATTGAAAAATCGTTAAATGATGACTTGGTTATAAAACATTCACAACTATCCTGAAGCTTTAAGGAGTATGGTGTGGAATGCACAAGTTTGCCTATTGCTAAATAGAAAATTGTTGCTTTTTTGGTAAACAAAACTTGGCGACCCAATCATCGTCATAAACTAGATTTAGATAACGGTCTCCCTGGTCAGGAAAAAGAGTAAATATACGGTATGAAGGAGGTAAAGTTGGAATGAGTTTTTTAATGGCTGCAATCACAGATCCTGACGAGCCACCTGCAAAAATGCCTTCATAAGCGAGCAGATCGCGACAACCTTGCACGGATTCCCAGTCGTTTACGTAGATGACGTCATCAATTTCACTCTTATTAATAATTTCAGGTACTCGACTCGCTCCAATTCCAGGGATTTCCCGAGGGCCTGCCGGTGCCCCAAAAATAACAGATCCGACAGCATCAACAGCAATAACCCTCAAGTGAGGAAATTTCTGTCGTAGTCTACGAGAGATTCCCAGAATGGTTCCTGTGGTACTAACAGCAAGGATAAGACAGTCAATAGGAACGTCTAAGGCATCAACAATTTCTTTGCCTGTCAAATAGTAGTGAGACTGCCAATTGAGTTGGTTAGCATACTGGTTGAGCCATACACTATTCGGTATTTCTTGGAGTAATTTTTGTACCCTTTGAATTCTGGATTTTAAGTACCCGCCTTGATTATCAGGTTTTTCGACCATCTCTACATTAGCTCCCAAGATTTGGAGGATTCGCAAGTTTGTTGGCGAAATCTTAGGATCTACCACACATGTAAATGCAAGTTTATAAACTCGTGCTACTATCGCTAGCGCAATCCCCAAATTGCCAGAGCTGCTTTCGATCAAGTGAGTTCCCTCACGAATAGTACCGTCCTGCAATCCTTGTTCAACCATAAATTGCGCAGGTCTATCTTTGACACTACCACCTGGGTTTAAAAATTCAAGCTTAGCAATAACTTCAGGACTTTTTAGAGGAGGAAATAACTGATGTAAATAAACTAGTGGTGTTTGGCCAATGCAACTCAATACAGACTCATGAATCATTTAAACTACTCCTTCTAGAAAGTATGTAAGTTATTAAAAATGAAAACTACTCTCCTACATTTCTCATGATTAAGATAAGTTCTGTTCACTTTCCTGAAAAATGATTGGCGCATCAGTATCTAGATAAACGACTCGTGCCTTATGCTCTGGTAATTTCTTAACTAGTTTCTGCTGGGTCAGTAGCATTGGTACTTGTACATCTAACAATATATAAGCTAGACGTTCTTGAGGATAATCTGGGTCTAAAGGTACATAAGCTGCACCTGCTTTGAGAATCCCTAAAAGTCCTACGACCATTTCTAAAGAACGTTCTAGACAAATGCCAACTAGCATATTTGCTTTTACATCTAAAGTTTTAAGATAGTGTGCTAGTTGGTTAGCTTTACTGTTCAACTCACGGTAAGTGAGTTGTTGATTTTCAAATACCACTGCTACCGCATCTGGAGTACGTTCCACCTGCTGTTCAAATAGCTGATGAATGTAATGCCTTTGAGGATAGTCTGTTTGAGTTTTGTTCCACCCGAAAAGCAACTGATGTCGCTCAATAGTTTTTAGCATCGGCACTTGAGCAATGTATTCGTAGGGATTAGCAATTATTCCTTCCAGCAAATTTTGGAAGTGTCCTAACATCCGGGTAATGGTGGCGTCATCAAAACGGCTAGTTTCATAGCTAATCTTCAAAGACAATTCCAAACCAGCGGTAACTACCATTGTGAGGGGATAGTTTGTTCGTTCAATAACCTGAATATCAACGATTTCTAAACTGCTATTTTGCTCTTGCTTATTTACTGGATAATTCTCAAACACAACGAGACTCTCGAATAGGGGCATTGCTTGGAGTACTTCACTCCACCTCTGAATATCTACTAGAGGACTGTATGCATATTGCTCGCATTCCACCTGTTGTGCCTGTAAATCTTTTAGCCAGGGTAACAGTTTGCCTTCTTCGGTAATTTTCACTCTGACTGGTAAGGTATTAATAAACAGTCCAACCATTGATTCTACTCCTACCAGAACTGGTGGGCGACCTGATACAGTCGCACCAAAAACCACCTCTTGTTCACCACTGTAGCGGTGTAGCAGTAACGCCCATGCTCCTTGGACTAGGTTATTTAAAGTCAGTTGATGCTGTCGAGCAAAAGACTGTAGAGCGGCTGTTACTTGCACAGTCAATTGGATTTGTTGCCTACTGTAACTTGTTTGTTGATGTTCTAAGTTTGAGAGTCGTCTATCTACTGTTAGGGGAGTTGGTGCAGTAAAACCTTTAAGTTTTTGCCGCCAAAAAGCCTCAGCTGTAGCCAAATCCTGTTTTTGTAACCAGGCAATGTAATTTTGGTAGGCTCCACCATGTTCTAAATATAAATTTTTGGACTGACAAAATGCTTCATAAAAAGTGAAAACTTCTTTAAAAACTAAAGACAATGACCATCCATCAAGTAACAAGTGGTGATGACCCCAAATGAATTGATATACATTCTCACTTATTTGGATGAGCGTTAGGCGCATCAATGGTGCCTTATATAATGGGAGATCCCGCTTTCGCTCAAACTTAAGGAAAACTTCTAGTTGTTCTTGCTGCTCAGAAGGAGATAGAGATCGCCAGTCGTAGGTTGTTAGAGATACTTTCACCTGTCGATAGACAATTTGAAGAGCCTTGTCACAAACCTCCCAAAGGAAAGCAGTCCGAAATACTGAATGTCGATTTATAACTTGCTGCCAAGCTTGCTCAAATGCTGACTCATTCAAACTTCCCTTCAAAGTGCATATCAACTGCTCAAAATACACTCCTGATTCAGGAGCATATAAACTATGAAAGAGCATTCCTTCTTGCATGGGGGAGAGAGGATAAATGTCCTCTACATTTTTCCAATTGGGTTGGCTGTCCTCTTGTTCTGAATATAGGTTTGCCAACACTTGCTCTAGTTCATCTTGGTTGAGTTGTGCCAACTGAAAATCTGAAGGTGTATAACCTCCTGCCTCGGGAGATACACAGTGAGCGATCAGTGCTTGTAAAGTTTTGATAAATTCTTGTGCCAGATGCTCAATTGTTGTTTTTTGATGAATATTTTTGCTGTAAGTCCAATTAATGTGTAATTGACAGCCGATGATGATTCCATCTATCTCCAAGAGATGATTGCGATTTCCTAAAGGGCTTTGTACTGCTCCTCCCGACTCTTGTGCTAGCTTCCACACAGCAGAGTTTGACAATTCTTGATTAAACTGACCAAGGTAGTTAAAACTAACCTCTGCTTTAGGCATAGCCTGTAGTTGCGAATGCGTAGCTACATCTTGACTCAAATATCGTAAAACTCCGTAACCAATCCCCTTTTTCGGGACACTGCGTAGTTGTTCTTTGATTGACTTCAATGCTTTATCAGGATGATTGTTTTGGAGTTCTAATCGCACGGGAAAGAGGGTAGTAAACCAGCCTATAGTTCGTGACAAATCGATATCCTCAAACAGATCCTCTCGTCCATGACCTTCAAGATCCACTAAAAGAGAGTGTTTTCCAGTCCACTGAGCAAAGCTTTGTACCAAGGCAGTCAAGAGAATATCATTAATCTGGGTGTTGTAGGCAAAAGGAACTTCTTGTAATAAAGCGCGAGTCTCTTCTATACTCAAAGAAACTGATACCTGAGCGGCTGAAGCAACAGTATTGACTTCCTCAGTTGTAGGATAATCTGTTGGGAAAGGAGTAAAGTCCGTGTCTGAATGCGCTAACCAGTAATTTAGTTCGGCTGTGAGTGCTTCTGATTTTTGATACTCCGTGAGCCGATTTGCCCAATCCTGAAAAGAAGATGTCTTGGGTGGTAGTTGAATTGCTTCCCCAAAACTGATTTGTTGGTAAGCCTGAAACAAATCTTCTAATAAAATTCGCCACGAGACGCCATCCACTGCAAGGTGATGTATGATAAGCAGCAAGCGGCTAGGCTGATCGTTGCCTAAGTAAAATAGTGCTGCTCGCATCAGCGGTCCTGTGGACAGGTCTAAGCTGGCTTGTAGTTCGTTGCCAATTTCTGCAATAGTAGCTGATTGCTCCTCTGCTGAAATATCTGACAAATTGACAACTTTTAAAGACGCTGTTTCCTCAAGGGTAGCATTAACTTGCTGCCAATGTTCGCCCTTTTGCACAAACCTCAAGCGTAGAGCATCATGGTGTATAAGCAACTGCTGCAAGACTTGTTCCAAGAAATCTGGTTGTAGATTGGGTGGAACCTCCAGTAGAACTGATTGGTTAAAATGGTCAGGATTGGGCAGATTCTGTTCAAAGAACCACTGTTGAATGGGTGTAAGCGGTAATGAACCTGTCACCAACCCTTGTTCAGCTTGGATAATTTGGTTTGCGCCTGCCACTGTAGCTAATTCAGCGATCGCCTGATGTCCAAATAACTGCTTAGGAGTTAGTTTAATTCCAGCTTGATTCGCTCTGGCAACAGCTTGCAAAGCGAGGATAGAATCTCCACCTAGTTCAAAAAAGTTATCATAAATGCCTACTCGTTCTACTTTCAAAACATCAGCCCAAATAAGTGCTAGCGTCTGTTCAATCGGATTTCGTGGAGCGATTAAGCTGGCTTCTAATTGACGATGTGACTCTGGTACGGGTAGGGCACGGCGATTTACCTTACCATTAGGAGTGAGGGGCAATGCCTCTAAGAATACAAAAGCTGAACAAACCATATACTCAGGTAGTTTTTCTCTGAGAAAGCGGCGCAGCTCGCTCACCGTGGGTGTCTGTTCCTGATTCAGCAAACAGTAGGCAACTAAGCGTTTATCACCAGGAGAATCCTCACGAGCGATAACGACGGCTTGAAGTACACCTGGGTGTTGACTAAGTATCGCCTCTATCTCTCCCAATTCGATGCGGAATCCACGTATTTTTACTTGGTCGTCAGAGCGACATAAGTATTCGATATTACCATTTGATAAATATCGGGCTAAGTCCCCAGTTTTGTATAAGTGTGTTTGAGTGCGATCGCTAAAGGGGTTAGGAATAAATTTTTCGTGGGTCAGGTCTGGGCGGTTGAGATATCCGCGAGCCAGACCAGCACCACCTATATATAATTCCCCAATGACGCCAATGGGTACTGGTTGAAGATAGGAGTCGAGAATATAAATTTGTGTATTGGCAATTGGACGACCAATGCAAAGTTTGTTACTGCCGTTATTAGCTTTTGCCACAGTGGCGCAAACGGTGGCTTCCGTTGGTCCATAAGCGTTGAAGAAGTGACGACCTGATGCCCATTTGGCTAAAATGTCGGGAGAACAAACTTCTCCTGCCACAATAATCGTATGTAAGGTCGAAAGTTCTTCAGCAGGCAGGACTGCCAGCGCTGACGGTGGTAGTGTGATATGGGTAATGCAATATTTGCGTAATAGCTGAATTAATGATGAATCAGGCAAAAGAGAGTCTTTTGTTCCCAGATATAATGTTGCTCCTGAACCTAGAGACATCATAATTTCCGAAATAGAAGCATCAAAGCTCAAGGAAGCAAACTGAAGAACGCGGCTGTTTGCTTGAACGTTAAAAATTTGAATCTGAGCTTGAGCTAAATTGCATAACCCGGAGTGTGTCACCATCACACCTTTAGGTTTACCCGTTGACCCAGAAGTATAAATAATATTAGCCAAATTAGAAGCTATAACTTCACTAACTGGATTGTTTGTACTTTGTTGAATAATCTGTTCCCATAGGTTATCTAAGCAGACTAAAAGCGCTTCATGTTTACCTAGCTTTTTCATGAGTCTTTGTTGTGTCAGTAGCATAGTCACCTGTGCATCTGACAAGATGTAAGCAAGGCGCTCTTGAGGATAGTCTGGATCTAACGGTACGTAGGCTCCACCAGCTTTGAGAATTCCTAAAAGTCCTACGATCATCTCTAAAGAACGTTCCACACAAATGCCAACCAGTACATCAGCTCCCACACCTATAGTTCTGAGATAGTTCGCTAGTTGATTGGCTTGGCAGTTCAACTCGTGGTAAGTTAGTTGTTGGTTTTCAAATACTACTGCTACCGCATCTGGAGTTTGCTCTACCTGCTTTTCAAATAGCTGATGGATACACTGATTCTGGAAATAGTCTTTTTGAGTATCGTTCCATTCCACCAGTAATTGATGTTGTTCAGCCAGTGTCAGCAGCGGTAGTTCAGAAATGTATTGCTCTGGATTAGCAACAATTGCTTCTAGCAAAGTTTCAAAATGAGTTGCCATCCGAGTAATTGTGGCAGCATCAAATAAGTCAGTATTATATTCCCATGTCCCCACTAGTTTATTAGCAGTGGACTCAAAAGATAAAGTCAAATCAAAGGTTGCTGTTGCTTTATCTACAGCTAAAGGACTTAGAGTTAAGCCGGGAAGCTCAATTTTTTGCACAGGAGTATTTTGCAGTGCAAACATTACCTGGAATAGGGGTGTATGGCTTAAGTCTCGTTCCGGCTGCAAGTTATCTACAAGGAGTTCAAAGGGTACGTCTTGATGAGCGTAGGCTGATAAGGTCATTTTCCGCACTTGACCTAGTAATTCCCGGAAACTGGGGTTCCGTGATAAATTAGTGCGCAGGACTAAGGTATTGACAAAAAAGCCAATTAAGCCTTCAACTTCACTGCGAGTCCGGTTAGCAATGGGGGAACCAACTAAAATGTCTTCTTGACCTGTATAGCGGTAAAGCAAGGTGTTAAACGCTGTAAACAATGTCATGAATAGGGTAACTCCCTCTTGCCTACTCAATAAATTTAGCGCCTTGCTTAGCTTTGCTGGGAGTGTAAAAGATTGATTAGCTCCTTGAAAAGTTTGGACGGCAGGTCGTGGTCGGTCAGTGGGCAATGATAATAAAGTTGGTGCATTTGCTAGTTGTTGCTTCCAGTAAGCGAGTTGCGACTCTAGGACATCTCCTTGCAACCACTGCCGTTGCCACACTGCAAAGTCGGCGTACTGTATGGGTAGTTCTGGGAGTGGTGAAGTCTTGCCGCGATCGAGGGTTGAATAGAATGCTTCTAACTCCCGAACAAAGATACCTATTGACCAACCATCAGCAACAATGTGATGCAGACAAAGCAGCAAAATGTGTTCTGTCTCTGATAATTTAACCAAAGTAGCCTTTATTAAAAGTTCCTCAGCTAAATCAAAGGGGTGTTGGGTTTCTTTAGCTGCTAATTGTTGCCAGCAAAGTTTTTGCTCATTTTCTGGTAAATGTTGCCAGTCTAGCACTGGCAGAGTCCAAAGACGAGGGGGGTGAATGATTTGGACTGGTTGTCCATCTTGAATAATGAAGTTGGAGCGTAAAGCTTCGTGCCTATTGATAATTGCATTCAGGCTTTGTTCTAAGAATGCTATGTTGAGCTGACCTTGAAAAAGGACTGCCTTCGGGATGTTGTAGAATGAATTGTCTGGTTCTAACTGTGCAAGAAACCACAGCCGTTGTTGGGCAAAGGATAAGGGTAATGCTGTATCCCGTGCTACAGGTAATAGAGGATAAGTTTTAGCTGTATGAGTATGTTTTTGTAGTAGTGAAATAATTTCTGCTTTATATTCCTTAATCTTGTCTAATAGTGTGGGAATCAAGACATGTTGGGGCGCTCGATAGCGGAGTTTGTCTCCTTCAACCCATAGTTCTACGTTTTTTGTCGAAAGATCCTTGAGAAACTCAACTAAATTCATATTTCACCCTCTATCAAAATGTCGTGGCTTGATGTAACTGCTGAAGCAAGAGAGCCACAGGAAGTAGAATCGATTTGTGTTGATAACTTAATTTCGTCTAAATTACTACTTGCGGTGGAAGGTATTGGCGTAGATTGCGTTGTATCAACTAAGGTTAATTCCTCTAGCAATAGCTTTGCCAGTTGCAATATGCTGGAGCCATTGATAAATTTTTCTACGGGAAGATTCACCTCAAGGTCAGTTGCGATCCAGTTTTTGAGTTGAACAGCCATCAAAGAATCAAGACCTAATTCCAACAAGCACTCCTGTGGCTCTAAAATTTTGGACGGACTAAATCCTAGTACCTTGTTTACATACTGTTGTAAATAAGCTACTAAGAGATCCAAGCGCTTACTTGCCGGAGTCTTCGATAATTGTGGTAAAATTTTTGACTTTGGCCTTGACTCATAATTAGCTGCTTTACCGTTTGGTAGAACTTCCGAAGTCTTAGGGTGTATCTCGGTAAAATATGGCGGTTCAATCTGAGTGGAAAATTGTTGCATCAAGTCTGACCACTTAACTGAAATTACCGCAATTTGGGCAGTACTTTGTGAGAGTAGTTGTTCTAAGACCTGTAATGCTTGTTCTGAACTTATAGCTTCTAATCCTTGAGCAGCTAAGCGAGCTAGGTTACTATTTCCTAAGCGTGTTGCCATCCCTACTTCAGCCCAAGGTCCCCAGTTGATGCTTAAACCAGGCATTCCCTGTATTTGGCGATAATGAGCCAAAACATCCATAAAAGTATTGGCAGCTGCATAATTACCTTGACCAACAGAGCCAAGCAACGAAGCTGCTGAGGAGAATAAAACAAAGAAATCCAGTGGCAAATTCTGGGTCAAGGTGTGTAGATTCCAAGCCCCCATGACTTTTGGAGCCATAACTTGACTAAAGCGATCGCAGTTTTGCTGTAGTAATATCCCGTCGTCCAGTACTCCAGCAGCATGAATAACTCCTTGTAGAGGAGGCATGGAACTGTGAATTTCTGCAAAGACCTTAACCATATCCTCTATCTGCGAGACATCTGCCTTCGCGATGAGAATCTTTGTTCCCATTTGCTCTAATCGATTCAAGGTTTCCTGTGTTGTAGTAGAAGCATCATTTCGCCCGGTCAGGACTAAGTACCGCACTCCTTGCTCTACCATCCACTGAGCTACTTTCAACCCTAAAGCACCTAGACCACCTGTAATCAAATAGGTAGCATCTGCTTTTAGCTTGATCCCTTGTGCCTCTGGCAATCTAGTTGGCATTAAACGAGCAACATAGCACTGTTCATTGCGCAACGCTAAATGGTCTTCTCGCTCTTTCCCCCAAATTTCTGCCAAAAGCAACTCAGCTTCCTTGCTAGTTGCTTCAGGATCTAAATCTAGCATTCCTCCCCAGATTTCCGGGTGTTCCCTAGCAATAACTTTACCCAGTCCCCACAAAGAAGCTTGAGCAACTGCTAGTTGTGGTTGTCCTAGTGGCATTCCTCCTCGTGTGATCAACCACAACCGGGGTAATATTAATCTATTGTACTTCACTAGTGTCTGTACCAAATGCAAGACATTACCACAGCCAAGTTTTTGAGCCTGCTCCAGGGTTGGAAGAGTCAACTCTTGTGATGTATTTGCTGTTAGGCTCCAAAGATGGATAACACCCGTTAATGGTAATTTACTGGTTTCTAAAGTCTCTTGGAACAAACGTTCCAAGTCGCCTGGGTGATTCGGGTTAATACTCCAAGTTCCGACCCCTGTGTTCTCATACCTGTTCCCAGGATAGACCAAAATACAATTCTGACCACGCTGTTGTAAAAGTTCTGCTAGGGTTTTTCCTAAACCATTAACGTCTGCAAAAATGAGCCAATGACCTGGCATGTGTGCTGACGTTTCCTGTAGATTTGTTTGACAGCATTGGGGCTTGGGTTGCCACTCTACCTGATAGAACAAATTTTTAATGTTAGCAGATTCTACTTCTTTTGCGTATTGCTTTCTAAATACTTCCAGCATTTTTGGCAGAAGTTGCATCTCCACAGAGGAAAAGTTACCTGCTTTTTGTAAGTGTTGAGCTAACTCTTGTATTTTCCCTTGATGTAGCAATTTATCAATCGTGGTTTGAAGCTTTTCTGAAGATAATATATCTGTTTGTTGAGGTTTATTTTCACAGTTTTCTATCCAATAGTGCTGTCTTTGAAAGGGATAAGTTGGCAACACTACTTTTTGCCTTGAATAATCTTGATCAAATCCAGACCAGTTTATGGGTATTCCACGAACGTACAAGCTGCCTAAACTCTGGAGCAATGTCTGCCAATCATCACTCTGAAGACGTAAGCTAGGGAGCCAAGTTCCTACTCCTTCGGGTAGACAGTTACGCCCCATCCCTAATAAAGTTGGCTTTGGTCCTATCTCCACAAAGACCTCATAATCAGAGGCATGTAGTGTCTGCAAGCTGGCAGCAAATTGTACTGGGGATCTCAGGTGACAACACCAGTAATCTGGATTGATGGCTTCTATTGTCAGTGGCTCTCCCGTAATGTTGGAGATAATGTCAATTTGAGGAGTGGCATAGGTGATACTGGCAGCAACCTGACGAAATTCTGTCAGTATTGAGTCCATAAGGGGCGAGTGGAAAGCGTGAGATGTTTGTAATTTTTTCGTTGAAATGCCTACAGCTTCTAGAGCGGCACAGATTTCCTTAACTGCCTGCTTTTCTCCAGAAATTACCGTATTTTCCGAACCGTTAAAGGCGGCAAATGCTACTTTATCTGTGATGGTAGTTATTGCTCTTATAGTTGCCTCTGAGGCAAATACTGCAACCATTTCTCCATCTGGTGCTAAGCTTTGCATTAGACGTGCCCGTGTAGCAATAAATTTTAGTCCGTCCTCTAGGCTAAAGACTCCTGCCACGCAAGCAGCAACATATTCACCTAGACTGTGACCCATCACGGCAGTTGGTTCGACTCCCCAAGATTTCCAAAGTTGCACGAGAGCATATTCTAAGGCAAATAAGGCAGGTTGGGTATAAGCAGTCTGGTTTAGGGGTGAAGTTTCTCCCTCTTCTGGGTAAAGGACTTTAAGTAGTGACTCCTGCAAGTAAGGACGAAGAATTTCATCGCAGTAGTCTAGAGTTTGCCGAAAGACGGGTGCAGTTTCGTAGAGTTGACGCCCCATATCCACATACTGAGAGCCTTGACCTGTGAATAAAAACGCTATCTTGGGTCGCTTCTTGGTTTTTACTTGGCTACTTATAAGTTCAGCAGTCTGCTTCCCGGCAGCAAAAGCACTGAGTGCTTTTTGCAATTGTATATTCGATTCAGTGACAACAGCAAGGCGATAGTCAAAATGCGATCGCCCAGTATTGGCTGTAAAGCAGATATCTGCAAGTGATACCCTTGAATTTGATGCTAAAAATACTTCATAACGTTGTGCTAGTTCCCGCAAAGCCTTATCACTTTTTGCCGAAAGGCTCAACAGGTGTTGGGAACGCTCTACTTCCAACGCCATCGGTACTGTTTTTGCTGCTTCCTCCAAGATGACGTGGGCATTGGTGCCACCGAAGCCGAATGAAGATACACCAGCTAACCGCTGTTGCTTCTCTCCAGACCATTTCTGGCGCTTGGTTGGAATCGACAATGGTGTGCCTTCTAGAACAATGTGCGGATTTAGCTCATTGAGATGAAGATGAGGTGGAATCTCCTCATGCTGCAAGGAAAGTACCACCTTAATTAAACTAGCAATCCCAGCCGCAGCTTCCAAATGACCAATGTTGGTTTTCACCGAGCCAATCCAGCAGGGCTGTTCTGGTTTTCGACCTACCATCAGCACTTCTTTTAAGGAATTCACCTCGATTGGATCTCCTAAAGATGTCCCAGTGCCGTGAGCTTCTACATAGCTAATTTGTGCCGGTGCGACCCCAGCATTGGCTAAAGCTTGACGGATAACTGCTTGCTGGGAAAGTCCATTAGGGGCTGTAAGTCCATTGCTACGACCATCTTGGTTAACTGCGGAGCCTCTAATTAAAGCTAGGATATTATCTCCATCTCTTTTGGCGTCAGAGAGGCGTTTCAAAATCACTACTCCACAACCTTCCCCCCGCACATAACCGTCAGCCTTGGCATCGAAAGTCTTACAGCGGCCATCACCTGCCATCATCTTTGCTTGGGAAAAAGTAATAGTCAATTGGGGGGTCAGGATTACATTTACTCCGCCAGCGATCGCCATCTGGCATTCCCCTTGGTGTAGGCTCAGGCAAGCATGGTGAACTGCTACCAGCGATGAGGAACAAGCTGTATCTACAGCCCAGCTAGGTCCTCGCAAATCCAGCAGATAGGAAAGGCGGTTAGCGGCAATGCTAAAAGCGTTACCAGTACCGGAATAGGCATTAAGGTTTGCAGCATGTTTAAACAGCAACTGAGAATAATCATAGCTACTGATGCCAATGAATACCCCAGTATGACTGCCTGCAAGCTGCTCCGGTTGCACAGAGGCGTTTTCCAGCGCCTCCCATGTCACCTCTAGCAGCAGTCGTTGCTGGGGGTCCATGCTCTCAGCTTCTCGTGGGGAAATCCCAAAAAACTCTGGATCGAACTGGTTCACCTGTTCCAGAAAGCCACCCCAACGGGTGTTCATTTTGCCAGGATGTGCTGGCGTTGAGTCGTAGAAAGTACTAGCATCCCAGCGCGACAAAGGCACTTCCTGGATAGCATCAATTCCCTGATGCAGTAGCTGCCAAAAAGCTTCTGAATTTTTGGCATTAGGAAAACGGCAGCCGATGCCAACGATCGCAATTGGTTCCGTTTCGACTCTTCGACCATTGTCAACCTTCAAATCTGTGGGAGAGATTGCGGGTTCCAGTGCAAGATGCTGAGCTAGGGCTTTAATCGTGGGGTAATCGTACAATAGCGTAGGAGAAATTTTACGTCCCAGCCATTCCTGTAGCTCACCTGAAATGCTTACTGCCGCTAACGAACTCAGACCATAATTAGCTAAGGGTTGTTGAATGTCTATATCCTCAAAAGCAATTTCCAGTTGCTTTGCAACTTTTGTAATTAACCAAGCTTCAATAGCTTCTTGATTATCAAATTTCTGCTTACTTTTTAATGGTTGCTTAGAATTGTTATTTCCGGAAAAGTTTTTTTGCGGCTTGTCCATTTGCATCTGTTGCAACAGGGAATTTACATCTGCGTCCAGATGTCGGAACCCAGCTTTACTTCGAGGATTCACACTCCAATCTGCTACCACATCTAGGCTAGCAGCAAGAAATCCAGCCCGACAAGCACTACGCTGAACTTTGCCAGAAGACGTTTTTGGCAAGCTGGCAGTCTTAAGCAGTAAAATCGTATAAACCTGTAGATCGTGTTGCTCTGCCACGGCTCGACGAATCGCTTCAATCACTTCATTGGTGTTGAGCTTCCGCAGGTAACTCCGCTCTACTTCTTGAACAATAACTAGTTTTTCACATCCATCGACTTCGACCGCAAACGCTGCTCCACAATCACGTCGTAAAGCTGGATGACTTTGTTCAACTGTCAGTTCAATATCTTGGGGATAATGGTTGCGACCTAGGATGATAATCAAATCTTTTAAACGACCAGTGACGAACAACTCACCATCCTGTAAAAAGCCCAAATCTCCTGTACGTAGAAACGGTCCTTCTTTAGTATCTGCTAGGTAAGCATTGAAGACTTGTTCAGTTTCTTCGGGTCGATGCCAGTAGCCTTGAGCTATACTCGGGCCTGACACCCAAATCTCTCCCACTTTTGCAGGTGGACATAAAGTTAAGGTTTCAGGGTCAACAATCACTATTTTCTGGTCTAACCAACTCTGACCACAGCCCACGATTTTCCTGGTATCTTCTTTCTCCTCGGTAGTTACTACCACAGAGTTTCGCTCAAGGGCTACCCCGTCAACAGAGTAAATAACAGGAGTTGCTGTTTTCAACCCTCCGGAAACTAATAAAGTCGTTTCAGCCATTCCATAGCAAGGGTAAAATGCTTCTTGACGGAAACCGCAAGGAGCGAAAGTGCGAGCAAACCGCTCTAGTGTCTGGGCACGCACGGGTTCTGCACCATTGAAAGCCACCCCCCAGCTACTCAGGTCAAGACTTGCCTGCTGTTCAGGTGTAATCTGCCGAACACATAAATCATAAGCAAAGTTGGGACCACCACTGGTAGTTGCTTTGTAGCGGGAAATCGCATTTAGCCAACGGAAAGGTTTTTGGAGAAATGCTACAGGTGACATGAGAAAACTTGGTATCCCTAAATATACCGGCTGTAGAACATTTCCAATCAGTCCCATGTCATGGAATAAAGGCAACCAACCTACAACTATACTTTCCTCTGTATGCTGGAATGCTCTCTTGATCATCTCCTCGTTGTGCAGCAAATTGCCATGACTCACCATCACTCCTTTCGGCATCCCTGTGGAACCAGATGTATACTGTAGGAATGCCAGTATGGTTTCGTCCAACCTTGGAACTTGCCAATCGAGAGCCTCATTGCTGGCAATATTGTCGGTAGCTATGCAATGCAAAGCTGTTAGTTCTGGATCTTCTGAAAAGCTTTGTTTAATTGTTGTTAAAACAGATGTTGTAGAAAGGATAAACTTTGCCTGTGCGTCCCACGCAATACCTTGCAGTCGCGTCATCCGCTGGTTGCGTCGAGGTGGATATGCAGGAACTGCCACAACCCCTGCATATAAACATCCGAAGAAGGCAGCAATGAATTCCAATCCTGGCGGGTAAAGCAGTAAAGCCCGTTCACCCATCGCTTTCATGTTCTGAAGCACCACAGCAATAGCTTGCGCTTTTTGGTCTAACTCTTGATAAGTGAGAGTGACTTCTTCTGTTTCTCCATCTACCAAAAAAGTATAAGCTACCTGGTTTGGTTGGTGGAATGATCTGTATCTTAAAAGGTCAACTAAAGTAGTACAGTGCAAAACACTTCTTGGAATTGAATTGTTATACATAAATTTAGTGCGATTTAGTGCGATACTTAACACCTATAAAAGTTAGGAATTATCTAAAAATAACTTGAACAATTAGGATTCCATTTGCTTGTACTAGGAGAAAAATGACACACATGAATAGTTTTGCCAATCTCGGTTGCTAATTCTTGTAATTTCAACTTCCACAATCGAGCGCGATAACAAGAGCCAGAGGCTCTAATTTCTCGTTACCAGGTTGAACCTGGTAACGAGGTTTTGGTGGGCTGCCACCTCGCGATGATTGGAACTAGTGCAAGATATCAGGTAAAGGGGTTTGCCCATTGAGATGCCTTAGTTCAGAAAAATTTCCTTTTGTCCAAATAATCTTTCTGCTGGAATTCCTCTGTTTTTACATTCTGCAATAAATTTATCAGACTCAACAATCGGTATCGAATTTTCCTCGGCTTGAATAGATGTAATATAAGTTAGCCAAGGTTCTTGTCCCATTGCATATACATAAACTTGCTTGGGGTTCAATTGGCTAACTATATTTATGGCTTTTTCACTATTAGAACCATCAAACCTTCTTGATTGATCCATCTTCCTAGGTAGTTGCTTTGTCATTAAAGAGCCATACAACCAAGTCAGAGGCGCTCCCTCACATTCCATTCCTAAAAACAGAACATCAATATTGCCAAAATAGTTATAAATATGCTGGTAAAGCTTATTTTCAATATTATTTGAATCCGCAGCAGCTAAAATAGAGTTACCTTTTAAATTTACCAGATAGGCAATTTTTGTCCTAATATTTAAGTCGGCATGTTCGCCTAAAAAAGGTAATCCAGTAATTGTTCCATCACTGACATCAATAGTTTCCATATCGTCAATTTCAATGATTTTTTTAAAACCTATATGTTGCAGAATTAATTTCAATGATGGATCTGCTAATCCTCCACCATTACTTTTTGGTACAATAATATTCTCAACTTTATGCCGGAGTTGAAGTAATGTTTCAAACAAGCAATGGTCTTGGTGGTTGTGAGTAATCAGTACATAATCTATCTTTTCTGGTAAATCAGAATACGTATAACGAGATATTTCATTATCATGCTGGTAACTAATAACTGGATCGCACAAAATACTAGTATTTTTTGACTCAATCAGAAGGCAAGCATGACCAAAGTAGCGAATTCTGACGTTATCATGAGTATATTTAGAATAGGTCTGAGGTACTTCTTCTGTAAAAAATGATGAAAATAATTCATCATCTTTATCATCTATACCTAATTTTTTTTTGATATCGTCCAAAGAATTAGCAATATTTTTCATTTTAAATAAATCATCTATTAGTTCAGAAGAAAATGGTATATTAAAATGTAAGTACTCATTAGATTTTAGTTTAGGAGTACTAAAAACAAAAGGACGTTTTGCTTCTTCATCAATGAGAAAGATAGCAATACTTTGTGATGATATTTGGTAATACGGACTTTTATATAATAATCCCTCAATAAATCGAATCGAAGGGTGATTATTCAAATCATAAACTAACTCAACATAACCTTTCAAAATATCAGTAATATTTTGATAAAGAGGTTCAATAGAATAACCAGTTGCCTCGTTTACTAACATTTCATCAAGAGCTTTAATCGCTGCTGCCAGTTCTAACATATGGGCTTGCTCTTTCAGAGTTTTTTCCAGCAATTCTTTAATTTCATCAACTTTATCAATACCGTAATTTATAAATGGACCACCAAGCATTTTCGGATTCTTCAGAGCAGCAATATGTACTTGAGGTGCTGACACAAATGATTGCATTATTTTTAAATGCGAATTTGCTATATACATAGCAGATGTGATAGGTGAAATTAAATATGACCAGGCATACCACTGATTGACTAAAGGTTCTAGAACAACATTTGGTTTTAAATAAACTTGTGAAAATGTCATACTTTTCCTCCTATTGTACTCAAGTTATCTAAAAATTTTTAATGACAGAGATTACTTTGAAACCCGCTTACCCTTAACCACGATCCGAATATTGTTGACAGGTGGGACTAGAGGATCTTTATGTGTTGCTTTTGTTGATTTGATATCATCCAGTGCTAGTTGCCACTGAGAAAACACTGTAGCTAAAACTAGTTTCATCTCAAGCTGTGCAAACGCTGCACCAATACAACGACGGTTCCCTCCACCAAAGGGTAAATATTCGTAGGGAGTAAATTCTCGCTCTAGAAAACGTTCTGGTTTAAATTGCTTTGGCTGAGGATAAATATCTTCCCGATAATGAGTCAGATGAATGCAAACAGACAAGATAGTACCAGGTTCAAACTGGTAGTCCATTATTTGTAATGGTGATTGAACTTTTCGAGGAAAAGTAAACTGTGGTGGGGGATAAATTCGCAAAGTTTCTTTGTAAACAGCGTCTAAATAAGGCAGTCGAATTATTGTCTTGAAATCGGGATTTTCACCAAGAGAGTCTAATTCTTGCAATAATTTATCAAGAACTTGTGGATTACGGAGAATCAAATAAAATGCTCTGGCTAAGGCAGTCGTGGTGATTTCTGGACCTTGTGTCATTAAGGTAAGCAACTCATCGCGTAACTCTCCATCTGTCATCAACTCACCTGCTTCATCTCGACCTGCCATCATTAAAGAGAGGATATCAGTTCGAGATGGATCGGGTTGCTCACGGTGTTCACGAATCTCAGCGTAAATGATTTCGTCAATCTGCTGCTTTTGGCGTATCAAATTTCCCCAGACACTCCACGAACCTAAATCCCGTTGTAGGAATGGGAAATGAAAGAGGATATCTTGCAATCTAGACATCTTCGGATTCAAGATTGCAATCAGAAGTTTCTTGAGTGCTTCGTAACGAGAACCTTCTTTAGAACCTAATAAAGCCTTCAAACTCACTTGTACAGAAGCGATTTGAAGAGATGGAAAGAGTGGAAAGGGTTGGTCAATTGTCCAATTGCTAGCTGTCTTATTTGCAAGATTGCAGATCGTTTGAGCAAAAGCCTGTATGCGTTCCCCATGAAAGGAGGGTGCTAATAACTTTCGTTGGCGTAGGTGTTGCTTTCCTGACAGTGAAACCAGTGATTGCTCTCCTTGTAAAAATGGACTATTACCCGCTTCCTTACCAGAGTCCAATTGTTTTGAATCGGCAGCGAAAATCTCCTGAATAGCTTGAGGATTGCTGACGAATACATGGAGTGCAGAACCTGGGGCAATGCGGAGCGCGAAAATATCCCCATAAATTTGAACACACTCTTCCAAATATTCATTAGTCCGAATCAGCCATTGCAGTTTTTGTAACCAAGGATGACTTTGGGGACCATTAAGCAGTTTATATGCAGCCATTTTGATGAATCTTTAGTAATCACTATAGTTAATTAGGAAAGTAATCAATTATTCATTGAAATTTGCATTCTTCTATCTAAATAGATAGATTAAAATCTTACAAAACTAAATTAATTTTAATTTCTTCTACTTTCTATTTTAGGATTTCTATATAAGTTTTCTGTTCTAGTTAAGTACAGAAAAAAGTAATTAGCCACAGATGAACACGGATAAACACAGATAATTTGTACCTCAGCAGATGAAGAAGCACTATATAATTACTGCTTAATACCAACTGATAAAACCCTCATTTTTAGCTTTTCTTTCCGCCCAATTAAAAACAAGAATACCTAAAACAAAATACCCAATTCCATTAAACAAAGCAAAAGTGAGATGTAAGAAGTTTAGAGTTTGATTGCGTGCCATTAAATCTCGAAAGATACCAGCACTCGTAGTCATAGGTAAGAATAAATTCAAAATATGAAGTAGCGGTTCATTCCAAGTTTCAGTAGGAACGGTTAGCAAAAACAACAGAGCAAACTGTAGCAACCCATATAGTTGTTGGATGCGCTTAAATATCAAGCCAAGAGCCCCCATAACAAAGGCTAAACCATATGCTCCTAGTAAAAGTGTCATGAATGGTAGAAAAATAGTTGGAGGGAAGTATAAGTGCCGTTTAGTCAAAATAATTACAAGCACTACAGTACTCAATGTTAATATTATGTATAGTGTCATGCTTGCCAAAGTTCGCATTAAAAAAATTATGAACGTACCAAACGGTGATAAAAATAGCTGTTCTATAGTTCCGGTTTGAGCTTCAACTTGTAGCCCAAATGCAGTAACCCTGATGACAGATGTTACAAGTGTCCAGAGTATATACCCAACTACAACTGCATCTAATCTGTTACTAAATTGTAAGGTGGGGCCAGAAATGTAACTCGTACTCAGAAAAAATCCGTAACAAATAAAAGCAGAGATAATAATACCGCTAACTGCTTCAACTGGGTAACGGATAAACTCTATCCAGATACGTTTAAATTCAACTAAGAACAGTTCAAGCATGGTGATTTTGTTGTACTAAATCTAAAAATATTTGAGTCAGATCGGCTCGATCCTGTTTCACTTGTAGTAAAGGCAGAGGCTCCAGAATTGATAGCACTTGATAA
Source organism: Nostocaceae cyanobacterium (assembly GCA_051861145.1). GTDB lineage: Bacteria > Cyanobacteriota > Cyanobacteriia > Cyanobacteriales > Nostocaceae > JBHYDF01. The sequence continues at coordinate 33,240 of JBHYDF010000070.1, forward strand.
AGTTCTTTTTCCGTTCCTGCATAAATCATTTGTCCTAACTGAACTATGATACCCAATGCTTCCAATTTTCTGATTTGTATTGGGCTTAGTTCACCTTGAACTTCGATAATATAAGTTGAGCCAGAAAAACGCTTTATAAGTTCATGAGTGGATTCAAAAGCAATAATTTTGCCTTTCTGAATAATAGCAACTTGGTCTGATATTTCTTGGGCTACATCAAGCTGATGGGTTGTTAACAAAACAGCACAACCTTCTAACGCCACTTCTCGTATTAAGGCTTTGATTTTGTAACTAGCTTCAACATCTAATCCTAAAGTTGGTTCATCTAAGAGCAGCACTGTTGGTTGGTGAACCAAGGCTATAGCAATAGCTAATTTCTGCTGCATACCTCTTGAAAGAGCGCTTACAGGTGTATGACGTTTGTGCATTAAGGAAAATCGGTCAAGTAACATCAGTCCTTGCCGACTAGCTGCTCGGCGAGTACTCCCTCGCAATACCCCAAAATACTCCAGATTTTCTTCGGGAGTTAGTCGCCAGTAAAGATTGCGACTTCCTTCCAATACAGTACCTAGCATCCGGAGCGCTTTTGGATCTTGATGGGGATCGTAACCTGCAATCTTTACCCAACCACAATCGGGGCGTATTAAGCCTGCAATCATCTTGATACTGGTTGTTTTACCAGCCCCATTGGGACCCAGAAATGACAGCACTTCGCCAGCATTAATCGTTAAAGATACATCACTTACTGCTTTAATTAACTTGCCTCGTTCTCGGTAAGCTTTTTGAAGTTTGTAAACTTCAAGTGCTTTTAATGCAGCCATTTTACTAAAATCATAGGTTTTGTATGTTTGCAAGCTTTTTTGGAAATCACGCTCTCATTAATGAATTTAAATTACTTGCCAAATATGATTTCACTACTGTGGAAAAGATATGCGTCAGCGATCGCAGTTATAGCGATTTGCATTTGAATGAGGTACATCTGATTGTTAGGGCGAACGCTCAAAGCGTTCCCGTAGGGTACAGCAAATGCCCCTACAGGTGATTTGGTCGAAAACCGCGATCGTCAAGCTTGTGCTTCTTCCATCGCTTTACGCAAACTGAGTGGTCGCATATCTGTCCATATCTCCTCAATGTATGCCAGACACTCGTCTTTGGAGCCTTCTTTTCCTACAGCTTTCCAACCTAAAGGCAATTCCTTTTTCCACTTGGGCCAAATTGAGTATTGTTCCTCATGGTTCACGACAACAAGATAAATAGTATCGGTGTTTTGTTCTGTTCTGCTCATGGTTTCGTGACGATATTTTTGAAAAACTAACTACTCAACGCAGATTTAAGCAAGGCTTTGGTAAAATGCCTCATACACTTATGGGACAAGAATAACAATAATAAATTCAGTCTTGCAGTGAGAAAAAGTAAAAAAAAGTGATTAAATAGAGGGCGTTGCTGATCTCAACAAGAGCTTCTAGCTCTAATTCCCGTTACTAGTACTCTGTCACACAAACTTTGCCGGGTAGCCCCTGTTATTGATAAGCTA
>JBHYDF010000071.1:0-34697 GCA_051861145.1 Nostocaceae cyanobacterium
AGTGTGATTGGTCGTGATGGTAAGTCTTTACACACCTGTTTTAATTGCCATACAGTGTAGCGACCTGCAAACATCCGGAGTCCGACCCGCAAACAAGCCATTTTTCGACCCACAATAAATGCAAATAAAGGGGTGTTCAGACCCACATTATGGGTCTTGTCGAATTTTGGTGATGGGGTGAAGGCAGAAGGCATCTATGCTGAAGGCAGAAGGAAGATAGAAGTTGGAAGAGGAAAGAAGAGATATAATCTAGATACTTCAAACTTTTGACTTCAAACTTATGAGTTACAAAAATCAATTTATTTGGAAACGAGCTGTACAACTTGCGATTAATTGCTATCATCTGACTCAACATTTTCCAAAATCTGAACTTTATGGATTGACCGAAGAAAGGCAGAAGGCAGAGGGCAGAAGGCAGAAGGTTTAAGAAAAAATTTATACCAAAAATTCAGTCCTCTGCATTCTGCCACTTGGTTGCAAGCCCCCGAATTTATTCGTGGAAAAGATAATAAAATTTGTATCAAGATGCGTAGCACGAGATACAAGCATCCTTGTTAGAAACCCTTAAATTTATTTATGGGGTTTCCCTTCTGCCTTCTGCCTTCTTCCTTCTGCCTTCTCATATCTCAGATTCGCCGTTCAGCAGTCTCTGCCGCCGCAAATATAGCGGAAGGTTACGGTCGGCAATACAAGAATGAATATATCCAATTTCTGCATATTGCATTAGGGTCGCTACGCGAATTAGATACTGAATTAATTATTGCTAAAGAAGTTGGTTTAGCAGATAAAAATTTATTTGTTCCCTTGATGAATGAAGTTGAAGAAATGCTTTGCATTATGGTTTCAACCTTAAATAAACTTAAACCAGTTAAACAATAAGGTTAATACATAGCTGCCCCCATCTCCAGCATGGAGCGTTGTCTTAGCAAGCGTTCCAACGGTTGTTTAGTTTGCTAATAAGAATCGTCCAAGAAGCAAATCTATTTTTGCACGACCTGCCCATCTGACGCTTCAACATCTTCAGTCGGTTAATATGTCCTTCAACGGGGCCGTTGCTGACTGACATAGTTACACCCGCCTTCACAGCATCGTAGTCTTCACGCAAACGTTTAGAAAAGCGGCGAAAAGCAGGAAGATTGCTACTGTCTGCCACAGCTAGTGGGACTTAGACAAAAAGTAGCCAGAAAAAACACTCAAATGTATATGCAGAGAGACTTTGACATCGATTTGCCTAGTTTCCTGATATATCTGGGTTTCAGGCATTTTTGAGCAAGGGGTGTATTTTCCTTGCCCTGTATGGGTTTGAGCCTTATTTCTGCCTTAAAAATGTTTAAGTCCCGTTAACTGGCAGAAATGGTGATGGTTGAGATGACCACCTATGGATGCGATCGCATCCCTATTAAGTGGCAAAACTCAAATGTCAGGTGTATCAAATAAAGGATTTCTCTTATGTGGCTAAAATACGGTGTAGACAAGGACAACACCCTGGTTGCAATTGAAGATGTTCCCAGGGCAAACGCACCTTAAAGTGGCACAAGAAAGGTTGATTATTGGATAAATGTATGTTTTCAAGGGGAGCAAAAATCCTATAAATTGATTAAAAACTTTATTCATGATGAAAAGTTTGAATTAATACATTAATTTAATGATTTAAGTTCTATAAAAACTATAAAAATCCGGTTTGATTTCTGAAATTACTGATGTAGGGAGGGAAGAGGGAAGAAGGCTCTTTGAGGTGTACGGAGTTTTTTCAAAAATCAAATAGGAATCCTATATGTTTTTCATATAAGCAGATAATCTGAGCTATTTTGCCTTAAGTAATATTATATAGAATTACTCAATAATTAAGAATCAATAAATACAGATTGATTACTGAAATATTCCTTTTTCCCAGTTAATAGTAATAAATAACACTTGGCTATGTACGGAAACCAGTATTATTACTATTTACAAAAACTAAGTCTTTCTCATTTTTTCAAGGTGATTTTTGATTTGAAATCACTATTTTGTATTTGTGACAATCAAGCAAAACCTGTAACTTTTTCTGAGAATTTCAATTTTTTATTGAAATATATTAATAATTATGAATTTGATTTTGTTTCAAAATCAAATTTTTCGTAATTTGATGTTGATCTGGTTAATTTAATTACTTTTTTTGTGGAAATTGCTAGTATTTTTACCGTTGACAAAGGAAATTTGAACTAAAACATAAATAATTCTACTTTTTTTAAGAAATTAAAATAGTGATTTTCGCTAATATATCTGGAGTAAAAATAGTTATAAATTATTATGAAAGTTAAACCAAAAATTACAATAGCAGAATATTTTTCTTACATTGATGACCCGAGAATTGAGCGTTCAAAATTACATAAATTAACTGATATAATCACGATAGCTATATGTGCTGTCATTTGTGGTGCTGAGACTTGGGAAGATATAGAAATATTTGGTGATGCGAAATATCATTGGTTTAAACAATTTTTAGAACTAGAAAATGGAATTCCATCTCATGATACATTTGCTCGCGTCTTTTCCCGGATAGACCCTAAGCAGTTCCAACAATGTTTTTTTAATTGGGTTAAATCTGTTAATCAATTAACTGATGGGGAATTAATTTCTATCGATGGTAAAACTTTACGTCATTCCTTTGACAATAAAAATGATAAAGACTGTATCCAGATGGTGAATGCTTGGATGACATCTCAAAGTTTAGTATTGGGACAAGTTAAAGTTGATGAAAAATCAAACGAAATTACAGCAATCCCACAAATTCTAAATCTTTTATATCTCAAAGGTTGCATTGTTACTATAGATGCAATTGGTTGTCAGAAAGATATTGTCAAAAATATTGTGGAAAAAGGAGGAGATTATATTATTACCTTAAAAAAGAATCAAAACTCTTTATATGGAAGAGTCGAAGAGCTATTTCAACAAGTCATTACAAGTAAATATGAAGGATTTGAATACAGTACAACTCGTGTTTCAGAATCAGCTCATGGTCGTAATGAAACAAGACATGCAATCATCTTGAGCAATATCAAAGAACTCATAGACCCAGATGATAAATGGGAGGGCCTCTATTCTATAGGCATGATAGATGCAATGCGAACGGATAACACTACTGGAAAAACCACGTTATCAACTCGTTATTTTATCAGTAGTTTACCGAATGATTCAGAATTATTTTTACAAGCAGTGCGAGGACATTGGAAGGCGTGAAAATCAATTACATTGGGTTTTAGATGTAGCATTTCATGAGGATGATTCAAGAATTAGAAAGGATAACGCTCCAGAAAATTTTGCAATTTTAAGACAAATTAGTCTCAACCTTTTAAATCAAGAAAAAACACTCAAGAAAGGGGTTAAACGAAAACGAAATAAAGCTGGCTGGGACAATGATTATCTTGAAAAAGTTTTAGCTGGTATTTTCACTGTATAAATATCAAACCAGAATTTTATATTTCCGATTTTAGTGTGGGTTTAAAAGTTATTATAAGCCCAATTTTCTGATGCACAATAATTTCTGATATCTTCTGTACAATTAGATTGAATTATTAATATTATATTTGCCTCAAAATTTTACTAATCAAATCTTAAAGTTTAATTAGTTGAAATCTTTTTAGAGCAAGCTTATAGAAACATATTGCAGCTTTTTGGAAATTTAGGTGCGTTTGCCCTGATGCTTACCTGCCGAACTAAATCTGGCGGCAGCGATCGCTTAAGTAATTCTTCTAGAGTCCGATCTAGGTCGTCAATCATAATATTTCCATACCTTATCTTCCTCTAGAACCAAACCAAAACTGTTATGAGTGCAGCTTAACTAAAGTTGTTTATGAAAACGCACTCACAGTTCTTGACTTTGTTCTAAATTATCTAGGGTAATGAACTGAGATAACATGTAATGCCTTAGAAATTTGCAACGCTTAGGAACGATTTAGGGTTACAAAAATCATACAATTGTTAATTGACTCCATTCTCCATTTCTGCATTAGCAACCTTGGTCAATTTAGAACGATATAATCTCAATTAACAATCAGACTAGTTCCAAACCTAGACTAATGCTAATTTTATTATTTTTGCCACAAATCAAGCAAATATTATGTAGTTTAATATTCCTTTAATTATTAATACTAAGAAACAGATTGAGAAAGTTATCCTCTTTACAAATCTTTAGTAAAGTAATATTAAAATTTTCCAGTCCAACTGCTGATAACGCTCTTTTATAACTCTCATAAGAGTATAATCTGTATGCTCTCCTGAAACCTATAGATATTTACAGAGGTAGAAGTTCTCGCTGAATCTTTTTTGGCGATGACTCTCCAACTTGAAGCTGGAATTCGGGTTATTTGGAATGCGATCGCTGTCGATTATGTGTTTGGATTGGCGCTGTCCTTTGTGAGTTAAGAGTTAAGAGTTGCCTTTTAATAGAGCAAACTGCATCTGCCAATTTAATCAGCAGAAGTAAAAAGAGATTTACTCGCACATAAACAAAGCTGTTGCTATTCAAGTGGAGCGGAATCTGGAATCACAGAGGCAATGTAGAAAAGTATTTCAAACACCGCTATCGAAATTTCAATCATCCGATTGGCAATTTGACTTCAGATTACAAATTCAATTCCGATAATCTCAAAACCGTGTTATCTGACTTACAATAGATGAAACCCAAAATACTCTCTCGCACAGAAATAGATATTCTTGATGATTAACGAGAACGCCTCGTCCGCGATTAAAATTTTTTATCTGGAATTTTTAAATTCCTGCCTCCAGCGTGCTGCTTCTGGCGAACTCGAATCAAGATAGAGCCAAATTTTCTGCTATTTCATATTCCCCACTGTTATTTTTTAATCTTGAGAGATTGTTAATTGCTTGATATGCAGTGTTATTACTTTTTTTTATAGCTAATCGGTATTGCTGCTCTGCTTGTTCATATTTCCCCTGGTCATCGTAAAAACTTCCCAAACCGTAATGGACGGACCAATTATTGGGTTTTAATTTCAAAGCTACTTCATAGCTGCTACTAACACACTGATAGTCTGCCAGTTGCTGGCAGACTAACGCCAAATTGTTATAGGCATCTACGTCTTTAGGATTAAATCTAATCGCTGAGGTGTAATATTTCTTGGCAACTGACCAAAACAATTCAAAATTCAAAATTCAAAATTCAGTTGTACGATCATGCGATTGCTGCTAGATGCCCCTGGACTTGGAGTACCGCTGCCCCTGGATCATAATCTATCTTGTCTGCGGAGGCTTTACGACGATAACGTAGCACGTGAGAAGAGGAAAGGGGCAGGGGGATAAATTTTCCCCCTTACAAAGAGCTTCCTACTCCCCTGCATAAATCTCTCCCTCTGCGAGGCGATCTCCCTGCGAGGCGAGCTTCTTTTGTCAGTTAATTGACAGTTTGGTTTGTCATCAGTTGTGGCACTTGTGGGGGTTCTGGTGGCTCCAGAGCGTTGAGGATAGCAGGAACATTAATTAAACCGAAACCGTGACTATAATCAAACCCTATTCCTCCTAAATCCTGAGTAGTACGATGCAAGAGTTGACGCAATTGTGCTGGAGAGAGTTGAGCGGGGGAATAGACACTGCGAATCGCTGCCACTATACCAGCAGCAACGGGACACGCCGCTGAGGTGCCACTATCTTCTGGATAAACACCTGAACCGACGAAGTGGGTATAGGCACAAAGGTCTGGTTTCTCAGAAGAGAGCCGTCCTGGTCCTTGGCTAGAATAACCTATGCGCTCTTTGTTGACTGTCACACCAGCGACACAGAGGACACTGGGATGAGAGTTTGCCCCATAAATGGCTCTGTTGGTAACGCCTAGACACCGACTATCAGGACAGTCCAAACCGCAATTTCCAGCAGCGAAGAGAATATCAGCACCCGCATCCTCTAAGCTTTCGACAATGATGTTGAAAGGATGATTGGGATTGTCGCTATAGTTGCCAGGATTACCTACCGGAAAGTCCCAGGATGGATGGTACATTCCCCAACTGTTGTTTACCACTAGTGAGGGTTTTGGATCTGGAGCTTGTAAGAGCAAATCTAGCAACTTGCTGAATGCCTTAACCGCATCACTCAGAAAACCTTCCATAACACTGTTTCCTTCTGCTTGCGATTGGAGGAGAGCATAATCGAGCAGCGTGCAGTTGGGAGCAGCAATGCAGACATCAAAGGCACACATCGTCCCATGATCAACATCACCTTGTCCAGGAGTGATGCCCAATACTGGTGTCCAGCTTTTAGTAGCATCAAAATTCGGATTTTTTCCCTTACTTCTCAGATGGGCTAAGTTCACTCCGGTGTCAACAATTGCTACCATGACGTTGGAGCCATCCATGCCCTTGGCTTGGAGTTGTGACACGTTTAGTAAATTTTCGACATTTTTATCGGTGCCTACAGCATTTCCAGGACAGACGGCAAAGGTACTGATCTTTGGATCTGAAAAAACCCCAACAATATTATTGTCTGCCTCTACAGCTGCGGTTAACTCAGCTAAGGCATTCTCGTCTGCGACTTCGCCTCGAATCAGATAGGTAGAAACCTCTGGTTGAGCATTAAACCTGAACAGTCGCCCTACTTCCCTATCTCCAATACTTTCCCGTGGCTGCTTTTCAGGAACTTTTACAGGTGCATAGCTTTCATCAATTGAAACCCCACGAAGTGCTAAGGATGTAGTCGTTGCAGCTAAACTTCTCGCATTCGCTATCGCACTAGGTGCATAACGCATTTGTATCAATACACGCATTGTTAATTTCCTCCGAAAATTTGAACTTATTACTCAATTGACAGCCAGGAAATGTTTTAGAACTTTCGCATTGACAAAAGTGTAATTATGTAAATTCAGCTTTATCCGCCTGGGCGCGGAAGGCATCGTCAGCCTACGGCGTGGGGCAGCTATGTATAAATAATATCTTGTAGTCAAGCATCGACAGCTGTCGCCATAGGGGTTTAAAACCCCACCGTCAATGGGCGTGTCCTTGATTGGTTGGGGTCCCAATCCCCATCCAATCAATCCTTCTGCCAAGAGCTAACAATGCCTTCTGCCTTCTTCAATCAGCCTTCTTCAGCCTTAATTGATTTGCATAACAGAGTTAAGTTGAGAAAGCTCACCCTCACATATCCTTAATAGGTACAAGCACAATCAACTGATGCAGTTTTCAAGTAGATGCAGGTGAGAAAAAGAATTGCTGCTTAAGTATGAGTAAGCACAAAAAGCATTTTGGCGATCACGCTGCTTGGGCGAGATCATTAAATTACATCACAAACAGTTTGTAAAGTGAATAATTCCGATGTGTTTCCTTTATTCATAACGGCCTACGATCACAGCTCGTTATAAATGAAAGAACATCACTCCCGTGGAAAAAAACGGACGATTACGCGCAACCATGCATGGCTTATTGCCTTTTTTCAGAGTGATTTTGGCTCACGGGTTCTCACGCTAAGCGAGCGGTTTTAGAACGAGTTAATTGATAATAATCGCAGCCCTCGCCCCACGCGATGGAGTGTCGGGAGCGCGTTTTGTGTAGAAAGCGTGTGTCCCCCCTACACCCCTATTACAACAAGCATCATGGAAGAAAATGAGTGTTTATTAAGAGTTGAAAGACCTCACTTGCATGTCGCCGTGAACTCCCTTGACTGCGGGTTGAATAGACATAAGGTGGTTTGGATTTATATCTCCTGAGACACGAATAACATACAGATCACGCTTTGGACTGATCAGAACAAGACCATAATTTTCATCAATTTCTAACTCCCTGATTCCGGAAAGCTGTTTGACATATTCCAAAGAATTATTGGGAGGTTGAAGGTGAAGGGTAATCAGGTACTGCATGGTAAAAGATGCCTTGGAATTAGAGTGGTAAGTTTGCCCCTTCGGTAAAAAGGTTAGGGTCAGGTTAGAACGAGCAAAGTTCTTTAGATTAATACCTAATTCTATTGCCCTACTGTTAGCCAAATGGACTATGTTGCTTCCCCCCAAGACGTAGATGTTGATTATCAAGAAAACAAATAGTAAATAGAGACCTCTTCTCATCCACATAATTTCCCTGACTCTTTTAACCCTAGAGAGTCTTGGAAGAATTAGGTTCATCTTCTTCCCAAAAGAAAGACAACAACTGCTGTACTTAAATTCTAGTCGCAATCACCCTAGCAAAGAGATGCCAGCTTGCGACAGCGCTGAACCTTACTCTGCGCTAGCGACCTGGGTTGAGCAAAAAACCAGCAAACAGATGCCAGCTTCTTGCGACAGCGCTGAACAGTTATGGCTCTCAAATCGCTTTATTTTGAAGCTTGAAAGCTTCAAGTTGTGAAATTGCACCAGCCACATTGCTTCAAGAAGTGCTATTCGTCTATGGTTATCTGCAAAACTTCAGTTTTTATCTATGGTTTTCAATCATTGCTTTTGCCCACAACTTCCAGCCTCAGAATCCGGTGGCTCTCTATGGTTTGCGCGGTACAAGGGGAAAAGGGCAAAGGACAATTCCCTTTGCCCTTTGACATTTAAACTTTTAGCAACCAACGTTGGCGCGATCGCAGGGAAACAGGGGACGCATTAATCTACACAAAACGCGCAACCCTTCTCTACCGCGTGGGGCTTACTGCGATTATTCTCAGTATCACTGCGAAAACCCCGCTCGTTTTGAGAATCCTTACCCAAAATCTGGTTGGCAAGGCAATAAGCCATGCATGGTTGCGCGTTTTGTGCAGGTTTTTTCCACGGGCGTTCAAGCTGCGGAAAAAACATCCCTTGATTCAGCAACGCCCATCAACTTTACCCCTCAATTCAAAATTGACAATAACATCACTCCTGCAACCAAACAGATACCGATTCTCCTTTACAAGGGAAATTAGCCCAGCCATGAGCATTTGTATAGATCTTTGCTGGAATATGCTCAGTGATATCGTAAAAAGCTTTATTGGGTCGGAACATATTCATCCACTTATTACCATCCGCTCCATTGGTCATAACTACAGCCATAGCTCCTGGATGTTCTCTATTACCCAATCGAGTCCAACCAATGGTGTTGGGGTGATCGAAGTAATCGTGCTGGTCTCCATATCCATATGCTCTGCGAGCCCACAAAAACTTATCGATTAGAAAGCGATGCTCATAAAGAATAACTGGATAGCCACCCCGACAGTTTGGGTACTCAACTCCATAGTAGTCAGCATAAAAGACACAAGGATATCCTTCCCGTCGTAGAAGAATTAACGCATATGCTAAAGGTTTGAACCAGGGTTCAACGGGAGACTCTAAGGATTGACACGGTTGAGTATCGTGGTTTTCAACAAACGTCACTGCCAGAGCAGGTTGCTCCTTGACCAATGTACGGTCAAAAATTGTACGCATATCAAAACTATTACGATTTATGCTTGTGCTGGCATCATAAAATTTCATATGTAGAGGAACATCAAACAGCGACATCACTCCTTCGGTCTGAACAATATAGTTATGTAGAGGTTCTGTATCACGCCAAGACCAATATTCGGCAAAACTGAAAAGATTTCGTCCGCTAAAATGAACTCGCAAATGATTAATCCAGTCTTTAAAAAAGCTTGAACGAACGTGCTTAACTGCATCAATCCGAAAACCATTAATATTAGTTTGATCGACGAACCAACGACCCCAATACCGTAACTCGCCAATGACGAATGATTCCCGCGTGTCGATGTCGTTGCCTAGCAAATAATCGTAATTGCTTCTCTCATTACTGACTTGTGTTTCAAAACCTTTATCTTTCAAACGATATAGTTTGTTAGTATTTCCCGTGAGCGCATTGTAAGAAAGAGAATCAAAACACCACCAATGCCACTTATAGCGAGAATATTCATCTCCACGACCTGGAAAAGTAAATTTTGTATATCCTGCGATCTCGTACCAATCGCTGAGTATTTTATTTCGCTCATCCCAATCAACTTCCTGAACCCAGAATGTTTCTATTTCATCTCCACCATCTTTGTGATTGAGAACAACATCGCCGTAGACTTCCATTCCCTCGTTGCCAACGGCTTGAATCGCATCTGTTAATTCTTTTTTCGTTCCGTATTTTGTTCTGATCGTATCTTTTTGATCAAATTCACCCAAGTCAAATAAATCGTAAACTCCATAGCCAACATCATTAACACCAGCAGAGCCTTTGTATGCTGGAGGAATCCAAACTGCTGTAATCCCTGCACTAGATAGCTTTGACGCTTCATTTTTCAGTTCCTTCCAGAGTGTACCATCTGAGGGAGTGTACCACTGAAAAAACTGAATCATTACTCCATTTTCAATAGACATACTTATCTTCTGTGACGAAAAGCAATTATTGAATCACACTGCACTAATAACTTGACAATGTTAAATTGACCAAATCTGGCAGTTGTAGTCTTGAGCACTTCGATTTTAGTCGTCGTTATTTTACCAGATATCAAGAATTTGGTCGGTGGTGGTGTTGAGATTATCGATCTAGAAGGTGATTGGCGTTTTAGCCACGAAGACCTGATACAAAACCAGGGCGGTATCGTCGGCGGTTCTCCAGCAGATGACGAGGGCTGGCGAAATCCCAAACAAGAGGGTCACTCGCTTGCGGACAATTCAAAATTCAACGGAGCAAAATTCACGCATTTCAATCCCCATAAATAAATTTAGGGGCGCAGGAATTGGACGCTTTTTTTCTCACGCTTCGCGTCTCGAAAAAAAAACTTTTATCTTTTCCACGAATAAATACGTTCGCATGAAACCTGAATTAATGAATTCAACAGCAGTCTATTTCTTAATCTTCAATTTTGCTCGGTTGAATTTTGAATTTTGAATTGTTTCGGTTAAGGAGTGATTGCCATCACCGACAGCCTGCGACCACGCGCGTTATTTTTGACAGTTAGGTGAATAAAGAACTCTAACATCAATCCGAGGACGTAGCACCATCTCCCGCGTCCTCTTTTTTTTATTAGCACCTCATGATAGTGCATGACATGAAAAAATGTCAATAAGTACAAATGTCACTCGCGATCGCGAGTGACTGGTCAACCCCTTCGGGGAATTCAAAATTCAAAATTCAAAATTCGCTCATTACAATCCCCATAAATAAAAGACGCCTTTTTCCTCCCACTACGTGGGTCGTAAAAAATCTTTTTTCCTTTGACCTAAATAAATAATGGGGCTTGAAACCTAAATTTATTAATTCAACAGCAGTTTGTTTCTTAATCTTCCATTTTGAATTTTGCGGGCGTTGAATTTTGAATTGTTTTGGTCACTTCCCCAGTCAGAATATCAACGTCTGTGGCTTTGACGTGATGATAGTGGTTGATTCCAAGTACTATTGTCTGCTGTGCTTTCACGTCGTGTGCGGATAAATATTGCCGCTTGTAATCACGAAAATTCTCGAATGGTGGAACCACCATCATACCAGTCAGCTCATCGTAGTAGCTACCATCTGGGTTTATTTTTGTTTTGCGAGTCTGTTTAACTGCTTTAGCTTTGAAGATAGTTCGTTCATCCTCACCCAGATGTTGGCTTTTTGAGTTTTTTGAAGTCTCATTCGTACTACCAACAGCACTATCGCTGCACCTGGTTAGATAAAGAAGCTGTTCATCATTCGGGTTAGGCTCCCTAATTTTACCTGTAGCCAGTGAATAAACTGTCATTTACCTACCCTCAATCTACTGGTTTTCAATACTGTCGAGATTAGGTATCGTTTTTCTTCTGTCTTACTGGCGATAGAATCAGGTTTCTCAACATTCCCTTGGTCAGATTTTGTACCTGCTGTTTCTGTGCCAATTGGAAGAAGCACTTCTATTGTACAATCGCTGTTTTTCCCACTTTCACCATAACTGCTGAACTTCCACCGCATGTCTGGTGCTTTTTGGTTCTTTTGGAAGTTAAGCAGCAGTATCTGGGGTAGGCCATACATGGACGGACTGATTCATAAGGGCATCTTTGCATCTTTAAGAAAGTATCTGTGCGAAGCGCTCTGCGATTACGCCCTTCGTTATGCGTATCGCAATTTCCAGATGACTCAATTGCAAGGCTCATCCTCAACAAGCGTGCGATCGCAATTTCAAAAGTAAGCTGTATTAGGTTATAATGTCCGTCGCGTGATGTGAGCTCCCGTCCTGGTCCTGAGCCTGACCTGACAAGCGCTCTACTATCTGGTGTGCATCTAACCGACACAAAGACCCGAAAACATTGAGTATTTACGACGACAACCGACACCAGATGCAAAAGAATGTTTAAGCAAGTAAAAGGGGTTATTGGATAAGGGTGCGCTCTCCATTTCTCCCGTCTGACCATCGCTCTCAAACCCCTTACACAGTAAGCTTTCAAGCCACTTTGTACTCCTCCCAATTCGTAGAAGCCGTGTATCTTTAGGGCGCGATCGCATCCTCATCGTTGAAATATCTATCATTACTATGAAAGATGAAGAACTCGAACAAATCCTTGGTTTCTACGGGTACGACCTCCTCGACCTCACCTCAGAAGTACTCTATGACCAAAGTCAAGGAAAAACTTATGGCGTCCGTGACCGCCGCAGCAAACAAATTATCGCCACCTACACAACATCGGTTCAGATTCAAAAATGGCTGGTAAAAGAAATTACAAGAGCTAGAAATCTCGGCAGAATTCTCGTGAAGCAATTGTCCATTGCTGTGATTTGAGCGGTGGACAATTCATGGTTAAAATAATTTTTAATTAAATATTTCAAATGCTGATATTCGCGCTCGTGAACAGCGCTCAGGTTGGGGGGGCGATGACGCAAAAAGGGCACCATCAGACCTTGCAAGTGAAGTTCGCTCTAAGCTAGAGGCAAATATTCCCAGAGGCAGTTTAACAGTTGAAGCTACTGAATATGGCACTGTTACTGTAGGCGGAACTGTTACCAACAAGCAAGAACTAGCGCTCAATTGAGCGTTTGGCGTCATAAATTAAAGGTGTAGACAATGTGATTGTCAAAACCACCATTGCTAAACCAAAAGCCTGAAGATGAGCCATACACTGATACGCTCCTCTGACTGGAGGCAAACAGAGTGTGCTTTGCCCAATTCTGGCTGTGGAGATATCGTTAGAAGCACCCTGAGACAAAAAACTTCTAACAATATGCTTTTTAGCCAAAGGCTATGAGACGGGGATTTTGTTCACACGCAGCGAAGTGCCTGTACGCGGATACCGAATCAGCGTTACAACGCCCGGAATTTGGTACTAGCAAAGTGGCAGACCTTCAGGTAGCAGTTGCATCAGAACCCACTACCCCCAATCCTAACCCCTAGCATGAAGGCATTGCGCGTGCTTGGATTTAGTATTGGAATACCAAGATTGTGCTTTCAGGGGCAGTCATGTTGTACCGCACCATCGATGAAAATCGAATTTGTATTACTCAACCTAACCATGCCTGGGTTTCTGGGCAACTGGCTCATGTTTGGGGGAATGAAACGTTTGGTTCGCTTGCTCCCTATGATGCGGTTTGCTTGGGTGCCGAACAGCATGATATCGGTTGGATACCGTGGGAATCGGCTCCCACCCTCAATCCTGACACAGGCTACCCGCACAGTTTCATGGAAGTTGCACCCCAAGTTCATACAAAACTATGGGCAGGGGCAAAACAATTAGCAATGCCGATGGGACGGTATGTCGCACTGCTGGTTTCACTACATGGCACAGGGTTGTATGAACGCTTTACACACTGGAAAAAGTCACCAGAAGCAACGCGGGTTGTAGAAGCTTTTTTGCAACAGGAGAAGGAATTTCAACAGCAATTGATTGCTAAGTTGGAGCAAGATTCGGCTTACGCACCCTATGTTACACCATTCGTAATTGTTCGTAATCAACGGCTTGTCGCCACCTTTGATGCGTTGTCTCTAGCAATTTGCATGGGTGTAACCAAACAACAGCAGTTTGAGCAAGTTCCAGCCGCAACGGGAGAAATGACTTTAAAGTTGATGCCGATTAATGATGACCCAACTCAGCTATGGGTTGAGCCGTGGTGTTTTCAGGATACTGAGGTGACGGTGGTGTTTGAGGGACGGATTCTTAAGGAGAAAGCCAAGGATGAGGAGACAATGAGCGAGCAACTGGCAAATGCTCCTTGGGTGACTTTAACGGCAACGCTTCGCCCAAGATAGAAACATGAATGGATGAGGCTTTGTATCATTAATCGATATTACCTCTGATACTTGGGTTGCTTGTTGATGCGATCGCACTCCAACATCATACCCACATCCACGGGTGGCGATCGCCCCTCACTACCAATTGCCGAAACCCTCGATGGATATCAGTCAACGTTAAATACCCTTAACCCAAGCACAATATCGTTGATTGACACACTTCTTAACATAACCTGCACGACTAACAAGCAGCCCTAAGCGCACCTAGTAGTGCTAGTTGATTAACATTGGGTAGCTGCTTCTTTAACTCTTGCAGTGCCAACGATTCTATGATGACAGAACCATGCGTTGCAACAAGCTTTTTCGCTGCCAATAGTTGCGGTGTAGTTGCACGTCTTGTTTTTGTCTGCCACAAGGGTTTACTGGTGTCTAACGTAAAGTGTTCTGTAAACTTATGTAACATAGTGGCAAACGCTTGTTTACGGATTAGCCAACAGAACGCCGCCACGCTTGTTTGCGCTTGCCGTTGCGTTGGTGAGCAGAAGCGATGAGCAAGACGGCATAACCAAAATCGAAGGCTAATCCTGTGTTAATTGCCCATAATGATTTGCGTGGTGGGGACATGCGTGAATTTACAGATATCTCTATTTAAGGATGATGGATCTAACCTGACGTGGAACAAAAGTGCATCAAACACCCAAAGCAAATGACCAAATTGAGTGTAGAACTGCTCACGCTTGCAAATGTCAAAAGTGCTGATGCTACTGGGCGTGGAACTCAATTATGAGCTTGCTGCCATCTGGTTGCGGTAAGCATAAATCTGCTCTAAGATAAGTGCTTATCAACTTTATCGCCCTAGTTGATGGAGAACTCCTCAAACCAATGCACACCGACGCAGCTATAGACATCACACCAGCTGGCAAGGTGATGGCAAGTCACTGACAGCAAAGGCGAGTTGCACGTACAAGAGGCTCAGTAACCAATGGAAACTGTAGATGCAATTGTTATTGGCAGCGGTCAGGGAGGTATTCCACTCGCTGCGGATTTAGCAAAAGAAGGTCGTAGCGTTGTCCTGTTTGAACGAGATGCCTTGGGTGGCAGTTGTATAAATTACGGCTGCACCCCATCAAAAGCGTTCTTAGCAGCGGCTCATGCAGTCGGTCGTGCCCGTAAGGCAGAAAGTTTAGGCATCCGCTTTCAGATGGACGTTGATTTCTCAGCTGTCATGGAGCGAGTACGCAGTATTCGCAACAGCTTTAACCAGGGAGTCCAAAAGCGTTTGCAAAGTGCTGGTGTCAAAGTTGTGTGTGCTGAGGCATCTTTTACAGACACGCGCACAGTGACAAGCGATGGAAGCACGTTTGCGGCAAACTTAGTCGTTATTAATACTGGTACATCGGCGCTCATTCCTCATATTCCTGGTTTGGCAGATACACCCTACCTAACCAACAGAAACTTTTTTGACTTACAGAAATTGCCGCCGCGTCTGTTGGTGATTGGGGGTGGTTACATTGGTCTAGAACTGGGACAAGGATTGGCTCGGTTAGGCAGCGAAACTCACATCATCGTGCGGGGTAGTCGGGTTCTTGACCGCGAAGAATCCGATGTCAGCGAAACTTTGGCTGAGGCATTCCAGCAAGACGGTATTGAGTTGCACTTCAACACCAATGTTGAAAAAGTGGTTCATGAAAATGGTGTCTTTACCCTGACGCTCAATAACGGTCAACAACTTCAAGGAGAAGCTTTATTAGTAGCCACCGGACGCAAACCCAACACAAGTGCACTAAACGTTGCTGCTACTGGTGTTGAGTTAGATGAGCATGGTTACGTCAAAATCGATGACCATTTCCAGACAACTTGCAGTGGAATCTACGCCATTGGAGATGTCGCTAAGCAACCCGCCTTCACTCACGTATCCTGGGAGGACTATCGACGCTTAAAGGCGATTTTGTGCGGCGAAAACCGGACTCGCAACGATCGGGTACTTGGTTACGCCGTATACACCTCACCTCAAGTCGGGCGGGTAGGGATGACTTTGGAACAAGCACAACACAGGGGCTTTAAAGCTCGTGCTGTTACCTTGCCAATGAGTCAAATTGCCCGTGCTATTGAATGGGATCATAAATTGGGCTTTTACCGGATGGTTATTGATGAGGACACCGACAAGATTTTGGGAGCAACGCTCGTAGGTTACGAGACAGCTGAATTAGTGCATGTGTTTTTGTCCTTAATGGAAGCCGGGGCGACTTGGCAGGTGTTAGAGCAATCTGTTCATATTCATCCCACCTACGGTGAGGCGTTACCCAGTCTGGCGCGTTTGCTGATTGGAGAAGATATGCCCTCTTGCCCAAATATGTGATTGGGACTGTGTGATAACTAGCAATCCAAAACGACCGCGTAAGCGGACTCGCAATTCTACGTCAACCCCTTGGCTTAATTCAAAATGCAACGCCCGCACACATTCAACCCGGCATTGGTTTTAGAGCGATCGCGGACTGGAGCATCTGCGCCACCTAATCTCAATCGCGCACCCCAACCTGCTCCCTTCAAAGCTGAAATTTCCCTCCCAACCAACCCCTTCGGGAATTCAAAATGCAAAATTCAAAATTCAAAATTAAAGACCTAATTTTGAATTTTGAATTTTGCATTTTGAATTGTTTTGTCCGGTGTTAAGCGGTTTACGTTTTTTGTTCAGACTGCGCCCAAATCTTTTCGTTCCCACAAGTATGCATCTACTAATTTTTCACACACAGACACAGCGTGTTTCTAAAATCAACCGGGGTACTTTAGAGAATGCGATCGCTCGAGTCAACAACTATAAAATTAACCCAATTTTGACCATATAATCCGAGGTACGCGCAACCCTCAAACAAGAATGTGACTACTTAGGACGAGTCCCAAAAAACGTGAAATTAAGCCCAGAAAAGGTGTTGGAGGATGGATGCTCCCGCAATATTTGGACAACTACCATTCACTGCATCATCATTATGGACTGCAACGGGAAGTGAGCATTGCTTTCTGGTGGGATGTACCCACTGACCGACGCAGAAGGCAAGATTTGGAGTTGAGCCTAATTCTCAAATGGCGAAGTCCTTTAAATATGCAGAATTGGCAGTGGTACGGGAAACCGTTTGGGTAGATTTTTGTTAAAGGCTGATTGATTGGACTTTGGACAAATAAAAAAGGTTTGTGTATTTTTTCTGCGAACTAAAAAATCACATCACAAATTGCTTCATTTCGTTTTTGAACTGAAGTAAATGTTAATCGCTTAAATAAATTTACGCAGCCGTCGATGTTTTGGGTGCTGATTTTGACTGTTTTTTGACTACGGGATGCTTAATTCGCTTTTGTTGAAGCTGACCTTGTTTGCGACCAGATGATTTACCTCGTAGTTTGGGTGAATTTGCATGTAACTTAAAGGAAAAGATGGCCGCTTTTAAAGGATAAAGTTCAACTTTGGTTGTTTTGGTGGATGAGGGCGGTCTTGTAGAGCTAATTCAATTCCTCCTTCTACGTATCTGGCACGGGTACGCTCTACCGTTGAAACGTGTACTCTTAGACATTCTGCGATCGCTTTGTCAGTTTCTCCCTCCCATACCATCAACAATATATGGGCGCGAGTTATACTCCTTGCTTTACTCTTGCCTGTTTTGATTAGCGATACGCCGGAGGCGTTAAGCTCCGCTTATCGCAGTTTTTCTACTTCCTCTGAACTCAAATTTACTGTATACTTCTTTGCCATGATGCTACCCGCAGCCACACTTCAATTAGCTTACCAAAAACCTGTCTCACCTAGCAAAGTTAACTTGCCAGACCACTAGTTTCGAGATCATCTCGTAAGCTGTTGGTAAGATTGAGAAAATCGTCGCTTTGAGATTCCGCACTACGTCGATTAGTTTGGTTTTCCTGAATCTGAGCAATTTTTTGTAGTACCTTCAGCGACTCTCGTAAAAGTGTGGTGCTGGCAATAATTAATACTTCTGATGTTGCAAAAGGTTTTTGGACTTCTAAAGCATCTGTTTCTAATGTGTCTCCTGCTTTGACTAAGGCTGAATTTTCACCATCAGACCATTTGACAGTAAAAATTAGACCCATTTCCCCTTGGGCATCAACGACTAAAATACTGATGTAAAGAGGACGTGATTCATTATTTTTGATTTGCAGTACAACCTCTGTTTCCACTTTTAATTGTGGTATACCGTAACTCGAATATTGTATTGATGTTGGGGAGGAAGGTTGATTTTTTGGGGGTTTACCTAAACTACGCAGGGTTACAGCTTCACTAATTACCTTTTTTGTCTTGGCGATCGCAAATGATGCGGTAATGGCAATGCGGGAGGTATTGGTGTTTCCGGTGATACATTTAACAAATTTGGTGGCAAGTAGAGATTTTAACCGAGGTTTTAATCGAGCGATCGCAGCATCAGGATTTTCTTTTGCATCGCCAAAGGATGCGGGGATAATATTGTCAAGGGATGGTGCAAATAAACCCCAGCTACCGACAGCAGCTAAATTAGATACTTTGTTTTCCTGTAATTCTCGGTATCGAGTTTGAGTCATGCGACCGAAAATATGTAGAAGCGATCGCACTCCCTCACATTCACTAAAGTTCAGTGATGTCTGCGTCGCTATCATAACGTGCGCTAGCTGCTTTCACTTCATGCATATGCACGTAAGCCCACTCACCCAGTACTGCTAATGGCTCAACTAGCGTCTCCCCCAAAGGGGTTAATGAATACTCAACCTTTGGCGGCACAACAGGGTAAACCGAGCGTTTGACAAGCCCACATCTTTCCAGGTTGCGAAGATTCTGAATTAACATCTTAGGAGACACACCGCGAATCTGCCGGTGTAAGTCGCTGTAACGCTTCGTGCCTTGTGTCAGAGCATAGATGATCAATACCGTCCACTTGTTGGCAATGCGTTCAAGCGCCTGATGTCCCTCACAGCCTTCATCAAAAATATCTATCTTAGCAATACGTTCAAGTGCCCGCTGGGCTTGTGAACTTGCACTATAACTAAGGTTGTGCTTCGGAGTGTGACTTACCATCAGGCTATCTTTTAGAAAGTTGCTTACTTTTTAGTAAATATAGCACTTACAAGTAAATACTTTCAAAAAAGAAAACGATTGTGGTACTCAAGAAGTAGTGTGGTTATTGTGAATGCCACAGGCCAGACAAAGACACACTGCGTTCTTCTAGTGGAGAAAAATTATGAAGGCACAGATAATCGAACAGTTTGGAGAGCCGAGTGTATTCAAAGCAGTAGATTTACCACAACCAGAGGTACTTCCCGGTCATGTCCTGATTCGAGTTGCTGCAACAAGCGTTAACCCGGTGGATTTCAAAATTCGCGCAGGAGTGGTGAAGGATATTTCTCCTGACTTTCCAGCAGTCTTGCATGGAGATGTGGCAGGAGTCATTGAAGCAGTTGGCGAAGGGGTCGATACCTTCAAACCAGATGATGAAGTCTACGCCTGTGCGGGTGGAATAAAGGGACTAGGCGGAGCACTCGCTGAATTCTTACTCGCTGATGCCGTGTTGGTTGCAAAAAAACCATTATCACTCAATATGCGAGAAGCGGCCGCACTGCCCCTTGTGTCTATCACAGCTTGGGAGGGTTTGATTGATCGCGCTAAGGTTCAGGCTGGACAAAATGTTCTTGTCTACGGTGCAACAGGTGGTGTGGGTCACATTGGCATTCAGCTTGCTAAGTGGGCAGGAGCGAAAGTATTTGCAACTGCCTCTAGCGAGGAGAAGATGGCGATCGCCCGTCAGCTTGGCGCTGATGTTGCTATCAATTACCGCAAACAAACAGTTGAAGAATATGTGGTGGAGTATACGGGTGGTAAAGGTTTCGATGTGGTTTTTGACACAGTGGGTAACGACAATCTCCAGACTGCCTTTAAAGCTGCAACCCTGAATGGAACCGTAGTTTCAACTGTGTCCTTATCAGCTCAGGATCTCAGTCTTCTACATGCCAAAGGGCTAACACTACACCTTGTCTTTATGCTGATTCCAATGCTGCATGGAATTGGTCAGGCGCATCACGGTGAGATCCTGTCCAAACTTGCCCAACTTGTTGATGAAGGAAAAGTCCGTCCTTTACTTGATTCAAAATCATTTAGCTTCTCTGAAGTTGCAGAAGCACACTACCATGCTGAGTCGGGTCAGGCGATCGGCAAAGTCACCTTGGAGGAGTAATCTAAATCCCTAACGTCTGTTATATGTACAAGACAATTTGGCGTTGAGATAGCAAATGGACAAAATTCAACGCGGGACGTATAATTCTTGATGCCAAAGTTCCTTGTATCAAGACAGAGTAGGAGATTGACCTAATTTGCTCTGACTTGGTGTTGAGTTTAACAGTTGTGAGACTCTTTGATTATACGCAGAGTTTTTTTGGGTAATAATTCCAGCTTTTTCTAGGGTTTGTACGTCTAGCTGTCGAAAATCTAAGCGTATAAGCATATTTACACGCACAACGTTGTTTTCTGTCCAATTACTATCGCAACACCAATTTGTGCAGACCATACCGAACACAGTAGAAAATAAGCGCAACAATGAACATGAACGATGTAGAAATCATTCGTAGATGGTACGATACGCACGACCCTAATTTGATAAATCCTGAATGTGTTTGGGAGATTGCTGAAGGATTCCCACATGGGGGCACCTACACCAGCGCAAAAGCCGTATTGGAGGAGTTTTTTCCGCGCCTGCTAGCAGACTTTGAAGTCTGGAACGCTGAAGTAAGTGAGATTCTGGATGCCGAGGGCACAATATTGAGCCTGGGTCAGTATCGAGGTCAGACTAAAGCAAACAGCGTTAAAGTAAACGTTCCATTTGTTCATCTTTGGAAGGTGAGAAATGACAAGATTGTGTGGTTTCAAAACTATACAGATACCTTACTGATAGCTCGTGCTCTTCAAAAACTTGATTAGGCTATGAAAACGCTGTTGCTCAGTCGCTCAGAAGTTGTCCAAATTCTCAATCCGGAGTTGGTACTGCTCCAAAAACAGCATCGTTGTGCTGCGACTGGGCATCCCAGTAATTTACTTATACTCGCTGCCAATGCATAGATCAGTCCACAATCTATTATATGGGGCAGGTGCTTGCAGGGCTTGCTACAGTTGTGCTTGCTGCACATCGTTAAATGCGTACCACGGCGCACAATTGCTCATCATCCGGGTTAAGCCTCCTGCCACAAAAAACGCTTACCCGTGTGTAGTAGTTACATTTTATGTGACTTTTTCTTACTTTCAAATTTTGTTAAATTTCTTATATTACAAAATATAAACTTTTGCAATCTGCTAATACATTACAAAGTCAAAGGAAGGTTGAAGTACCTCTATCTGGAAAAGCCGCTAGTTAAAGCTGCTAAGAATTGCTCACCTTGAGAGCAACACTCAGATTATTCACTTTTTGCAAGGGGAACTTTTTATGCCAGCCCTTTCTGCGTTGTTTCACATCCTCTAAGCAAACAGTGTAGAAAACAGACAGGAACATTAGAAGCGGAGAAAGAAACATGGATTTATTACTTGAAGGAAAGCGTGTTCTGGTAACTGGTAGTAGCAAGGGTATTGGTGAAAGTATCGCCAAAGTATTGGCGCAGGAAGGTGCTATTGTCGTAGTGCATGGACGCAATGACAAAGATGCTAAACGGGTTGCCGAGGACATTAGAGAGAACGGCGGCAAAGCGTTCATTGCAGTAGGTGATCTCAACACAGACGAAGGGGCAAAGAAGGTCGCAGACGCTGCTTTAACCTTACTCGGAGGTATAGATATTCTCGTCAACAACGCCGGTACTTACTTCTCTCGGGGTTGGAATAATACGATGTCTGAACAGTGGGCCGAAATTTACAATGCAAATGTTATATCGATGGTGCGGATGATTCAGCTTCTCACACCGCAAATGAAAGAACTGGCTTGGGGACGGATTATTCTGGTAGGGAGTGCGTTTGGGCAATATCCAGGTCAAATAGTCCCAGACTATTCCGCGACCAAGGGCGCTACCAACACTTTGACTGTAAGCCTTGCAAAGGAACTAGCAGGCACCGGCATTACCGTGAACACAGTAAGTCCAGGACCAATCGCCACAGACAACTTATACAACCTCATGTTGGATACCGCTAATATGCTAGGTTGGGGAACAACGGATTTGAATGATATCAAGCAGCGCTTCCTTGAAGGACCAATGAAAAATCCTACTGGCCGTCTAGGAAAGGTTGAAGAAGTAGCTAACTTGATCACCTTCATCTCTAGCCCCTTGGCAGGCTTTATTAACGGCTCAAATTTACGTGTAGATGGCGGTTACGTGCCAACAGTTAATTAGTGTCGGCAAAAACCACACGATCAAAGCAATAAAGGATAAAAGCTAGATCGTGAACAATGGAACAGCAAGGCAACGAATTACTTGAGTCTTAGTGCATCTCGTCGTCAAAAAGATACGAGGATGATGCTGTTGTTTGCCAGTTGAAGTGTGCAGTTTTGCGTTTAGCTATCACACTTATCACTGACTTGTTGATCTAATTAAAGGGATATACCTGATAGAATGCTCACAGGTGCATAATTCTTTGCCTTCTTTTCAATAAAATCTCCACCCGCAAGCTTAATACTTTGCAGAACAATAAACCACCATCCTACTTGATTAATTCACGAACAATGAATGGGGGGTTTAGTGATCTGCTGGGAATACAAGATGAGGTAACTAAGCTAAACAAACGATGCGAAACTCGTGGCACATGGACGAGCTACATGTCTAAGTCTAAGGCACATAGAAATGGAGATATCTATCTACTCTCCTAACCAATCACTGCAAGTTGCCATGGCCAATAAAAATATCTCTCGTGCCAAAGCTATCAAAGAAATAAAAGCACTGGAGGTTTTGTCTAAAAATTTTGAACTCCGAGAGAGTGAATATCTTAATAATGTGATTACGCAGAACAATCGACCGTAGTTACTAATTTCAAAATTGTCTGAGAGCAAACTAACGACCAAGTGAGGATACGCATGTTAGCCAAGGACATACAAAACACAGCAGCACTTAGTTCAACCACAGATTCTTTATTTGTAGCTATTCCCAACCGGGAAAATTGGGAAGTTGGCTTCCGGTCTCTGTGCGAGTTTCTATCAAAGAAACTTAAAAAAACGGTTGAGCTAATTATTGGTAAAGATTTTGACGATGTACAAAAATTGGTTCAGCAAAAAAAGGCAGACTTTGGTATTTTCACGTCTACTAGTTATGTCCGCACCAAAGAGTTATACGAGGGACTGAAATATATAGCTACAGGACAGACAATTGAAGACGGAAAGTCACGCTCATATTACCCCGGTTTTTTTATTGTACACCGTGACTCCAAATACAAATCTCTTGCCGATTTAAAAGATGCATCATTTGCCTTTGTTAGTCCCTCATCATCTTCTGGTTACAAATACCCCATTGCTTTACTTAAGTCATATGCAATTGATGCCAAAAGCTATTTCGGCAATCTCATGTTTTTGGGGGATCATTCGTATGTTACTGATGCCGTTGCTACAAAGGTAGTAGATGCAGGAGTAACATGGGACCTTAACTTGTCTAAGGCGGTTTCAAAGCACGGTGACGTATTTCGGATTATTGGGCAGTATGGTCCAGTGGTAAATCACGCATTTGCTGCTGGCGATTGGATCGAGGAATCTTTGTGTAAAACTGTAGCTGAGTTGTTAACAGCGTTGCCAGACGAAGTTACGAACACTCCTGGTTTTCCATATTCCGGATTTGAAGTACTCTCTGATTCTGCCTATGACATGGCACGGGAAGTGGAAAACATGGATCGCGTTTCTGCGGAAGAACCATCTGTCCAAAGATTTTTATCCATCGAAGAATTTAGAAGCGAGGCGTTGAAGAAAGTTCTGGACGTGCTGCGAGAGGTACGCATAGTCGAAGAAAACAAATTGAACGAACTATTCGTCAAACGAGAACCTACCTCGCTGATAAGTTATCAGACAGTTCCAGAACTTGCTAATACTGTGAAACTTCAACTTGCCAGCATGGTTGAAAATTTCCCCAACTTGGATAATTTAGCCACTTCTTTACAAGAACCCCTCAATACTATCTCTGATGAAAGCAGTGGCAGTGCTGAAACCTTAAAGGCATTTCAATTGATTTTAAAGATTACTAATGAATGGCTAGATATTCCTCATCGGGAGGATTCAGGAGAATTCAATGTTATTGCAGATCAACAAGGAATTGTCTACAAGGTTCAGTCTGGTGTGTTAGAGCAAGTGCTGCAACAAGCTACAGCACTTGCTGATGACATTGAAAATACGCGATTTCTTACACTCGTCAGCCACCTCAACGAGCAATTGCGAGAAAAAGGTGTTCGACCGGCACCTGCGGAGCAGGCTAGTATTAATGCTGCGTACGCAATACTTTTTAAGGGAGCTACTCTTCGTGGTTCGTATAAGTCCCTTGGCATTTCTGGGTTTAGGAAAATACACACTTATCTATTCAACACCAATCCTGGAGAGGGGCATATTGCAGTAACTTGTAACGATTTGCAGCTCATGAAAGGTACTGCTGTGCATATTGAACACATAGATCGCGACAAAGAATTCGATAAAGAAAAAGTTGAGCCTTATCGATTACCTGCTAAAATTAACGCTGCGAAAGTTCGCCTTCATGTAGGCTCTCATGCCCCGTGTACTGCTTACATTGGCAGACCAGTCTTTGAAAATGGGAATTTTTCTTTAGATGTTCTTAAGAGCGTTCACATGACCGCAAATACTTGCACCGCTAAGTTTATGAACGGGATCGCGGATTGCAAGATTGGGATGGAGCGGATGACGGCTACTGAAGCAATTAAATTCATGCGTTATGTAGTAGGTAATGTTATTCGGGACAGAAGCCGTCAGTACCTTGCAGCAGCATTTAACATTAATACACCCATAGTTGATGATCGTCCTGAAACTCTTGAATTCAACAGCGGAGCTCCCGTTATGTTGACTAATAGGATGGAAATTGCACGCCTTGCAATTGAGCTAACCAAACAAGGTGGATTTGAAAGAGTTACTTGGGATGGTGCCTCAAATGAGGTACCCAGTGTGCCTATACTGGGACAACTGTCTCACGAACAGGTAGCTATGTTAGTACATGAGGCACATAAAAGAGGGCTTCAAACTTATATATCAGCTGGCTTGGAGCCTCGTCATATGCGTGACGCCGTACTTACAGGTGTAGATGGAGTTGGAATTGGTACTAGTCTTCATTACATCGATCCCGAAACCAAGCAAATAGGTGCCCTCAAGCCAGAGGCGATTCGAGAAGCGCTCCGCATTCGTGATGAAGCCGAAGCTTCCATTCAAGGGAAAGCAGCTATTTTACTAGCGCGACTTGATCGCATGTTTTTTGAGCGTTCGCTTCCAGAAGAAGATGAACCACACCGCGCATGTTTATACGAAGCAGTTTTAGCTCGTGATGGACAGCAAGCCCAAAAAGTTATGGATAAGCTGGCGCACATAATGGCTATACCTGCGAGAGAATAACATTTAACACGTTTTCAACAACCATTACCGCCCCAGGCGCGATCGCGCCTGGGGTTGAAACAATGAACAGCAAAATCTTCTACAGAAGTAGCGCTTACCCTATGAGAAACGTACTCAATCTTCGCATTGGGCTAATCGGCAAATTGACAGGACTAGCTGCTATGTTGCTATCGTTCATCCCCGGACTGTCTAACCCAGCTAGGGCGAAGGTTGCCGGCTTTACTGGGGGAACCTTAGATCCATCACCAACAACCGACATTGTCATCCCCAATGCACTCAATACCAACACCGATGCTGACTTCGACATTACTAATACGACGTTGCTCAAGTTTTTCACAACCGAGTTTGGCATCGTGGACACTCTCGCCGGAGCGACATCCGTAAAGAACATCGTGACCGACAGCAGCGTGTTTGGCAGTGGGGAGAATGAATCGCCTGCTCTCGATCCAATCCGAAACTACTGGGGCTTTAAGGGCTCGGAGGTTAACGGCAGTGACAGCCTGCTGGGTCTCGACGTGTCGAACGGGCTCGACAACGCAACCACCCTAGACGCGTTTTTTGGTACCACGCTTAATGACGCCGGGGCACCCGGACTCGCCAATGACATCTTCATCACAGATTTGTTTGGCGATGATTCCATCCGAGTTCTCCCGCTTGACAAAGAAGGCAACCCGATCAATGACTTTGAACTTGCAATTAACTCGGGAACGGGCAACTTCCTTTTTGACAATCAGGGCAACTTTGTCCCTCAAATTAACGACATCGGTGACTGGGGCGACACCAATACCGACCTTACGATCTTCATTGATCGCACTTCTGAGAATGTGTTCGATGATATCAACCTGGCTGGCGTTGCCTTCGACCTTTCCGACTTTCAGGGCACCGGGATTCTCACTGGCGTTGCCGGAGTACGCATTCAAGGAACCTATGTGAACAGCGGCCAAGGCAGCATCGACACCGGGATCATCGGTTACAACACTGCCGGTGTCGCCGTCCCCGAACCCAGTTCGCTTGGTTTCTCCAGCGTTGCTTTGGTTTTGCTTCTCGCCTATCGAGGTCGCGGCCGTCAGCGGGAATGACGGCTCTAGTGGGACTTTGTAAAAAAAACTAGGCTCAAAATTGCCTCAAATTTAGAACTGGCAAGGGTTTTACATCGATGAGCCGCCTTTCCTTGATATAACTGGATTTGAGGCAGTTTTATCTCTATTGATGTATTTTCCTTGCCCAGCAAGGGTTTTAGTGGGACTTTGAATAGATGGTTCCTCTGTTCACCCCTGTTTAGTGATCCCCATGTTGGTTTCAGTAAGCGCATCGCCTTCCACTTCGCTAGCTCTACCCCCTGTTAGGGACTTGCAAGAAAATAAGATACCGGTCAAGCTGGGACAATCGTAATATCCCATTTGGGCAATGTTTCAGAACGCTGCCAGAAAGGTTGATACTGTTCTAACTCTTGTGGTAGAACCTTTATTCCTGTTTCATAGATTGCTTCGATATAATGGACAATGGGTGCAATTCCTTTCCAAGTCATATTGGCAGTGAGCGTGTAGGGCAGCTTCAACCGAGTCTAAAATCGCGCCATTCCAATAGTTCTCTAGCGCGGCCCAACATCGTTCTATTGGGTTGTACTTGCTATGGTACGGGGGGTAGTAAATCAGTCTGATTTTTAAACCAATGGCTTGAGACAGTTCAACCATGCGTTTAATAAATTGCGTGCGGTCACTGCGGGTTGCGGCACCGCCATCGAGGTCAATCACCAATTCATCGAGTGAGGGGTAATCGTGTTGATTCTCATTCCACCAAGCGGTTAAACAATCGACGATAAAATCACTAGTCTCAGCCGACTGACCCAAGTAAATCGATAACTGATCGCTGTGGGTGTTAAGAATGCCAAACGGAACTAAGATTACCTGCCACTGTGTATCATGATCATCCGCCTGTTTTGGCTCTAGGGTACGCGCCTTACCGCCTCTGGAAAGGTTGCCAATCTTGACCTTCGCTTTGGTATCAATCGACAGTCGCAACGATTTGGGATTTTCATCCGATGCTTGATTCTCCCGAAACACATTCTCGAAAATAGCATCGGTTTGGGGAATCTTTTTCAAGGGTTTCGTTTTTTGTGTTTTTTTAGGCGATATCCCAAGCGATTGAGAATCTCCCCTGTTGTCTGGCGAGAAGGCAATTCGGTCTCTTTGTAGCCGACTTCACTCACCAATGCCTCTCGTACCGCTCTGGCACTGATGCGGGCATATAAAAATGGGGATTGTAATTTTGGGTCTGCCTGCGCTTGAGCATCGACCAGTGACCGAATATCCGCTTCTAAGTTGGGTAGAACCTCTTCAGTTTTATGTCGCCCCCGTGCTTGATAATTATCCACACACATCATCCCCGTCCGCCGTTCATCCAACCCCAGTTGCACGCTTCGGCGATTCCATCCCAAGACGCTTTCCGCTTTGCGTGCCGACCCATCGAAGTAATCTTCAGTGACCTTGGCCATGAAGTCTCGTTTGCGGTAACCAGTGAGTTTCTGGCTGGCATCTTTGAAAGTAGATTTGACGGTTTCGGTTAGTATCATCCTTAAGATTCCAATTCTAGAGATTAGCCCCTGCTTTGAGTTCTTTCGTCTACTATCCTCTAGAATGACTGGTACTTTATTTTCCGGCAAGTCCCTTACACCTGTTTTCTATGTTCTGTAATCATTTATCTCTCTTACTCGTCAGCTTTTTGCACATTATTTACAGCATTTTCAACCATAACCAAGAGGGTTTCAATTTGGGCTTTCAACTGAGGAAAAGCATTCAGGCGTTCTTCGAGACTGCATTTGATGGATTGAGTATTTTTAAAGTTGTCAAAAGATTGAAATACAGTACGTCCTTCTCCAGTCAATTCCTGAAACTGGTCTAAGTAATTAACTGCTTTTTGTTCACTTACAGTTAAAGACTCGATTTTAAATACACTCTCTACTTGATTCTGTTGCACTATCCGCCTCAGTACTGACCGGAAATTACTTTTGCTAACTTTCTCTCCAAGTTGCTTTGAGAGTAACTTCCATAACTGGGAACCAACATTTTTTATATAATCAACATCATAACCGAAGCTTTCTGCAATCTCTGGATAAGTTTTCCCTTCCCAAGATTGGCGAAACACGATCTCTTGAATATCATTTATATCCCAATATCTAAGGATTATTTCCAAGGCAACTATTGCTTCCCTAGTATTCATTAGAAAACCTCCATTTAAATTGATAGCTCTCAAACACAGGCTACCCCAGCGGAAGAGGAGCAAGGAGCATCTAAACCTACATGTATACAGACCTTAGTAAGGGTGTAAATTGCTGGAATCATGTAGGTTTCTTTCTTTTATATTTCCCTCTTCCTGAATATTCGATTTGTATGATTACTTATCATTTAAAAATAACCGTGAGGTAGCAAAGCAACTAGTCGTCAACGGTGTGGGTTCAAGAGAAACTTTGTAACCCAACTGCTTCTTGGAGCGCAAATGCTTGAACTGCTGGTGCTTGCGCCGCTCATCAAAATATAGCGATTTTCAATTAGGTTAAATACAGGTTGTCGTAGGGGCACAATATTATTGTGTCCTTACAGGAGTAGGGAACAGGCAACAGGCAAAGCGCGAAAAACTTCAATTGTGGGTTTAAAGCCCACTTTAAACAAAGAATTGTTTTGACTGGCGTTGCCCGAAAAACAAAGCGTCCTTATTTCAATCTCACATTTTTAAGTGTGGGTCACTGTTCCCCGTTCCCTGTTTCCTTTGAATTTTTCCAAAACTTTAATGATTATTTAATATTTCTTGTATTTTTGTATCCGTAATGTTATTGAAATATGATTTTTAATAAATAAAAAAAACACACATGTTGTAATTGGAAATATAAAAACATGAAAATGATGGGGTATTCTTCAGTTCCATTGCTGTATATGAGTATATAAAAAACAATTAAAAGCCAAAAAATACGTATATAGACGGAAAAAGAGTCTCAGGAGTTTAATTTCTGTTACTAATTAAGGATTGGAGAATTAGCGTAAACTTTAAGACTCTTAAATTAAGTATTATGACTTATTTGTTATGTTTTGATGACATATTTATCACGACAGAATATCCCGTGGGAGAAAACTGGAAAACAGGACAACCTTTGAATTCCCTGGCAAATTACAGATACAGATGTGGGCATCAATCTCAAGTAACAAATAAAACCAAATAGCAAATATCATGCTAATTGGCGATGCCAAGGGGACAAAGATTGTGATAAAGCAGCAGTCATTGAGAGATTTGCAACGAGTTACGGCGATTGCGGATTAATCCAGACCCGTGTTTGGGAGTGGTGAAGAAATATTGGGCGAATGTTCAAGGGGCACTAGCTCGTGTGAAAGAAGCCATACAAGAAGGTTGGTGTGAGAATCCCACTGGGTTCTCTCCTTTACCAGAAGAAATGACGGAAGCTAATTGTTTGAATGAAGATTTGAAAAAAAATGCTGTCTCAACTCACGCCTCAACAAAGAACGGTTATCTTGCTACGATTCGGATTAAATGATGGCAGAGAAAGAACACCGATTGAAAGAGCGTCATCTTCTCAACACATCTCGAACAAATATTAATCAACTCGAAAAAAGAGCTATTGAAAAACTGAAAAAGCTCAAGTTTCAATTAGCTGATTATAACTGAAGGACGCCTTATACCTCGTTGCACTCCTGTTTGGGATTCTGTGACTTGAAGAAGATTTTGGACAGGTTTGGAAGGAGAAGTTGGACAAATTGTAAGCTGAAATGCTTATAACTTCGTTCAGGGATTAATAAAGCCATCGTCAGTTTGGAAGAAGAAAGTGGACACAAATCCAAGAAACTAGAAAGAAGAATTAAACTCCAATCAATCAATCAATCAATGCTTACAAAAGAAGAGTTTGACCAATGATGTAGTCAAATCAAACTTGCCCAAAATACCCTTTTTGGAATGTAAAGTTGGACAACCTGTCCATAATCTTCTTCAAGTCACAGATTCAAAGGGAACTCTTAACGGGGAACGGGGAACTCTTAACAAGGACAGCGGGCAGGTGGGGGCTTTGATGAACCCCACCAACGCCTACCACCAATAGGTGGGGGACTCAAAACCCACTATTTTATTCAGCAGAGACCAGGAAACAAGTCGTTCCTCCCTGTTCTCTGTTAAGAGTTCCCTGTTAAGAGTTCCCTTCTTGTTGAATTTAATTTTTATTATCACAAACTGCATCTGCCAATTTAATCAAAGGTTTTTCAATGTGGCTAAAATTTGGTTTAAATTCAAACGGTACTTTGCGTTCGTATTGAAGATGTTAACAAGGGAAAAACTTCACTCAAATGTCCCTATTGCGGTAGTGGGTTGACTGCCTTTCCTTGGCAAGATAAAAGAACATCGCGACGAAAGTGGGTTAAGAGCGCTATCTGCAACCTCCGTTGTTGTTGTCGCAATCATAGCAAGTTTTGATTTTTTGTTTTCACCCTTGCATACAATTCTTCCATTACTGCAATAAAGGAATTATCTTTTTGCCAAAAAGCCGGAAAATCTCCCTGTTTCTTCATCAGAATTGCCGATACACCGCTTGCTGTGGGAACTTCAATTGTTTGAGGTAATCGCTTGGTACCTAACCAAAATTCCCTAGCAGTTGGCTTTTGAACAACAGTTTGTGTTTCTACTCTTGTAAATAATGAAGTAGCTGTTTCTATGGGAATTTCTTTAGCGTTTAATTCCGAAGATAGGGCTTTACCTAACGGTGAGTCAGCCAATTTTGCCTGAAGTTCTGTTTTGGATAAACCCCGCAGTTCAAACAGCAGAAATGGGTGATGGTCTAGTTGAGATGCTACTAAATAATAAACACCAGCGATGTGTTTGCAAGGGTTAGCATAGTCTGGACAAGAGCATCGTGTTTTCAAGTCTTTTTTGCTATGAGGTAATAGGTGTATTCCCAATTCCGAAAAGCTATCTTCTATATTTTCTGGTACTTCATTAAGCAACATTCGAGAAACAATGCTGGCTTGAGATGAAAGTTTATCGATAACTTCCTTCCAGATTTTTTTAGCAATGGGTGTAATTTCAATTGTGATATTGTAAATCGGTACAGTGTAGACGCCAAAGTAAGGATTGATAGAGCCTTGGACTTGAGCAATGATATGATTTTGCTCAATCTCAAAACTCAAAACTTTACCGCCACGAGCATAGGAACGTCCGCGTTGGAGTCTACTTTCCGAGGTAAATTCTTCTAGTGCTTTGAGAAAGCGATCACCCCACCAAGTTCGACTAAATTTAGCCATAACTCTTATCAATTTTGGATTTGAGATTTTGGATTTTCACTGAAAATTTGAGATTTTGGATTACTCTAAAATTGCACTCTTGTTCAATGCAATTAATTCTTTAAAAGCTTCATTATCTAATTCTGTCAACCACGATTCATCACTACCAACTACAATAGAAGAAAGTTTTTTCTTATCTTCAATCAAGGAGTCTATTCTTTCCTCTAATGTACCAATGGCGACAAATTTATGCACAAAGACATTTTTCTTTTGACCAATACGAAAAGCTCTATCAGTTGCCTGATTTTCAACAGCTGGGTTCCACCAACGGTCAAAGTGGAAAACGTGATTGGCTTTGATTCCCAACTCCTGAGATAAAAAATTTACTAATTCCTCTTGTATTAGATGTCTGGGGTGAATTCGCTTTCTGTCACTGCGGCGCTTTTGCATCACAGGTGTTTCTACCCAGAGATAAAAACAGCCTGTTTGTATAAACTCACTCTCATCATTCGGTATCCAAGTACCGTGAAGGACTTTCATCACTCGAAGCCTCTAGATTTTCAATCAATTTTCACGGCTTTTGAATTACTCTATCAAAGTTGAGGTATTGATGATTGCAAATTTAAAGAATAATTTTTATTTGAGCAACCATAAAGACACGAAAGCACCAAGTAATAATACTAATACAATTTTTGCGGACATGAATCGCACTTCTACAAAATATTCCCCCTCCTCGCTGGCGGGGAGGGGGTATCACCCTTGGGAAAAACCTGCTCAAGAGTGCAAGCGCCTTGGTCACGAGGCGGTATTTTACCGCGCGAAAAAATTGTTTTTCAGCAGTAAAACCGCCTCGTGACCCCCTTCGCACTCATGCTATCCTACGCGCATTATTTGATGAAGGCGCAAGGCGAACGCATGGATAATTATCTGAGATAAAAAAATCCTCTTACACAACAACAAGGAAAATTTTTGGTAGGGTTTTTATAGTTGTAGAACAAGTTAACTTATACTTTCCACAAAAAATACAACGTACACAATTTTCGAGTAGTTGGGACTTTTGGATTGTTTTGACAGGAGCGCTCCGATTTATTTCGTGTACGTTGTGTAAAATATATTCAGTTCAAAGCCATTCTGCGGATAAATATTGCCCGCTTGTAATCACGAAAATTCTCAAGTGATTGAACCACCATCATACCAGTCGGCGTTGCATCATTGCGAGATGATTTATAATAAGCGGGGAAATTTTTATGGCAGCGATCGCCTTGATTAAATTACTTTGAAAAGGGTTGTTGATTTCGTGGGCGACCCCAACAACCAATTGACCCAGAGAGAACATTTTTTCAGTATGGACAAGTTGAGCTTGGGTGTGTTGGAGTTGTTTGAGGGCTTGTTATAAATCTTGCGCTTTTCACTTGAAGTTGATCGAGCATTTGCACGTAGCAAGGGAGCAACCCAGCGTTGTGAATGTCAGCGATCGCTCTGACACGCCCGCGACGAAGTTGGTTAACATACGTCTCATGAAAGCAGGTATCTCGAATTTGCAAGGAAAGAGCAGAAGTATAGCTACTCTCGCTGACCGGTGAAACACTTTCGTGGTCTTTCTGATCTTTGAAGATTTAAGAACTGCCGTCTTCAGGTGGGTGCAACAGCAACAAAGAAAGTCTCGATCAAGGTTTCACCCCTCTGCGCTTGCGCTTCTTACCGTCCATTTCCAAAACTTCCTCAATCACGAAAGTTTCACCAGTTGCCACCGGTGAACAGTGCCTTCACTACATGAGGTATCTATTAAAAAAAAGCGATCGCATAGCAGAGCGAGCGCCGCAAAACACAGCGCATTTTAGCTTCCGTGGGTCAAATCTCAATCGACTTGCTTTTTCTGTTGTTCATCAAAAAAGCGATCGCGCTTTGAGGAATACCAAGAGCAATACGCTCCCAAAGCGCCCTTGCAATCTGGCTTGAACGCCTTTTACGCGCTCTGGGTGCGAAAGAAGTTTATAATTCCACAGAAATTCAATCGGCTTTCAGCCAGGGCTTTGGCAAGCAAGCGCTTGGTAATGCTGAGATTAGTTCCCGTCCATTCGTAACTACCTATGCGTCCGGGTCGGGTTCCGTCTATACTCCGATGGGACTGTGGTCTGTCGTGTAACGGACTAGAGAACCGTTGCACCACCCATGTACCTTTTGGTTTGAGTGTATCAGCCAAATTTTCACTCATTCGTAAATGCCGCGTCATCTCATTTTACTACTTTATTATGGTTCTGGATGACCCCTCAACCACCCAAGCCGTGGAAAAAACCTGCACAAAACGCGCAACCATGCATGGCTTATTGCCTTGCCAACTAGATTTTGGGTAAGGGTTCTCACGCGCGAGCGGGGTTAGAGCGAGTTAACTGAGAATATTCGCAGCTTTGCCCGCTCGCGCGTGAGTGTCGGGAGCGCGTTTTGTGTAGATTAATGCGTCCCCTTCTTGCCACGACGTTATGAGCGGTCGTTGGAATCCTAGCCCCGATGATGTAAACCCCTTCGGGGAAATTAAAAATTAAAAATTAAAAATTAAAAATTACAATCCCCATAAATTAATGAGCGGGGCGTAGAGTAAGGGGCGCTTTTTTCCTCGCACTACGTGTCTTGTCAAAAATATGAGTCCCTTTGACCTAAATAAATAATGGTGCTTTAAACCTAAATTTATTAATTCAAAATTGGTTATTTCTTAATCTTCAATTTTTAATTTTTAATTTTTAATTTTTAATTGTTTCGGTAAACAGAGGGCGTGTGCCTGGTTTTGGCATGACTATAATTATTCCAGTCATTA
>JBHYDF010000072.1:0-34094 GCA_051861145.1 Nostocaceae cyanobacterium
AATTGCTGTACTCTTGACCTCACAAGCTTTTCAGGGTACTTTGTCGCCCCGTCAGGCAGAATCAGGCGTTGCCAAACGAACGCTATATCGTTGGTTTCCTTCTAAAGACAACCTGATCGAAGAAGTGATGAAACATCGTGCCGAGCAATGGATTCAATGGTTTGAGCAAGCAATTACTGATCGTGGCAACACGCCCAAAGAGCGACTGTTAGCAACGTTTGATGTGCTGCGGGAATGGTATGCGTCTCCTGGATTTCGGGGATGTCCTTTCATTAATGCTGTTCTGGAAATTGCAGACGCATCGCATAAAGCCCATCACGTTTCGATTGATCTACGCGAATCCATTCGCCAAATCATCATGCGTTTAGCAGCAGAAACTGGTGTGCAAGATCCAGATGCGTTTTCCAGGCAGTATCTTCTTTTGATTGGTGGAGCAAGCCTAATGGCAACCATTGAGCAGTCACCCGATGGAGCAACATTTGCTCAAAATACTCTTTCGGTATTGATTAATGCGAGTTTGATGCAAGCTCCTAAGTAGATAAACATAAATCAAGTCACAATAGGGCTAAGGCATATTATTAATTGCGATCGCTCTCCCCAACCCTCAAGTTTTCCGCTCAATCGCATCTCTCGTAGTTTTATACGCCTCTATAAAAGTCCGGAATGATTCTTGCGATATATTCTCTGCAATCAAATCACTCGCTACTTGTTCGAGAATTTTATCTAACTCTTGTTGAACTAAATCTTTCTTTATTGTTTTATCTTGCAGCAATGCAACCGCTGCCTTAATATATTGCGCCGAAATTTCTCTCTGTTTCTGTTCAATTTCTTCGTAAGTTGTTTCTCTTTCCCTATCTATAGATTCTCTAGTAGTTTTATAGGCTTCATTAAAAGTTCGGAATGATTCCTGAGAAATTCTTTCGGTAATCAAATCGGCGGCCGCTGTTTTAAAGGTATTATCAAGTTGCTTTTGCCTATCCTCCAGCTTACCCAGATTTTTGTCCATTAATTTAATAGCCGAGTTAATATAATCATCGGCTTTATCTTTTTTATTACTTTCAATCCATATCTTCAATTGCCGAAACCAAGAAGCTAATAAAAGAAGAATAGTTAAAATTAAAGCTAAGTAATCTGCATTTTCTTGGACAAAAGAAGGTTTATCTCGTTCGTAGAAAGCAACTGCACCCGGATGAATAGGAATGCCTGTACCGTCGTTTTCTCTGGGTCTTGTAATACTAGCAACTAAGGGGTTTACTTCCGCATGTTTTTCAGCAATAGCATTGGCGATTTCTTGACGATTTTCAAAGATAATCCGTGTGATATCTCTAATTACATCTTTATCAACTTGTTCACTTGCTACCAATAGTCTATCTACTGCTACTGTGTCTATATCCGTAGCAGGCATAGGCGGATTACCTCTATATGCTCCTTGAGGAATTTTCGCAGATTCAAAAGCAGGATGCTTAATTCTCATTGCTTGTGCTTGGGGAATTGGTAACAAACTTCCATTTTGATTTTGCACAAGCTCAGCTATACCTAAATTTCCTAAAGCACGAACCCGAAACAGTGCATCTGCTTTTTGGGATTTAAAGTCTTCTTCTGCTTGTTTATCATCATAATATTTACTCTCTTCTCCCAAAACTCTCAAATCTGGCTTATCTCCTCTCATCAAACCGTAATGTTCTGCTACTCTCAAAAAAGATTCATATTGCCCACCTTTAGCAGGTAAAGCAATAGTTTTACCCCGAAGTTGCTCAAATTCTTTAATGTTCGGATTTTTGACAACTAACTGAAATAAATCTTGATATAACACTGCTATAGCTTGTGGTAAAGCTTTGCCTTCAGAAGTTGCTAACTGAGATTCGCGGCTTTGTTTGATATCCATTTCCTGACCGACAACATCAGCTTGAGCCGTTGCTAAATCTGCTTTTCCTTCTTGCAACATTTGCAGGTTTTGTGTTGTGCCGCCAGTTTCTACTAATTTAATGTTGATGTTAGTTTTACGTTCAACTACCTTTTGAATTGCTTGGCTGATAATATAGCTTTCTCCTTCTGAGTCTCCAGCCACAAGGGTGAGTTGAGGCGCAGTCAGACGAATAACAATATTCCAAATGATGAATACAAATAAGCCGACACTGGCAAACCCCAAGCTAAGAAATATTAACCTGGATAGTGGATCGAGCTTCTCAAAAAAACTAAGGAGATTCGCTTGAACACGAGTTTGATTTTTTGTCATATATGCAAAAGAATTGCTTTGTATGTAAGAGACTGTATAAGGATTTACTCGTACTTTGTTCTCTTTGACAGAATAATCAACCTTTAGTTAGATGATAAAAAGCTACTTAAAACTTAACAAATAGATTTATGATTATGTCAGTCTGCCATTAGACATAAATTTAGAAGCTTCACTCCCAAGAAAGAGAAATTTCAGGCGTGTTCTTGGGTACATTTTGGTCAGTGACTAAAAAGAATTCTGCAAAAGTACTTGGCGAATCTGATGTAGAGACGTGAGCTATGGCGCGTTTGTCCTTGTGTTGGCATCCAAAGACTTTTGCAAGCTGCTCAATCTAATGAGAGAGGAATATTCATGAATAAGATCACAGATAACAAACTAGTAGACAATATCATTCCATCACAACCGCCAATAGATGCTCAGTCTGATGTGCATGTGCTTAAGTCTCGTTTAGAATGGGGTGAGCCAGCTTTTACAATTATTGATGTGAGCGATCGCCAAACCTATAACGATGGTCACATTATGGGCGCAATGGCAATGCCAATGGATCAATTGGTAGACCGCGCAGCACAATCTATAGATAAAAACCGTGATATCTATGTTTATGGTGCCACTGACGAAGGAACAGCCCAAGCCGCACAAGCGCTGAGAAGTGCTGGGTTTGTGCATGTTTCCGAACTCAAAGGCGGTTTGGCTGCATGGAAGGCAATTGGTGGTCCAACCGAAGGTATTATCGAATCACAATCTCCTCCCGGACGTGGTGACTACAATGTTGTAGATCGGCTCAAAGAACAGGTAGAAACCCAACAAAAAGATGTATAGTCAATAGTTAATAGTTAATGGTTAATGGTTAATGGTTAATGGCTATTAACTATTAACCATTAACCATTAACCATGAACCAATGACTATTTCTTTAGTGTTCAAATAAATCCTTAAATTGTAATAAATCCAAGGAAACTATTGTTGGCAAACACTGAAAACATTCTTGAGCAAGTTGCCAACGTTCTTCTCTTTCAAGCATTTCTGTCAATTTTTTCTGTACGCTGAGTAGGTAACGCACATCATTAGCAGCGTAACTTAATTGTGCTTCGGATAAATTAGCAGCGTTTCCCCAATCTGAACTTTGAGCGCTTTTATCCAGTTCCACTTTTTCCAGTTCTAGTACTACTTCCTTAAGACCGTGGCGTTGAGTATAGGTACGTGCTAACTTACTAGCTATCTTGGTACAGAAAACTGGATTGACGTGAATACTTAAATGGTAACGCAAAGCGGCAATGTCAAAACGCGCAAAGTGAAATACCTTCAGTATATTAGCTGCTTCCATTAATTTTTTTAAGTTCGGGGCTTCGGTTTGCCCTTTCGCAAT
Source organism: Nostocaceae cyanobacterium (assembly GCA_051861145.1). GTDB lineage: Bacteria > Cyanobacteriota > Cyanobacteriia > Cyanobacteriales > Nostocaceae > JBHYDF01. The sequence continues at coordinate 3,601 of JBHYDF010000072.1, forward strand.
CCGGATCGCAGTCACTTTGCCATCACTGTTGCACAATTGTACCAAACACAAGCGATCGCGCTGTGGTATTAATCCCATCGTCTCCGTATCAACAGCGATCGCATCAGCTTGTAAATACTGGGATAAACTAGTGTCGCTAAGGTCGCGATCGCATACCTGAAAATTTTGTAATTCCATGAATTGCTCAAAATAATAATTGCAGTGTCTACACAAGAAAATTCCCACGAGACACTACATTATTATTGTGCAAAAAATCAACAATTAAGTCACTAGGGTTAGTTAATGGTTCATGGTTCATGGTTCATGGTTCATGGTTCATGGTTCATGGCTATTAACTATTAACCATTAACCATTAACTATTAACCATTAACCACCAACAAACATCTATCGACTACGAAGGAAAATTTGGGTTAGGTAGACTTCGCCTTGGCTATTGCTGGCAACACCAATTCCAGTAAAATTAAAATTGCCTTTGATGTTAGCAAGATGTTCGGGACTGTTGAGCCAGCCAGTCACAGCTTCAGCTGCTGGGTCGCTATATCCTTGGTTAAAAGCGACATTTTCCCCCGCACTTTTGTAGTGCAGATACATAGCGGTGACGCGTTGTTTAAATCCCTGATGACTAAACGGAACTTTACCATCTGCCATATTTTTGCTGTGAATTCTTGCCTGTTTGGTTATGTTTGCACTTATAGTCAGCTTTGGTAGACCCTTAGAAACCCGATATCGATTAATTCGCTCAAATACAGATTTTTCTAAATCTGTTGTTTTAAAAATACTAGACGATGCAACCTGATTTGATGATGAAATAGACAATCCCTGATTTAGTGTCTGTTTATTCATAAAACTGTGACTTGGTGCATAAGTGGTTGTTAATCCACTAGCAAGGACAAGTGTACTTAAAGCAATGCCAAAAGCAGACTGTCGGATCATGGATAATTACGTAAATATATTAGTGTAATCAGACGCATACCCTGTTTTTTGGTTTCTTGATATACCAGTATTTGTTCAGTATTCAAGAATTTTGCAAAGGTTTGCATATCCCGATTTTGGCGTTAAGACCAAGTAATTACAATCCTTTGACTGTAAAATAATTCCAAATCAAATATGAAAAATTCAAAAAGTTAAATATTTATATCTTTTTTTCTTAAGTATTTACACGTAATTAATATAAGTAGCAATATATCAGATTCTCTTATCTTGTGTAGAAGACAAAGCAGCAGAGTGAGTCTAGCACTGGGGAAAGAATTATTGTGAATTCTCCATTCTCAAAGATAGGTATATAACCAACGAGAAAATTAAATGACTTGAAAATCGTCTCAAAGCTTACTCTTGTCAGCTTTCAGAGTTGATATGTTCCTGACAGCATCGAAGCTGAAAACAGCCAGAATAAATTTATTGGTTAAATTGATGAGTCGAATTAATGGATTTGTTGGGCGTCGTCATTTCTTAAAGCTGGCAGGAGTAGGAAGCGTTGGTATTGCGGCTAGTGTTGTTGGTTATAATATCCCCAAGGGCGTACAGCAAGCGATCGCTTCACAAGCAGCCTTGGCTGATGCAGTAACAACCAACCGTAAACCAGTCAGTCCAGAAGAAGCTTTAAAACGATTGCGAGATGGGAACCAACGCTTTGTCCAGCAAAAGCGTAAATATCCCGACCAAACTTTGGAACGTATACAATTAGTTGCTAAAACCCAATATCCTTTTGCTGCTATACTAGGCTGTGCAGATTCCAGAGTTCCCGCAGAAATTGTTTTCGATCAGGGACTTGGGGATTTGTTTGATGTGCGCGTGGCTGGTAATGTTGCTTGTGACACGGCTATAGGTAGTCTGGAATACGCTACAGCAGTTTTGGGTTGTCAGTTAATCGTAGTTTTGGGTCATAAAAGATGCGGTGCAGTAGCCAAGGCACTAGAAGATAAACCTGTTTCTGGCAGAATTGGCTTGATTATTGAGGGCATTAAACCAGCCCTAGAACAAGTCAAATCTACCACACAGGATCTACAAGATATCGCGATCGCAGCCAATATTAAATATCAGGCTGAAAAATTACAGGAAAGCTCCACTATATTAGCTAAACTTGTACGCCAAGGAAAGCTAAAAATTGTCAGCGCTCGTTACGATTTGGATACTGGTAAAGTGTCTATTCTGAATCAGTAGTTAAGAATTACGCCTAATGTGGATTAGAAGCTGAAACCTTGCATTTTTTTGTAGAGACGCGAAATTTCGCGTCTCTACTTAATATATCGTTGATTTTCATAATTCACATCAGACGTGAATTAGTAATTCGTAATTAATGCATGTTAATTACAAAATTAGTTATTATATCATTATTTGAAATAATTTTTTATAGAAAAATATCAAAGTTATATATAAATTTATTCTATGCATAAATAGTTTCTTCTTTATACATAAATTTGATATATTCCAAACAATAAGTAAAATTGCTCAATTTGTTTCTGACATAAATATAATAATTGTTCTCATTCTCATTAAAAAAGTTGATGGTTTGAGAACAACTTTTTATGTCTATGCAAGCAAATTTAAATCAATTTTGCGTGATGAAATTGAGGTAAATTGATGAGTCGTATTAATGGGTTTGTTGGGCGTCGAAATATATTGAAGCTGATGGGTGTGGGAAGTGTAGGTATTGCAGCTAGTGCAGGTGGTGTAGTTTGGGACGAACAGCAAGCCGTAGCCCAAAAACCAACGACTCTTGAAAAGAAACCTCAACCAGTTAATCCGAAAGCAGCTTTAGAAAGATTGATAGAAGGGAATCAACGCTTTATTGAAGGAAAGCGTCTCAACCCCAACCAATCAAAGCTGCGCTTGCAAGAAACTTCTGTAGCTCAGTATCCGTTTGCTGCTATATTAGGCTGTGCAGATTCGCGAGTTCCTGCGGAAATTGTTTTTGACCAAGGATTAGGCGATTTATTTGTAGTGCGAGTTGCTGGTAATGTTGCCAGTCAAACGGCTATAGGTAGTCTAGAATTTGCTACAGCTGTATTGGGTGCGCAGTTGATAATGGTTTTGGGCCATGCAAGATGCGGTGCTGTGTCAGCTGCAATTAAAGGCGATCCGCTTCCTGGTAGAATTGGCGTTTTTGTTGAAGAAATTAAACCAGCAGTAGAATTGGTAAGATTGAAAACAGGAAATATAGAAGAAAATTCCATTATTGCCAACGTGCAACATCAGGTGGAAACATTGAGAGAAGGCTCGACAATTTTAGGAGGCTTAGTAAAAGAAGGTAAGCTCAAAATAGTTGGTGGTCGTTATGACTTGGCTACAGGAAAATTGAAAATGCTAACGTAATTAGTTAATAGTTAATAGTTAATAGTTAATGGCTATGAACCATTAACTATTAACCATTAACCATTAACCATTAACCATGAACAACCAAAAAATAACAATTTTTAACCACTAACCCCTATCCAGTGGCATAGTAGTCATAGTAGTAGTTAGGGCTATGCCCTAACTATATATAGTTGTTAGGGGTACACATTAAAATGACAGACTTCCGAGAACTTAAAGAATGGGAAAAAGCCCATGAATTAACAGTTGCAGTTTATGAAGCAACGCAAAATTTTCCTGAAGAGGAATTACTGGGGTTAACACAACAAATTCGTTTAGCCTGTTCTGCCATACCGATTAAAATTGCTCAAGGATGCGATCGCGAGGATAGGGAAGACCAACTTAATTTTCTGGAATTGGCGAAAGATGCAGCAATTGAGGTGGAATATTATCTGCTGCTATGCTATGAGTTAGATATGCTCGACCCTTCTGATTACGATCGCCTAGTCAGCAGAACGGTAGAAGTAAAAGAAATGCTAGAATTCTTCATCGATAAGCTCAGCCGGAAATAGTTAATGGTTAGTGGTTCATGGTTCATAGTTCATAGTTCATGGATATTAACTATTAACTATTAACTATTAACCATTAACTATTAACCATGCCCTTATGATTAAACTGAGTGCAGAACATTTGCAAACTATCCGCAACCACGCCGAAAGTACCTATCCGGAAGAATGCTGTGGTATTATCTTTGGTCATCTGCGCGAAGATGGCAAAAGTGTAGTAGAAATAATGCCCACGGAAAATGCTTGGAGTCAAGAAGCAGCGGCAGATTTTCCCGGTGATGAAACAGTATATGAGAAGAAGCGAAGATATGCGATCGCACCCCAAGTCATGTTACAAGCACAAAAAGAAGCGCGGGGACGTTCTCTTGATATAATTGGTATTTATCATTCCCATCCCGACTATCCAGCAATTCCCTCAGAATTTGACCGTCAGTGTGCTTGGCAGGAATACTCATATATCATAGTTTCTGTCCAAAATGGCAAAGCTGCTGATATCAACAGTTGGACTCTTCATGATCATCACCAGTTTCAAAAAGAGGAAATTCACGTAAGTGACGAATTTAGAGTGCAGAGTGAGGAGTAAAATTACAACTAATAACTCCTAACTCGTAACTCCTAACTCGTAACTCCTAACTCGTAACTCCTAACTCCTAACCCCTAACTCCTAACTCTGTCATTTTCCTGTAGGATAAAAAGTCTGCGCTTCCTCATCAAACTGCTATGCTAAATCCGAATCTGGATGAAATCCAGTTGACAAAAGACGATTACGAACGCTACTCCCGCCACTTAATTTTGCCGGAAGTCGGCATAGAAGGGCAAAAGCGCCTAAAAGCTGCTAGCGTATTGTGTATTGGTACGGGTGGACTAGGTTCACCATTGCTTTTGTATTTGGCGGCGGCGGGTATCGGACGCATCGGTATTGTAGATTTCGATGTAGTCGATAATTCCAACCTGCAACGCCAAGTCATTCATGGTACTTCTTGGGTGGGTAAACCCAAGATTGAATCAGCAAAAAACCGTATTCTTGAGATTAACCCCTCTTGTCAGGTTGATTTATACGAAACCCGCCTAAGTTCCGAAAATGCCCTCGATATCGTTAAAGATTATGATGTCATAGTGGATGGAACTGATAATTTTCCCACACGGTATCTTGTCAATGATGCTTGTGTATTGTTAAACAAGCCTAACGTTTACGGTTCAATTTTCCGATTTGAAGGACAGGCTACAGTATTTAATTACGAGGGTGGCCCGAATTATCGTGATTTGTACCCCGAACCCCCACCACCAGGGATGGTTCCTTCTTGTGCAGAAGGTGGTGTTCTAGGTGTTTTGTGCGGTATTATTGGCACCATCCAAGCAACGGAAACTGTCAAAATTATTATTGGTAAAGGTCGGACTTTAAGTGGACGCTTACTGCTGTATAATGCCCTAGAAATGACATTCCGCGAATTGAAATTGCGTCCTAACCCGGTACGTCCGGTAATTGAAAAGTTGATAGACTACGAACAATTCTGCGGTATTCCCCAAGCGAAAGCAGAGGAGGCTAAACAGCAGATGGAAATTTCGGAAATGACTGTACAGGAATTAAAGCAGTTGCTGGATAGCGGCGCTAATGATTTTGTACTTCTGGATGTCCGCAATCCGCATGAGTACGAAATTGCCAAGATTCCCGGTGCGGTGTTGGTGCCATTACCAGATATTGAAAATGGTGAAGGCGTGACTAAAGTCAAGGAAATGCTAAATGGACATCGTTTGGTAGTCCATTGTAAATCGGGAATGCGATCGGCTAAAGCTTTGGGAATTCTCAAGCAAGCGGGAATTGATGGTACTAACGTTAAGGGTGGAATTCTTGCTTGGAGTAAGGAAATCGACCCTTCAGTACCACAGTATTAAGCTGAAAATCCTCTAATTTACACGGAAATATTTGCTGTAACTATTGTGGGGTGGGCAATATTGCCCGCCCTTTTAATATATAGCAATCGGGAATCATTCGTGAGAAATTTGGAAATAATTGGGCGAATATAATTCGCTACTACATAAACAAAGTCTACCTACGTAGATTTTATTAAAACAACCTGCCTAGGCAGGTTTTGTCTGTGTAGCCGCGATTTCTAATCGCCAGGGTTGAATAAAATTTTACTTTTTCATTTAACTCTAATCCTAAGTATTTTCTCACAAATCAACTCGGATTGCTATAGCAGTCCGCGCATCATATCAAATCGGGTTGATTACTTGTCATTCCCCAAAGAACCCCACCCCGGCTTTGGCTAGCGCCAAAACCGCCCCTCCCCGCGTGCGGGGAGGGGTAAGGGGTGGGGTGCTAGACTAGCGGGAATGATAACAGATTAAATGAACTTGATATCATTCGTGAAAACAAGAAACCGGGTTTCTGAGAAATCTTTTTCACGAATCAACTCGGATTGCTATATAAGTTTTATCAATACTTGTCATAAAGAGAAATGTCAGAGTTACTGCAACTTTGTCACCAGTTTGCCCCGATAGGTTGGTTATCTTAAGACAATATTTGTTGACGAATTGTTGCCAATTCTAAAACACCAATAGTACAACAGCCTTAGAGCAAAGAGAAAAGAGTATGCTTTTTAGAACCATCTTTCAGCAAGTTTTTGTTGGCTGTCGAATATCGATTCTAATCCCTGTAATTTCTTCATTATTGGCAGGGTTTGCACTCTTAGTATACGGCTCTGCCCAAACTATGACTACGATAGGTCACGCTGTAACCGTAGGTCATGTATCTAGCCAGGAAGCAAAGATGATGATTTTATCGTTTATCGAAATCATCGATTTGTTTCTCCTTGCGACAGTTCTCTACATCACAGGATTGGGACTCTATGAACTTTTTATTGATAGTCGCATCAAGGTGCCTGCTTGGTTAGAAATCCGTAACATTGATGACCTCAAAGCTAAGCTTGCCAGCGTTGTAGTAGTGATATTAGGCGTTGTGTTCCTCGGAAAGGCTGTAAAGTGGGAGAGTGGAACAGAAATCTTGCCCTTTGGATTAAGTGTTGCTTTGGTAATTGCAGCGTTAACGTATTTTCTGGGCGAAAAACATAAAAGCGAAAAACATAAAAGCGAAAAACATAAAAGCTATTCTGTTAGTAATGGTAGTAATGGAACAAAAAGCAATTTTAACGTGAGTTCAACTAACCTTTCCCGCCCAATCCCCTTCTCCTACAATGAGGGGAGGGAATAAGCCAGCCAGGGACTGTAAGTCCCTGGCTGATAGCAAAAGTCCTCTATAAGAGGACTGATTAAAGAAGTTTGAAGCTTTTGATATTTATTTTGTTTTATCTATTGTTTTGCGGCTTTTAGTTGAAGGTGCAAGATGTAAGTATATTACTTTTGCACAAACCAACGGCGAATCAATTCGACTTGAAAGCGATAACCGTCATCTACTTCTTCTATTAACTCTCGTTGCAACAAAAGATTCAAAGTGTTTTCTGGTAGTTCAGGAAAGTTTTGGAATATGGTTTTGTGAGTGGCGATCGCTCTTTCTCCTTTAGCTGCAATGAAACGCAAGATAGCAAGTCCCGCCGCGTTTACTTGGTTATTTTGAATATCAGCAAAGAAGAAACTACCACTGCTGAAAGCTTCTGCGATCGCTACTTCCACATCTTCTAATTTTGCCAGTCGCCGTACAGAAGGATCTTGTTCGTTCTTGAGGGCGACAATTTCACTACATAATAGTTGTACCAAGAAAGGATGACAGCGAGTAAGTTGCAATACTCTCTCAACGGCTTCGGGTTCGTAGCGTAAAGTAAAATCTTTAACAGGATGCTCAATTAGTTGACGCGCTTCGTTTTCTTTCAGATAGCTGATATGTACAACTTGGACATTAATTAAATAGCTAGCCCAACGCTGATATTCTTCGATAGTATGGGAACCAGCTAGTAGCACCTTGAAGCGGGGACAATGTTGGATGAGGTGACGCAGCATTCCTAAAACATCTTGTTCATCGAAGCGTCCTTTGTTTATGGCGCTGTCTAAAACCTCAAACTCGTCTAGTGCTAGCAATGCGGTATTTTGTTCGAGTGTCTGTTCTACCTCATCTAACCATTCATCAAAACGGGTGAAAGCGTCATTTGCTAGGGCTTCGCGGGTGAGGGGTGGTAGGGTTAAAGCACTTTGTCGCTTTGCTGAATTTGTCATACCTCGAGCAATATTGTAGAGAAAACCTGCATGGTCACTTGCTGATGAGGGTGCGCCTTGCAAGTCTACAAACATTGGGATGATGGAATTGGGTAGTAGCTTCCCCAGGTTGTTGAGGAGGGAAGTTTTGCCCATGCGCCGCTGTCCGTAGAGTAGCAAAGGTGGGCGGCGTCGGTCTAGAAGTAATTCCTCAATACGTATACCAATGTCATTACGTCCAGTGAAGATTTCTTGCTGTTCTGTGAGAGGAACGCCGATGATGTAGGGAGAATCAATTTCTTGGCGAAGTTCAACAGCTTTAGCGAGTTCCTCTATATGGTTGATTATTATCTCACGCCAGTTTTTAGCGATGAAATAGAAGCGGGGGGCGTATTTGTCACTACTACGGTTTAATTCTTCTAAATATAAATCTATACGGTCTGCAACAGCCTTAAGTGCTAGACGTTGGTTGTAGGCACTTTCTTGATTTAAAGCTGCGTTCACATCCTCACTGACGCGACTTGCACGACGTAAGCGAGGGCTAATTGGAGTTTCTATTTCACCAATTTCTAGTTTGTGATGGACTTGACGGATAGCTTTCAATTCAGTACAGCGTTCTAACCTGCGTATATCTAATTCAATTTGCGCAGCTTGAACCGCCCAGCGCTGGTGGCTGTTATTCAAGTACTTAATAGCAGTTTGTCCCTCAACTGGGTTACGCTCCATTATTAAGACTAGGTGCTTGTCTAAGCGATGTAGAGGTATACGCTGCCACTCATCCCAAAAAGCAGGATGATAGTGTAACAGACTAGGATGCTTGCCTGTTCTCGTTTTATCGAGTTGATAAAGCAGCATATTCCATAATTGCAGCAACGGGTAGAATACCACAGGTCGCCAAAATATGATGGTGAATCCTAAGCTATACCCCACGCCAACCATGACAGCCACGCCACTCACCACGCCAAACGCCACGCCAAACGCCACGCCACTCGCCACGACAGCCACGCCAAACGATATGCCTACCGTCACGCCAGGCGCTATGCCACGCGCTACGCCACTCGTTACGCCAAACGCCATGCCAAACGGCATACCAAAGGAGCTCCACAAAATAAAATCTGCCACCCCATCAAACATTTTTTGGATCAACCCAAGGACTAGTGAGCGTTCCGCCCCCAGGCGGAACGCGAGGGCGGCAAATTCTATTAATTGGAAAGACCTCAACGCCACGCCTACCATCACACCAAACGCCACGCTTACCGTCACGCTTACCGTCACGCCTACCACCATGCCAAACGCCACGCCTACCGTCACGCCTACCGCCACGCCAAACACCACGTCAAACGCCACTATAAACAGTGCGTTTTCTAGTGATTGAACTAATCCTAAGTAAACAAAACCAAAGATTAAGTTTGCGAGAATAGGCAAAACTACAAATCCTTGAAGTATAAATCTCCATAAAGCTTTGTTTTGCCATCTTCCTTGACGGCATAATTGAATTAAAGAAAAGTTAGCTTTGAGGACAGGATCAAGGCTCTTGATGTGGTTTTTCCAAGCTGTAGGACGGAAAAAAAGCCAGAACAACAGTTGCAAACTACCCAGTATCAAGTTAGGGTGCTGTTCGGGTGCATCGGTGTAGATTTTGGAGTAATCGGTGGGGGGCGTCATGGGGAATTTTGGATTTTAGATTTTGGATTTTGGATTGTCAGTCAATCACCTTACTTGAGAGTTAGGACATCTGGATATGCCAAAATTTTTGCGTCAGCTGTTAATAACGGACACTCATAAATTCTTGCCGTAGCCACAATGATTTGGTCAGCCGGATCGCGATGAAAACCTGTGAGTTTAGTTGACTCAACTATTATTGGAATTGTGAGATCCAGTTGCTGCACTCCTGGATAAGCCAAAGCTGCTGTCAACCACTCCTCAACTGATATAGATAGATTTAGTTTTCCAATTTCAATTAATTTGGCGACTTCCCAACAAGAAATAATGCTTACTCCCAATCCTTGAGATTGATATTCTTTAATCCACTCTCTATATTTCTTGTTCAGTCGAGGATTGTCGTCAACCCACTAAATCCAGATATGGGTATCCAGTATTATCATTGCAGCACTTCCCAATCTTCCGGAGGAACAGCAGGTTCAAAAGGATCATCATAGCGAATGACTGTGCTGCGTAAGGGATGTAGAAAAACATTTCTCATTGTCTGGTTAACTAAAGTCAGATAATCGCTTAATTCTTGATATTCATTTAATTCTTTTTCTTCTTCTGAGGTGAGAGTAGATTCTTTTTGTTTAGCTATTAATATTTCTATTCGTTGTTGTACCTGACTAGAAGTTTTGCAGGGGATGGCGTTTGAGTAAGTTGAAGAGGCGTTTTAGTTCCTTTTCGCGTCCGAAAAAGTAGCGCAGATGGATAATGGGTGTACCAGTGATAAACGGTGAAGATTCCCCATTAGTTAGGTTGGGTGGCGGTTGAGTTTCTGGTTCTTTGTCTGCTATTTCTTGCCATTCCAACCCCAATTTTTCGCTAAGTTCTACAAAATTCAGATAATCAACTGGTTTACCACTGAGAAAGTTTTTAACAGTGGATAAGGCTAACCCTACTTCAGTAGCTAAAGCCTGTTGACTGGGATAGCTATTACGCTGGAGGGCTGACTTAACTTTATCAATATAATCTGGGGCTACCCTAAGCGATCGCGCCATCACTCCTCACCGCAAAACTACTTAGGCAATAGCCTAGCATTTAAATACCAGCAACAGATGGCTGAGTTATCGCACGTTTAACTCATCCCACTAAAACTAAAACTTAGCTAACAAGTCATCTCTAAGTCAGCTATTACCTAACAATGTTCTCAGCTTTTGCCCAATTTAAATAAAAGTGTAGAGTTGATTGCAAGGGCAATTGATATGGATAATAATATTAAAAATGATACACAAATATTTGTAAGTGACACCGCGAAAACTCTTGTCCCTGCGAATGTAATTTTTAAACAACGTCTCATAATTTACAAAGAACGCCGTCGCCAAGCTGTTTGGGCATTTAACCTAATTTGGGGACTAACAGGAATTAGCGGGTTAGTAGGTATTGCGGCTGTAGTGTTACTTTTTACAGGACGGGTTTCTGAAGGAATGATGACGGCTGCGGGTGGAGGTTTTTATGGGAATGCGATCGCTTGTTGTTGGAAGTTAGTTAAAGATACCAACGATAGACTTGATGATGCTTTAAGAGTCTTAGAAGAGGAGTCATGAGGAGTTAGGAGTTAGGAGTTAGGAGTTAGGAGTTATGAGTGAATGATAAGCTTGTTTAGAGCCAAGAAATAAATTTCTTGCTCAAAGCTCAAGTAAGCTAAAGCTTACTAATTAGGCTTTGGCTTTTTAACCCGTTTTTAACGGGTTTAAGCTTTAAGCCCGAAATTTATTTCAGGGCTTCTGTTTTAACTCTTAACTCCTCACTCCTCACTCCTCACTCCTCACTCCTAACTCTCTACACAACGCAATTCAACTCGCCAGCTTTTTGCGTAAAGCGGCTATTCTCCCGATAATCTACAGGACAATCTATCACCGCTGGCACATCTTGAGCGAGGGCTTCTTTGAGTACAGGAACCAAATCGGTTGATGAATCAACACGATAACCTTTTAATCCCATACTTTCTGCAAGTTTGACAAAATCAGGATTGCCAAAATGCACAAAAGATGATTGACCTTTACCAAATTGATTTTCTTGCTTCCACTCAATTAAGCCGTAGCCACCATCATTAAATATTAAGGTGACAAAGGGCGTACCAACACGCGAAGCTGTTTCTAATTCTTGGCAATTCATCATGAAGCCACCATCACCGGTTGCGGCTACAACTTTGCGATCGGGATACACAAGTTTTGCCGCGATCGCACCGGGAATGGCTATACCCATCGCTGCAAAGCCATTGGAAATAATGCAAGTATTGGGACTATAAGAATGATAATGACGGGCAATCCACATTTTATGTGCGCCGACATCAGAAATAACGATATCTTCTGGCCCCATTACCTGTCGCAAGTCATAAATTAACTTTTGCGGTTTAATGGGAAATCCATCATCATTGGCGTATTGTTCGTAGTCGGCGCGAATGTTTGAACGCAAGCTAATCGCGTAGGGATTCGGTTTACCCTGACGGTCTGCTACTTTTAATATTTCATCAAGAGAATCGGAAATATCACCCACTACTTCCACAGTCGGAATATAGCTACTATCAATTTCCGCAGGATTTACGCCAATATGCACAATGGGAATCTCGCCATCGGGATTCCATTTTTTGGGAGAAAATTCAATCAAATCATAGCCAATGGCAATTACTAAATCAGTATTATCAAAGCCACAATTGATGAAATCTCGTTGCTGTAATCCCACTGACCATAAGGCTAAAGGATGGGTATAGGGAATCACTCCTTTACCCATAAAAGTATTAGCAACGGGGATATTTAGTTGAGTAGCAAATTGGGTGACAGCATCGCTAGCGCGATCGCGAATGGCACCATTTCCTACTAAAATTATCGGGTTTATCGCTTGAGAAATTACCGCTGCGGCTGCCCGAATACTCGCAAAAGAAGCAAAGGTTTTGTCAATATTATCCTTATGTAAAGGTCTGCCTTCTACGGGCATAGCAGCAATATTTTCTGGTAAATCAATATGAACTGCGCCCGGTTTTTCAGTTTGCGCCCGTTTAAAGGCTTTGCGCACGACTTCGGGTGTAATACTCGGTCGCACAATTTGTTTAGTCCATTTTGTTACCGGGGCAAACATCGCCACCAAATCTAAATATTGATGGGATTCGATATGCATTCTATCTGTTCCGACTTGCCCGGTAATTGCCACTAATGGCGCACCATCAAGGTTAGCATCTGCTACCCCTGTCATTAAGTTTGTAGCCCCTGGTCCTAGAGTTGAAAGACACACCCCTGCTTTTCCTGTCAGACGTCCGTAGACATCTGCCATGAATGCCGCACCCTGTTCATGACGGGTGGTTATAAATTGAATGGAAGAGTGTTTAAGTGCTTCCAAAACGTGCAGGTTTTCTTCGCCAGGGAGTCCAAAAACGTATTGCACCCCTTCATTTTCCAGACACTGAACTAATAACTCTGCCGTGTTCATTAAAATTCCTCACTAGCGAACAGACTCATAGAATTTTGGATTTTGGATTTTGGATTTTGGATTATGAAATCCATTACAAGTAATGATTTCCCCAAATGGCATTTGATTTGGGGTTGGGGAGTGATTATTGGCAAATAATCCCCTATTTCTCATCCAAAATCCAAAATCTAAAATCTAAAATCCAAAATCCAAAATCACTGAACCCACACAGTTTTTATGTTGACGAATTCGTGTATCCCTTGGATACCCAATTCCCGACCATACCCCGAACGTTTAATACCGCCAAAAGGCATCCTGGGGTCGGATTTTACCATACCATTGATAAAAACCGCACCCGCTTCAACATCATTTATTAAACGTTGTTGTTCTTGGGGGTTGGTTGTCCAAGCACTTGCACCTAACCCAAAGGGTGTATCATTTGCTAGTTTAATCGCTTCATCAATATTTTGAACGCGGAATAACAACGCTACCGGACCAAAAAATTCTTCTTTGGCGATCGCAGTTTCTGGAGCAAGACCTGTGATAATCGTTGGCGGGTAGAAGTTACCTGCATAGTCTGCTAAAGGCTGTCCACCGATGAGGACTTTTGCCCCGTTGAGAACACAAGTTTGCACTTGTTGGTCTAATTCTTTGAGAATACTGGAATTTGCCAATGGTCCGATGTCGGTATCTGGTTGCATCGGATCGCCAATTTTCAAAGCTTTGTATTTTTCTAACAGTAGCTTTTCAAACTTGTCGGCGATCGCTTCTACAACGATGAAACGTTTCGCGGCTATACAAGATTGCCCATTATTTAGCATTCTTGCTGTAGTCGCCACTGCAACTGCTGACTCTATGTCAGCACTTTCTAACACAATGAATGGGTCACTACCACCTAATTCTAAGACGGTTTTCTTAATTTGCTTACCGGCAGCGATCGCCAGAGAAATTCCTGCGGGTTCGCTTCCGGTTAAGGTAGCAGCTTTGATGCGGTCATCGGTCATTAAGCCTGCTACCTTACCACCATCTATTAACAAGGCTTGAAACACGCCTTTAGCGAAACCCGCCCTTTGGAAAATATCCTCAATTGCCAAAGCGCACTGGGGTACATTAGAAGCATGTTTAAGTAAACCGACATTTCCCGCCATCAGTGCGGGTGCAGCAAAGCGGAATACTTGCCAGAAGGGGAAATTCCACGGCATGACCGCGAGAATAATTCCTAGTGGCTGGTATCTGACAAAACTTTTGCTGCCATCGGTTTCTACGTAAGTATCGGCTAGGAATTCGGCACCGTGTTCAGCGTAGTAGCGACAAACCCAAGCGCATTTTTCAGTTTCAGCGATCGCACTTTTATAAGTCTTACCCATTTCCTGGGTCATCAACTTGGCAAAGTCTGCCTTATCTTGCTCTAAGATATCAGCAGCTTTGGCAAGTAGCTGCGATCGCTCTTGAAAACTCGCGCTTCGGTACTGCTGGTAAGCCTGTTGTGCCAAATCCAGTTTAGCGGCGATTTCTGCTTCGTTGTGCGGCTCAAAGGATTTGAGCATTTCCCCGGTGGCGGGATTAATGGTGGCGATACCCATTGCCTTACCTCCCGTTAAAAAATAATTTGCGGTAGATTCATGGTATTTTAACTCTTCAATAATGAAAACTTTTACCCAAACCAAATTTTAGACTTTGAATTCAGGTTTGTTTTCCAATTCTTAAAATATTGCAACTTAATTTGAAATAAAATATACAGATAAAAAAATCACTGGGTATTTACACTCAAAAACCACAATACCTCATCCAAATTTGGATTTTTGATTTGAGAATTTGGATTGCAAAAACCTTGCTAACTGGCTCGTTTTGCAATCAATTTATCGCAAATATTTTGACCAATGGTATGAGTGGGGGTAATTAAATATCATAGCCAATTTTCAAAAAGATTGCCACGGATGGTCTTTGGCAACTGGTTTCTTAAAAGGCTATGATAATCCAAAATCTCAAATCTAAATTTCTGAATCATATCACTTTTTGAGGTTATTAAACCTTAAAAAAAAGTAAAATATAGGGTGCTTTAGTCCCAAAGTCGTGTGGTGAATTTATAATAATGGTGCATTAACAAACAAAGTATAACACACCCGAAAATTTTAATATTTACTTTATAAATCAAATATAAGCTTTATATAGAAATGCTTCCGTGCAGTCCCCACCTAAAAATACTAAAAAGATATCTATATTTTAGGTGGAGTTAGCGAAAGCCAATATAAAACGCGGGAGCAACATTATTCTTCAGGCGATCGCTCTCCATCTGTGCGGTCAATCACCTGTTAATAGGTTTTGAGTTCTGGGGAAAACTTTTCGATTTACTGAAATTAGTTTTTGTATTGATAATTACAATCATATTTAATCCTAATTCTTCTTTAAGTGCAATTAGGAGTACCCATTGGGGATGAAGTTTTGATATTAAAGCAGTTGTTGAATAGGTATGGTGATCCTAAAACTGCTGGAGTTTCTAGCATAAGAAGACCCAATTCTTTCGACTGCTCGTCAAAAGAATTGGGCTAGGTCAACCTACAGAATAATCCAGACGTCGCCAACGAGCAGATGTTCTTAACTCTGCCAAACACCGACCCCATTGGGATGCCGATTAATCCTGAAACCAACCTTCAAGAATAGGAACTACCTCTAAATTAAAGTTAGAATTCATGGCTATTTCACTCAAACCCCTGTCAGACCAAGTAATTGTCATTACCGGCGCTTCCAGCGGAATTGGCTTGGTGACTGCAAGAATGGCTGCACAGCGAGGCGCGAAACTTGTCCTTGCGGCCCGTAATGAAGATGCTTTGCGTCAACTCGTCGATGAGATCAAAAGCAAAGGTGGTCAGGCGATCTACGTCGTCGCTGATGTCGGGCAAGAAGAAGACGTTAATCAAAAATTAAACAGTTGATAGCAATCCTATTTGATTTATGTAAATTGAGAATTTTGGTGAAACCCGGTATCTGCGAGATACCGGGTTTCTTATTTTCACGAATGATTTAGAACTGCTATAGTTCTAGTTGTAGTCCATTAAAATGGACTTTTGCTATGAGACTGGGACTTATAGTCGAATGGCGCGCTTGTTAAGAGCCAAGAAATAAATTTCACCGCTCAAAGCTCAAGTAAGCTAAAGCTTACTGGCTATGCTTTTTAACCCGTTTTAACTGATATCTTGCATTTGGGTCAAAAACCGGGTTTCTTGAGAATGGCTAAACTTGAAAACTTAATTTTTGGTTCAGAAACCCGGTTTTTTAGGTCTTGTTGAGAATGGTGCAAGATATCAGTTTTAACGGGTTTAAGCTTTCAGCCCAAAATTTATTTCAGGGCTTAACAAGCGCGCCATTCGACTTATAGTCCCAGGCGGACATATGAAGCAAATCCGCCGACGCAAGCTTTCATAAAAGGAAATAAATGCTTACGCCTGGGGTTAATTGTGTTAATCGAAATTGATTTACAGAAGCAAATACACCACAAGTTTACAAATTTACTTGTCGTTGTTCACAGGAATTAACATATAAGTCTGTGGCTTACTAGATGTTTCTTGACTAGATGTTTCTTGACTAGATGTTTCTTGATGGATCTGTGGCTGACTAGGTTTTGGTTGCCCAAGTGTACTTTTGGCTACGTCCACCGAACCTTTTACGGCATAATTAACATTATCAACTGTATTCTTAACTGCTTGACCTGCATCTTTTACGTTATAGTTAACGTTGACAGCCGTACCAGCGAGAGAACTCATTGTATTTTTTACAGTGTCGTTAACACCCTCAGCTGAAGTTTTAACTGCGCCGCTTACATCTTCGACTGCATCATTAACACCACTAGCTACAGACTGAATTGAATTTCCTATACCTTGTACAGTTTGGTCAATATTCTGGACTGTGTTCTTAACTGCGTTTCCTGCTCTTTTTACACTTTGGTTAACCCTTGTAGATACACCCTTAACAGCTAAAGCCCCAGCTATTGCACCCAATGTTGCACCAATAAGTGTTCCAATCGCGATTTTAGCTAACGCATTATCTTTGTCTGCATCCATTTCTGTACCTGGTGCATAAGCATTGGTTTGATCTGTAGGTAGATTCCCATTTTCGTCAGAACGATCCAAAACTTGCTTGTCATTATTCATAATAAATAGTCTCCTTTATTTGTCTGGATAAGTAATACAATTTTGGATTTTGGATTTTGGATTTTGGATTTTGGAGCCACTTGCGTGCGGGGGTTCCCCCCGCCCTTGCAAAGTGGCGTGATTTTGGATTGTTAAAACATTGCTACATTATATTGCTGTTTTCACAATCAATCGATTTTTTCTAAATTAGGAAAAAGCAACTTTTACAGTTGCTAATTCCTGTATTTGTAGGTCAAGTTAATTCATAACTCATAATTAAAAAGAGCTTTTGCGACCTGCCGTAAGCGTCAGCATTCCTGTTTCAGATGGGGTTTTAATTTCCATCTGAAACATAATTATGAATTATCAATTATGAATTATGAATTTTTAAGAAATTCCTTCTGACTTGAAGCTATCTTCCTCTGAAGTGATTGGCATTTCAGGGTTTACATAATCAGCCGGATTTTCAACCACAGATATGTTTGTATCTTCTGGGGTTGAACTGTAGACTGTCGTGACCACCATATCAACTTCCCTTATATTGCCCATATCATCAGTTCGGCTTTGCTGGGTGTCTGCAAACATCCCCGCTTGATTTCTATAATTTTGGGGTTGAGAAGGCTGGAAATTTTCAGCTGTATCGCTGGCTGCATTTGCTGTACCTTGTGCTGCTTGGCTAACACCTTGGGCTGTACCTTGTGCTGCTTGGCTAACACCTTGGGCTGTACCTTGTGCTGCTTGGCTAACATTATCCGCTGCACCTTGTGCTGCTTGGCTAACACCCTGGGCTGTATCTTGTGCTGCTTGACTAATACCCTGGGCTGCACCTTGTACAGCTTGACTAACGCCCTGGGCTGTACCCTGTACTGCGTCTAATGCACCTGCTACTGTTTGCTTGGCTCCTTCAGTGACAGTTTGTGCTGCTTCCACTGCACCACCGACAACAGCGTATTTAAGCCCTTCACCGATACTGGATGCTGCTTGTCCTAAACCTTGTGCTGTTTGGTTAAGACCTCCACCAACGGTGTTTAACGCTCTGCCTAGACCTTTTACAGCATGGTTCAAGCCTTCAGATGTTCTCTTACCAGCCAAAGCGCCAGCTAATGTTCCTATTGTCGCGCCAAGAAGTCCTCCAATTAGTGCCCGACTTAAAGCAGGATTCATGCCTTGTTGGCCTGCTGAACGACCATCGGGTTGAGGGGTAGTTGTTGGACTGCTTGCAGCTGTAGATACATCAGTACCTATGTTAGTGCCTGATGCACTTGTGTAGGGTTGACCTGTTGTCGTGCGGTTTGCATCTTCGGTTCTATTTACCCCAGTAGCGCCTGTGTTGACTCCGGATGCGCCTGTGTAGGGTTGATTTGTGGTAGTGCGATCGCTATTTGTGTACTGTTGATCTGGTAGATTTCTGCTCTCAACCATGTTAGTTGTCTCCCTGATTTTAAAGGATGTAAAGCTTTTTTATATAGACGTCACTAACAGCAAATCTAACGAACGCAGATAATAGCTTAACCGCCCTAAAGAAAGACATAATTGAATATTTAATATGTCTGAAGTTATAAATGTTAAAGTTAGGGTTTAAATCCAAGTATAGTAGCGATATAAGCTCTCTAGCAGTGTTGATTAAAGATAACTTTCATTTTTGCCTTCAAAACTTGATTTTTAACAAAAAAATCAATCATAGATAAGTTAGTACTCAGTTGCATAAATCTGTAGCGAATTGAGGTGTAGAATTTAAACGCAAAGGTACAAGGGAGGTAAGCGCACCAGGTAGCAGAGTTATAGGTTATTTTCTTTGTATAATCGTGTACTTGTATCATTTTTCTATCAAAATGAGTTTAATTCGCTCGCGAATCGAGTGCGTGCCCACTAGGCGCTGAGATGGGTTTTGTTGGTGAAAGCCTGGAAAAAAAATTCCGGTCGTGTAGAGACGTGCCATGGCACGTCTGGGACAAACCCGTTTCAATGGGTTAAAAAGTTTGTCTAGTTAGCTTTTAGCTAATGTAGAGACGTGCCATGGCACGTCTCTACACAGCCCGAAATTTATTTCCGGGCTAAATTTTAGGCTTGTTAATAGTAGTGCAAGATGTCAGTTAAAATCGGTTCATATTTATAACCAATCTGTTAGCGCTTTGAGCGACGAAATTTATTTTCGAGCTAATTTTAGGCTTGTTAAGAATGTTGCAAGATATCAATAAAGCTCAAATCAGGTCGAATTGGTATTAAAATAATTAGATTAAGAATGCAACTTTGTCTGATAAACTTTCACTAACCGATTAATACCTTTGAAACGATAATCTCCCATTTCTTGGAAGTAAGAAGGTTGTGAAAGCATTTGATAAGTGGCTTCACTAACGATACATTCACCAGGGGGACAAACAGCTTCCATACGAGCTGCTAAATTAATAGTTGCACCCAATGCAGTATAATCTACCCGTTGCGAACTGCCGACATCTCCAACTACAGCCCTACCACTGTTAATTGCAATCCTTAGCTGTAGCGATTCTTGCCAAAAATTACTAGCATTGAGATGTTCTAAACGAGTAAGCATTCTCATGGCAGCAGTAACCGCGCGATCGGCGTGATCGGGTTGCGGTTCAGGAGCGCCAAAAAATGCCATAATACAATCGCCAATATACTTATCCAAAGTGCCGCCGTAGGCAAACACTTCTTTTAGCATCTCTTCAAATAAATTATTTAATAATTCGGCTATTTGACTAGGTGTAAATCTTTCAGATATCGCCGTAAAACCAACGATATCCGCAAACAAAATGCTGATTTCACTTTCGCGCGGGGGTAAACGCCCATTAGGTAATGCCCCTACAGCTATCAATTGTTGCACTACTGACGGAGAGTGATAGCGTTCTAATCTTTGGCGAATTACTTCTTCAGTTTTAAGTTTCTCAGCTAAGAGCCAACGTTGTACACTAGAAGCTACCAAGTTTGCCAAAGCAGAAAAAAAGCTGAGTTCTTCCTCACCTTCTTTTGCCCAATGATAAGAAGAAAGATGAGCATCGGCATAAAGTACACCAACTACTTTATTTTCATCCCACAAAGGTACAGCCATTGCGCTGCGAATGTCTTTGACTAAAATACTGTTTTCCCCTGCAAAGCGTTCATCATGCTGGGCGTCGCCGGTTTGAATGGCAACTTTTTCCTCAAATACTTTTTGACAAATAGTGCGACTAATCCAACTGCCATCATGAGGTAAATATTCATGTTCACAAGTATGGCGAGTACCAGCATTCAGCAACTCCAGCTTACCCCCACCATTTACATCTATTAATAATGCTAAGCGGTCAATACTATTTAAATAACGAAAAACAACTTCCTGTACCTGGGAAAAAATTTCTTCTATAGAAGCCGCAGCACAGAGATTCTTAGCTATTTCTACTAAGTCTTTGAGGCGGGCAATACTTGTGTCTTTATTGCTGATATCGCCATTGTCACTATCAGCTTGTATCCACTGCTGTTGCAGTTGCTTGACGTTATGAAAAATAGTTCTTTGTTCACCAGTATCAGTGTCCTTGGGCGCAAGTGTTTCCGCAGGATCTGTCAACAGCACTAAAACACTTACATCCCCCAACCAAATAATGTCCCCATGACGCACTAGTTGAGGAGATGTTACTAGGCGATCGTTTAATTTTGTTCCGTTTTTACTGCCTAGATCCTCAACTATCCACATACCAATAACGGTTTTAGTCAAACGGGCGTGACAACGGGAAACTCCTCCAAAGGGTAAGCATAAATGACAGTCTGGCAAACGACCGATTGTGAATACATCTTGATTCACTGTCACCGTTTTTTCAGTATTTCCCTCTTGTAAGCGCAGT
The DNA here is from genome assembly GCA_051861145.1 of Nostocaceae cyanobacterium. GTDB lineage: Bacteria > Cyanobacteriota > Cyanobacteriia > Cyanobacteriales > Nostocaceae > JBHYDF01. Next base: position 24,673 of record JBHYDF010000072.1, read on the forward strand.
TTGAGTTCCATCATAACTGTTTAGTCATTAGTCATTAGTCATTGGTCATTAGTCATTGGTCATTGGTCATTGGTCATTGGTCATTGGTCATTAGTCAATAGTGATTGGACATTGGGCATTAGGCATTGGTCATTGGTCATTGGTCATTGGGCATTAGGCATTGGTCATTGGGGATTGGGCAAGGGGTATTGGGCATTGGGAATCGGGCATTGGGTATTGGGAATGGGGAAAAATCCAATAACTAATGACTAATGACTAATGACTAATCCCTATTTTGATACATAAATTTTTAAATAAATCCTGAAGGAACTACTTACGAATAGAAAAAGTCTATGGTTGTTGATTTTTCACATCAGGTAAGCCACAAATGATTGGCAAATTGCTAGATCGGCGATACCAGGTGGTTCAGGCTTTAAGTCAGGGTGGATTCGGTCATACCTACATCGCCCAAGATACCCGCCGTCCCGGAAATCCCACCTGCGTAGTTAAACATCTCAAACCCGCTACTAGCGACCCCAATCTTTTGGAAACAGCTAGACGCTTATTTAAACGGGAAGCCGAAACTCTGGAAAACTTGGGCAATCATGACCAGATCCCCCGGCTGTTAGCTTACTTTGAGGAAGATGAAGAATTTTACCTGGTACAGGAGTTTATTGCTGGAAATCCGCTGTCTTCAGAAATACGACCGGGTTTACAGTGGAACGAAAGCCAGGTAATTCATCTGCTGCAAGAAGTTTTACCGATTCTGGAATTTGTCCACAATCATGAGGTAATCCATCGCGACCTCAAACCCCCCAATTTAATCCGCCGCAGTTCAGATAATAAGCTGGTTCTGGTTGATTTTGGCGCTGTCAAGCAGGTAAAAATGTACTCGCTGATGACTCCAGAACAACTCAAAAACGAGACTATTCCTATCGGTACGCCTGGCTATATGCCAAGTGAACAGGCGCTAAATAGACCACGCCCCAATAGTGATATTTATGCACTCGGTATGATTGCTATTCAAGCTTTGACCGGCTTGAATCCCAAACAGTTAGGAGAAGATCCTGTGAGTGGGGAGATAATCTGGCAGCATCGCGCCCAAGTCAGCGACCAGCTAGCAGCTATCTTAAATAAGATGGTGCGCCAGTACTACAAATACCGTTATCAATCCGCCACCGATGCATTGGAAGCACTGGCTGCAATCACTAGTCCCAACACACCAACGGCTGTAGCTGCTGTTGTCAATAACATATTACGCGACTATTTGCAACAAGGTTATGTGTCCGCAACAAAGGTAGTGCGATCGCTCCAAGAATTAGCAAAACCTTGTTATATTCCGCCAGATAATACAACTATACCTGGATCTACATCTGTACCAACACATCAAGTTCCCTCTACATTGCCCTCTACAAAGAATGCAGTGTCAGTTGCTCGTGCTAATCCATTAAAAACATTGGGCAATATCCAAATTAAACGTCGGCAATTACCATTATTTTTAGCGGCGGGCGGTGCTGGCGTTATACTTATTATTGGTGTATTTTCTGCAAGTCATCCTCCACAACCATCACATATAACCGCAAAAAATAAACTTGAAGAACCTATAGAGAAAACTGATACAAATCAACCTGAACAAAAAGCAGAAAATAACAATTGTATAGTCGTTATTAAATCATCAAATTTACGCTCTGCTGGACATAGGAGAACTGGAAAAGTTGTCAAAGCAGGAACCAGAGTAACTGTTACCGGAAAACAAAAAGGTGGCTGGATAGAAATTAGTTCTCCAGAACCGGGATGGATTTGGAAGAGTCGGACAAGAAATACTTGTTCAAAATGAAAGGGAACGGGGAACGGGGAACAGGCAACAGGGTTAGAGTCCCCCACCACAATCTCTGTTTGGTGGTCTTCAATTAGTGGCGAGTCTAAATCTCCCACTAATTGGTTATTCACTGTTGCCCGTTACCTGTTGCCTGTTCCCTCTTTAAAGTAGTTCCTAGTTTCACGATTCAAGCAAATCCTAATCTCAAAGTTCGATTTATTAAGTGAACCTTAAAAAGACCTTAACAAGTAGTTTATACTCACTTGCTATTCTGGACTTGCGACTTAAATGACATCTTGCACTGTTCTTAAAAAGCCTTAAATGTAGCCCGGAAATAAATTTCGGGCTAAAAGCTGAAGTTAGCTAAAAGCTAACTAAGAGACTTCCAAATCAAAAAATATCCCAAATTCTTGTGGGATGGCTGTCCCCACCTGTCCCATATTCAGGGCGGGCTGTCCGGCCCACCCCACAATTCGGGATAATTTATTTCTTGGAAATCCCTAAAACAAAAGTCTTAACCCGTTTCCAACGGGTTGTCCCAGACGTGCCATGGCACGTCTCTACATCCGGAAATTTATTTCCAGGCTTGTTGCTGGTGCAAGATATCAGTTAATTCAAAATTAGTCATTTTGAGACGAGTTTAGTAAACCAACTGACCAATTTGGGCTTATTTGCTTGGTTGTCAAATGACTAATTTCCTGACCGTAAGCCAAGTTTAGAAATTCAAACTGGCAATGGAAAGCTTTTACTTGAATCGGATACTCTCAACTAAGTTTAGGCGGCGGGGCTTTTTGCTTGGTACTGGAATCTTAACTGGCTTGGTGCTTTCAAACCAGTTATCCACCAAGGTAAATGCTCAACCTAAATTTTCCGCCTATCCATTTAGTCTCGGTGTGGCTTCAGGAGATCCTCTTCCAGATAGTGTGGTGTTGTGGACGCGACTTGCTCCCGATCCATTAAATGGGGGTGGAATGGGAGCAGAAAACGTTCCTGTACGCTGGCGAGTTGCTCTCGACGAGAACATGAAAAAGGTTTTGTGGCGTGGAGAGGCGATCGCAACTCCCGAACTAGGACATTCAGTTCATGTTGTCGTCGATGGACTGATACCTGGACGATGGTACTGGTATCAGTTCCAAGTGGGCAATGAAGTTAGCCCAATCGGACGCACCCGCACAGCCCCGTTTCCTGGAAGAAAAATTAAACAGTTCCGCTTTGCCTTTGCTTCTTGCCAAAACTGGGAGCAAGGCTACTATGCGGCATACAAACACATGGCACAAGAGGAACTCGACCTCGTTGTTCACCTTGGTGACTACATCTACGAGGGAGCAGCACGATCTGATAGCCTCAGACCACATAACGGACAAGAACCCGTTACCCTCGAAGAATACCGCAACCGCCATGCATTATATAAGACAGACCGGGATCTACAGGCTGTCCATGCTGCCTTCCCGTGGCTAGTAACCTGGGATGATCACGAAGTGGACAACAACTGGGCGGACGAAATTCCTCAAGACCCAGAAAAGCAGTCGCGTGATGAATTTTTGGCGCGACGTGCTGCGGCTTTTCAAGTATACTACGAGCATATGCCGCTACGCCCGTTCTCGAAGCCCAGAGGCATCGATATGCAACTATATCGGCGTTTTAGCTTCGGGGATCTGGTTGAATTCAACGTGCTAGATACTCGCCAGTATCGTAGCGATCAACCTTGCGACGATGGCATTAAGCCGCGTTGTGCTGAAGCACTAGATAAAAATGCTACCATGACCGGTTCCGAGCAGGAGCGATGGTTGTTTGAGGGACTCAATCGCACTCAAGCACGTTGGAATATTCTTGCTCAGCAGGTGGTTTTCACCCAACATGATTGGGCGGCTGGTGAGACAGCAGCTTTCAATCTTGACGCTTGGGATGGTTACGTAGCTGCACGATCGCGCATTCTTAATTTCCTCAACCAGCGCAAACCCTCAAACCCAGTAGTTATTACTGGGGATACTCATTCTAGCTGGGTTAGCGACCTCAAAGCCGACTTCAATAACCCCAGTTCTGCTGTGGTGGGTACTGAATTTGTGGGTACTTCAATTACCTCTGGCTTTAGTGCTAGCGATAGAATAGAGGCTGCTTTACCCGAAAGTCCTTGGGTAAAGTATTTTAATGGTCGCCAGCGCGGATATGTCCTTTGTGACCTGACCCAAGAACGGTGGCGAAGCGACTACCGACTGTTACCCCAGTCTGCGGATGATGGACCGACTGTACCTGACCCCAATGCACCAATTACCACGGTAGCTTCTTTTGAACTGCCAGATAAAGGAGTTGTGAGGCGAGTATAGTCATTAGTTAATGGTTAATGGTTAATAGTTAATGGTTAATAGCCATGAACCATCAACCATGAACCATTAACCATTAACTAATCCTGTTGTTTTTTGGGGGCGCACCATTGAGCTATTGATTCTATTTTTGCCTGCTGCATTAATTCCAAAGCTTGCGTTTCATTACATTTATAACTACCCATTAATAATTGTATTGCTTGATTTTTGGCTTCGTCAGCAGATACACCAAATATCATAATTTCTTCATCTTGGTTTCCTGTAACACTCTCAATCGGTACAATACAAACATATTGCGGCTCATTAGGTCTAATTTCCTGCACCATTGTTTACTCCTTTTGTATTGAGAAACTATTAACTTTCATGTTTTCTTCTCTGCTCTTGGAGTGACTACCCAGGTTGTTTCTCTCGCAAGATGGTCGTACCAAGCCACTAAATTTATAATTATTTTACAGATGGTGTAAGGTATATTTGCGATTAAGTGAATCAGAAAAACTTTCAAGCCATAACGCTGTGACTTTACTACCATTGTTCCAACGGTCGTTACCCAGCCAGTAACAAAGGTGTAAATCAGGGTGAAGTCAAGAAAAAATTTCTCAGAATTAGACAAAACCTCTTTACCAATTAATAATTGCAAAACCATCAAACCACATGATTGCAAACTGATTAGCAAAAATAATTCTCTGTAGCTCAAAGTGTAAAACCAGTATAATTTTTGCCACCAGTTCAGATATTTAGACTTAATAACTTTCTCTTGATACCTGAGTGTACATTCCAACCAACCTTGGCTCCAGCGCTTGCGTTGTCGCCACCATGACTGAAACGTTGTCGGTGCTTCCTCTGTCGCAACAATTGTGCGATCGTGAACTAGCTTGTAACCACGAGTTAACAGACGCAGTGTTGCATCAATGTCTTCTGTGAGCTTATATGTGCTAAATTTGACTAGTTTCACAGAATCAGCCCGCCAGTAGGCATTACTTCCACCAAAAATAGCTGTGTTACTCAGTATTGACCGTGCCTCATGACATAAGCCATAAATAATTTCAAATTCTACCGCTACCAGAGACGATATAATAGTATCTTTATAATTCCGAATAGTGCATCTGCCCTGGACTACATCATACCCATTAGCTATCCAGTGCCATGCCCGTGCAAAGCAGTCTTCAGTACTTGGACGGTGATCGGCATCAAATAAAGCAATCATCTCTCCAGAAGCAAGAGTTATCCCTGTATTCAGGTTTTCTGCTTTACTACGGCTTCCCTCAACTTTCATCACTTTTAAATAAGGGAACTGTTGAGACATTACTTGTATATCGTTTTCTACCTCCAATGTTTTAGGAGTATTATATACAAGTATTATTTCATAATCACTCGGATATTTCACATAAATAAGAAAGTGTTTCAGTGTATCAATAATTAAATCTTTCTCGTTGGGTAAATATGCCGCAATAATTACAGATATTTTCCTTGGGTTTCGATAATTTCCCTGTATATGTTGTTTAACAGAAAAATATTTATGCCCTTTTTTGAACTCTTCCAAGCTTGGTTGCTTAATCAATATTGCACATACAACTTCAAAGACTATTGCAGTGCAAGTTAAGCAGTACAAGATGGAGCATAGCATTTGTACTTCTAGAATGGCAGTTATTTTGCAATAGATATATAAAGGCAAAACAACTACTATTAAACCCATTAAAATAACTTTAGGAAAGTCAAACTTAATTTTAGGTGCTTTCACCTTACTCCTCTACATTCCGAATCTAATCAAGTTTTTTTGAAAATTTTTCAGTAGATGACCATTTTAACCTGTTATTGTTATTAATTAGTTTTGCTAGTTTATTCCTGATGTAAATACCTCTTGCACCTTCCCAGTTAAGTATTATTATCTTGTTTTTATATGTAATTTTTCTGTTTGTTAGTGTATCAGCCAAGTATTGAAAATAAAGGTTTAAAATTTTACAATATAACACTATGTTTGCAAATTTATTTTTCTTATTAAAAGGTAATTATTCAACTTTTTATTAAAAGATATGCATTTGATTCAAAAAAACTTTGTAAAATACTATACTTAATTTTATTTGATTGCAACAAGTAGATCGGCATAAATAAAGTACTACAATCCCAGATAGGTTGTGAAAATTTAAATCTCTAGAAACACGGTTTCTTTGACAATACCTTCGCCAATTTCCCCACAGCCACCACAGAAGTAGCCTCTTGCTTACAAACAAAGCTGACCGACCTGGGCTGAAATTCAGGCTAGGTCGGCTTGTATCTTTGTTAGTGTAGCCTCACTTGGTCAGAGTGAGGGTTTTTTTGGCGAAGATATTGAGGTAAAAACGATATTAGCGCACATCTACGAATCTTCAAATACGCGATCGCCTTTATGCAACCGCTCAGCCATTTGGTAAGTTTGTTGTTGCGATCGCATGGTTGGCGCATGGGCTGCTAAGTACCGTGCAGCAGCAATTAATACATGTACTCCTGCTTTAGTGCCGCGCAACAAACTATACTGACGAATAGCTGCTTCCATCTCTTGAATCGTATGAAAACTACGGTCTTCTCGCAGCAATAATTTACCCAGTACAGCCAAAAGTCGCTCAGCATTTCCACCACTGTACAGGTAACGGGCGACTAATGCGCCTGCTTCATTTACCTGTTGTTGACGATCCAGTAATTCTGGGAGTTCTTGCAGTAATTTTTCTGGGTTTTCTACAGTTTGCTGGACTTCCGGTAAACGTGCTGGGGGTACATTCAAAAAACGGTTGAGATATGTACTCATGGCGGCGTCGAAAACACCCCGTAATAAAGACTGTGAAGGTACTCGCCGCAAGCCTTGATGAACTGCATTGGCAAAGGTAAAGGTATGATGTGCTGTATCCCAATCACCAAAGTCATTGTTAGTGTGGAAGTGAGCAATTCGTAACGCCGCTGCATAGGCGACAGTAGCCGCTAATTCTTCTTCACTACAACCGGCTCGCAGTGCATCTAAAAGAGAATTAGCGATCGCTTGGGCATCTTCACCTAATAATACTATTACCAATTCCTCGCGACCTGACCAACTTCCTCGCTTACCTCGTCCTGTTTGTAAAGCTGCTGGTAATTCCGCAAAAGCAGCGTCTAAAATTGCGACCAAATCCACCGGGTAACGCCAGGAATTTGACTCTTCCATGCGTTCAGCGCTAGCATATTCAGCAACTAAGCTTGTTAGTACTGACTCTGCATTCTGCCATTCCGTAATATCAAGGCTTTCCAGCGCTTTATTTGTAAAATCAATCACATGACCAACATCAATATAACGATGGTCAGTTGCAGCAGTAAACAGCATATCAGCTATTTCCTGTTGGTTAGCACCTCCACGCACCGCAGACACTAAGCAGCGTTCAGCACCTTCTGCATCACGTACTTCGATAAACTGCCGAAACCATCTTTTCAGCGTGTCGATGTCTGGTGTAGAAGTAGGTAAGGGGTGAACTCCAAAACGTGGTGGTTGACCTGCACAGTCACGCGCTACAGCCGCAAGACCATGATAAAGGGCGCGGGGTCGGTCTTCTGGGTCGAGGTAAGGTAATAAGTTCATCATGCAAGTATGCATAGTTAAACCTGCTCCCCAGCCTGCTTTACGGTAACGCACCCCGAAATCAAGGCCAATACGGAATGGTTCTGTTGCATCAACACCTGCATCTAGCAAGGCTATTACCGACTTGGCAATTACCAGAGAGATACCCTGTTCTAAACCATCTTGAAGGCGCTGGCGCTGATGAGTTTGCGGATCGGTATGGGATGCTAAATCCACCCACACTTCACCGTCACGGATCTGCACCTTGAAAGCTCGAACATCATCAGCCCAAGCATCAAAAGTACCACCGCTAGCAAGGTCAAAACGGGCATGATGCCAGTGGCAAGTTAAAATACAATCTTTGACTGTACCTCGATGTAAAGGAAAGCCCATGTGTGGGCAACGATTATCTATAGCGTAAATTTTGTCACCTTGATTGAAAAGAGCGATCGCTTGTCCTTCCGCATGAACCACCAGATAACCAGAGGCTTTTACATCGGCAGCTTGGGCAATGCGTACGTAATGTGTAGTGTTAGTAGTTGCTTCTAAAGCTTTAGTCATACCGCATCTCCTTCCTGGAAGATGGCAAATCCTTTCTTTCAATGTAGTCTCTAATTCAGTAGGGAGTGGGGAGTGGGGAGTGGGGAGTAGGGAATAGGGCATTGGGCATTGGGCATCGGGCATCGGGCATTGGGCATCGGGCATTGGGCATCGGGCATCGGGCATCGGGCATTGGGCATCGGGCATCGGGCATCGGGCAACCCTTCGGGAATTAAAAATGAAAAATTAAAAATTAAAAGTGAAATCAAATCAATTCAATTTTTAATTTTTAATTCTTAATTTTTAATTAAGCGAAGCGAGTGGGCATTGGGCATCGGGCATCGGGCATTGGACATTGATAAAGACAAATGACAAATGACAAATGACTAATGACTAATGACTAATGACTAATGACTATTGACTATTGACTATTGACTAACATTAAGAATATTCACAATTTAGAGAGTGCGATCGCTTTTTTGTGGGAAGATAAAATGTACTAAAGTCAAAAATTCTGTTAAAAAACTTTCGCTTTTGAATAAGGGAACCCACAAGAAACGCAAGCATTCATACGTAATGCATTTAGTTATTCAAATTTTAAGTGATTAGTCCTTGGAAGTGAGCAAATATCATGCTCATAGTTGATTTTCGTTTCCTGGGATGAGCTTAATTTTGATATAGTCCAAACTTTTTTAATTGCGTGTCTGGTGAAGCGCAAGAAAAATCGGAGGGAATAAAATGGCAATCCGTAATAATTCAGATAATAATTTGTGGCAAAAAATACAGCAAGACTCCGTTAGCTGGGGGTCATTAATACTTTGGGTTTGTGGGTTAACTGTAATGTTAATAATGGTTGCAATGTTTGCTTACGCTTAGCGTCAGCAAGGTAATTCTAATTTCTGTTCCTCTGCTTCGAGAACACAAGATAGGGCGTTGTCGTCTCTAGAAATTAAACTGGAGACGTTAAATACATAACAGCCTAAAACTGATGAAATTTAAAATTTTAGCAACAACCCTAGCACTAGCTTCCACTAGCTTAGCTGTTCCGGTGAGAGCGCAACAAGGAACTACAGAAATTCCAGCGCCATCATCAGATCAAGTTCTCAACGCCTGCGTTAAAAATCAAGCAGAAACTTTGCCAAATCCTTTTAGTCTGAACTTCCCCAATTGACAAAAAGCGTATGCAGTGTATATCAAGGGTTGTAGC
>JBHYDF010000073.1:0-33840 GCA_051861145.1 Nostocaceae cyanobacterium
CTGGGAAGATTCTTTAACAATCCTCTACAAGAGGACTGGGAAGATTCTTTAACAAGTCCTCTACAAGAGGACTGGGAAGATTCTTTAACAAGTATTTTGTCAAAATTGGGATGCTCCCTAGAGGCACGGCAATGTACCCGCGTACCTCATTCAAACGAGTAGGGAACATTCCATGCCCCTACCCGCGTACCTCATTCAAAGGAGAACATTTGTAATTTATTTAACCAGAGAGACACAGAGACACAGAGGTAAGATATTAAACAAACTGGCCGGTGTACTGTTTGCGGCGAATTCCAATTACAGCCGGGCGCGGTGGACCTTGAGGATTGCCCTCTATATTACTTGGCCAGTTACTCCCACGTGGTACACTACGTTTTTGAGTAAACACACCCTTACCATCCAAGTTCAAAATCTCAATCTCTCGGCTGAGAGTTTGCTGAGGGGTAAATGGAACCTCTTCACCAGGGTGTTGTACGCAAATAATCAACGTATCCCCAACGAAAGTAGGCCCGGTCATCTCGCAGCGTGGTGGTCCATAAGCAAAAGGTATAACTTCCCCAGCGTCTGGTCCACTGGTAGGAATAAAGAAAAGCCAATTATTGCCAAAAACCCCAATCAGATTAGAAGTTTCAACATTGAGATTAGAATCAATTTGGCTGGGCGATTCCGCACCTACTACCCTATGGTCTATCTCTAATACTTCTGAGTTAGCACCGGTACTAAAACCATTGTGGGCACTAGTAGACATATCAGTGACGCCCCAAATGTTTCCTTGGTTATCGAAAGCAAGATTATCTACATTGGCAAAGCCATCTCCAGGTTCACTCCCTGCTTCCCCTCCTTTCACAAATCGTTCCCAACGGAAGGTTGTACCTGTACTATCAAAGCTATCTTCGATAATCTTGAAAAGTTCCCCTGAAGGCTGGGCGGCGTTAATGTCAGCACTGTACTTGGAAACTACAAAGATGCGAGAATCAGGATACCCATCACTTCCGGGCGCACCATCGGTATAAGCGATAAAGACTTCACGAGGATCTCTGGGGTTGACTTCCAAATCTTCAGGACGGGCGGTAGGAGTTCCACCAACTAAATTGGCTGCCAAAAAGGCATCAACTAGCATAGCACCTTGGCTGGTGTAGAAATCAGCTAGTCTCTTACCTTTATAAGCGGGTAGAATTTCGGCTTCATTGGTCGTATCAACGCCCACAAACACGCTACCTTCATCCGGGTCTTCAGAAGGCCCGAAAAGCCGAATTGGAGTCTCAGCATTTCTGGTGGCTTTACCCAATGCTTTAATTTCCACAGAAGCAAGCACCGAAGGCGGAATCGGATTAGTAGGAGTATTTAAATCTAAGGGAATCCACTGTCCCGTACCGTCAGGATTATAACGGGCTACATACAGAGTACCCTCTTCAAATAAGCGGCTGTTGTTTTTATCGTTGGGAAAAGTGATTGTACCTCGGCTAACAAATTTCCAGGTGTGACCCCCGCGCCGGTCATCACCCATGTAACCAATTAACGGTCTTCCTGGTTCCACCCGTAAAGCGATATTTTCATGGCGGAACCGACCCAAAGCAGTGTGCTTGCGAGGACGGAAATTCGGATCGGCGGGATCGATTTCCACCATCCAACCATATTTTTCGCCAACTAAACCGAAGGCTTCCCCCGTCGAACCTTTAGTGTAGCGCGTTTGCGTACCGTTATTGTTTACAGGTTCCGTTACGCCAACGAAAAATTCAGAACTAGCTTGGAAGTTTTCCTCAGCAGACAAAATAGTTCCCCAAGGAGATGTACCGCCAGAACAGTTGTATCCCGTACCGATAATTTTGTTACCCAATCCGTCGGAACTAAGGGAAAACACTTGGGTGGCAGCCGGGCCGGTTCCAATTAGATAATTGTCGTCTCCTTGCTGGTAACTTTTAGAACCCCAAGCCGTGACTTTTTGATAACCATCAGTCCGTTGACGGTTAATTCCTAAACCAGAAAGTCCGTGGATGCGTCGGTTATTGCGATCGCTAACAACAGCAAAACGTCCGGTGGGGTTTGGGCGGGAAATCCGCACCACAGAACCACCCAAGTTATACATGAATTCACCCAAGACTTCGATATTTGTTTTGTCTTCCGGTAAATTCTGCCCAATTACCAGAGAGTAGCTTGTGCGTGACCCTTCTAAATCTTCAGGTGTGCCTGGTGTTACAAACAAAAGTGGGTAAGAGACATACTCATGATTGTTCCAAAGGTAGCCGTCATTAAAACTTTTACCATTTATGGGAACAAAACCCGTATAATCACTGTTGTAGCCAAAGTAATCTTCTTTGTTGGGAAAAACGCGATCGCCCCATTTGACAATTACATACCGTTCATATTCCGGCGGTACCACAACGTCATCAAATACGGTGTAGCTAGTTAAGCGTGCATCAGCAGAGGGTTCTAATACGCTTCCCTGCCCAATTCCTTTTGGTAAGTAGCTTTTTTGCTGTGTATAAATCGGTAAAGGATGGGGCAAACGTACTGGGGTAAATCTCAGGGGTATAGATAAATCAGCAAATACCTTATTGTTGCCAAAAGCTTTTTCCCCCAAAGCAGGAGCTAGCACAGCTGCACCAGCACTTGCTCCAAAGAAAGCCAGTAGCTGCCTTCGTGTAAATTTAGACATTTAATTGCCTCGAATCGGATTAGCTAGAATTCTTTCGCTGGAAAATCTTTTTTGCTTGCCATACCTTAGATATTTCTGCAAACAAATATGAAAAATTTCCATTTTTTTAATCAGCAGAAATCTTGAAAAATATCTAGATTAATCTGCATTTAAATTGAGGTTAATTTCTGTTTAAGGAACGAAGATTATTTATCTACATCAAGGATTGTGCATCACTTAGATAATACCGATAAAAAACTTAGTTTCGATATAAATATGTAATTTTAGCTTTTTAATACACATCATCCGTTAGACGTATTTACATACTTTTTTATCGTTTTTTATCCATTCATTAATGTTTCCTTAACCTAATATTTTTGGAGTTAAATTACAAGCAGAAGCCAATTATTTTTGACAAAAAGTTTTTATAAAGATTCTGGAAAATTTTAATATTGAAAGTAAAAAATGTAATAGAAAATTTTTGAAAGCGCTAGGATGTGCGATCGCGAAGCGCGCCCGGCAGAGGCAAAAAATCCGGAGGATTTTTTGCTGGCGGCTCCGCCGCCGCTGCAAGGCGCTTCGCCTTGCAGCCATCCCTGCTCGGGCGATCGCTTTCACATATAATAAATTTAACTCTCCGGATTCATCAGGTTAAAGCATGTGTGATAATGCTGAAGTAGAGTTGCGCGATGATGTGAATCTTCCTCGCAAAGCCGTACTCGAACTATATAGAGAGTGCGGTTGGTCTTCCGCTTCAAAACCTGACCAACTTCTCACAGCACTAGCCAACTCACACACAGTAATATCTGCATGGCACTCCCAATCCCTCGTAGGATTGGGCAATGCCATCTCAGATGGAGCGTTAGTGGTATACTATCCACACCTTTTGGTGTTACCTGCATTCCAACGTAGGGGTATCGGGCGGCGTATTATCAAAGAACTTCAGAGTCGCTACGCAGGCTTTCATCAGCAAATTCTTCTTGCAGTTACAGATGCTGTAGGTTTCTATCAACAGTGCGGGTTTCAAAAAGCTGGTAGTGTAGAACCAATGTGGATATATGACGACTCTGACTTATCATCATCTGGTGAGTAGCCTGGAAATAAATTTCCGGCTAAAAGCTAAAACCCTTTGAAAAGGGTTGAAATTCATATTTGATATCAAGTCCGCTTAATCACCTATCATTCCCCCAAGAACCCCACCCCGGTAAAGCTATGCTTCACCTCCCCTCCCCGCTTGCGGGGAGGGGATTAAGGGGTGGGGTACAGTTAACATGAGAATTAGAACTAATTAATCGGATATGATATGAGTTAGCTTTGAGCTAACTTCAGCTTTTAGCCCGAATTTTAATTCAGGGCTAAAGTTAAGAAATATTCACTGCATTCTATCTATCGTCCGATACTGAATCGCCTCAGCCACATGATGAGCTTGCAAATTCTCATCTCCCCCCAAATCTGCAATCGTCCGCGCTACTTTGAGAATGCGATCGCTTGCCCTTGCCGATAACCCTAATTTCTTAATCGCACCTTCTAACAAATTTTTGCTACTAACATCCAACATACACCACTTCTGTAAATGGCGACTCTGCATCTGTGCATTACAACGCAGATTTGATTCTGATTGAAAGCGAACAGAAGCGCGATCGCGTGCTTGTTGTACTCGTTCCCTAACTATCGCTGAAGATTCTCCTGTCGGTTGTTGAGTAATTTCCTCTGGCTTTAAACGGTTAACCGCAATTTGCAAATCAATTCTATCCATCAACGGCCCGGAAAGCCTTGCCCAATATTGCTCCCGTTGGCGTGGCGAACAAGTACATTGTTGAATAGTATCACCATAATAACCACACGGACAGGGATTGGTACTCGCCACTAAAGTAAACTGAGCAGGAAACATTACTGATTGTCTCGTGCGCGAAATCGTTACATATCCATCTTCCAAAGGCTGACGTAGAAATTCCAACACATCACGTTTAAATTCTGTTAATTCATCTAAAAAAAGTATGCCAAGATGTGCTAAAGAAATTTCTCCAGGACGGGGAAAACTACCGCCACCGACGAGAGAGGGGCCAGACGCGGAGTGATGGGGACTGCGAAAAGGGCGATCGCGCACCAACGAACCTCTATTTTTCAGTAAACCAGCGACTGAGTGAATACGAGTTGTTTCTAAAGCTTCTGAAAAGCTCAATGGTGGCAGGATACCAGATAAACGCCGCGCCAACATAGTTTTACCACTTCCAGGCGGTCCAACAAAAATTAAATTATGTCCACCAGCAGCAGCAATTTCTAAAGCGCGACGAGCATGAGCCTGTCCTTTTACATCCTTTAAATCTGCACCATGTAGAGAAGTTGCAGGCAACGTCTCTACACTACCATCCAAACATACAGGTTGATAACGCTTTGGATTATTTAAAAAATCAGCTACATCCGCCAGATTTTTGAAAGCATAAACAGTCAATCCTTCCACCAAAGCAGCCTCTTGGGCATTATCAGCAGGGACAACTAAACCAGCTATTCCCATTTTTTGGGCAGCAGCAGCAATAGGCAATACACCAGCCACAGGACGCAAACTACCATCCAAAGAAACTTCGCCTAAAAAAAGATAATCTCCCAACAACTCAGCATTGACTTGTTCAGAAGCCGCTAAAATTCCCACACTGATAGGTAAATCAAAACATGGGCCTTCCTTGCGTAAATCAGCAGGTGTGAGATTAATGACGATTTTTCGCACGGGGAACGCAAAACCAGCATTTTTCAAAGTAGCCTTTACCCGTTCACGAGATTCTTGCACCGCCGCATCTGGTAGTCCCAAAATGATAATTCCCGGCAAACCCCCGGAAACATCGACTTCTACGCCGACTTTTACAGCGTCAATACCTACAATTGATGAACTCCAGACTCTAGCAAGCATTATTTTTAGTCCTTAGTCATTAGTCATTAGTCATTAGTCATTCGTCCGTCTTATCATTGACTATTGGCAAATGACAAATAATAAATGACACATGACAAATCAAGACACGATTTT
Source organism: Nostocaceae cyanobacterium (assembly GCA_051861145.1). Taxonomy (GTDB): domain Bacteria; phylum Cyanobacteriota; class Cyanobacteriia; order Cyanobacteriales; family Nostocaceae; genus JBHYDF01. The sequence continues at coordinate 5,655 of JBHYDF010000073.1, forward strand.
CAGCAAAATCATTCGTCGAGAAATTCCAGCCAACATTGTTTACGAGGATGATTTAGCGCTGGCGTTTAAAGACATTAACCCCCAAGCACCCGTCCACATTCTCGTTATTCCCAAAAAACCCATTCCCAAGTTAACTGATGCCGAATCTGATGATAGTGCCCTCTTGGGACATCTTTTGTTAACTGCTAAACGAGTTGCCGAACAAGCCGGACTCACAAACGGATATCGCCTTGTCATTAATACTGGGGAAGATGGCGGTCAAACCGTTTACCATTTACATCTGCATATTCTGGGAGGACGGCATATGACATGGCCCCCTGGTTGATATCTAGATAAAAAAGCGAAAAGGGTGGTGGTGGTGGGGTAATGAGGTAACAAATGACCTATTTACTTAAATGTAAAAATCTGTTAGTTGTATGAGACAAAATTGACACTCTCCCAAATTGAATTTGGGAGATTCTTGGTTCAGCGAGTCCACTTAGACTAGGTTCCTTGCGTTACCTAACCCAGAGGTGGTTCTCTCCCCAAGCTTTAACTTTCGGTATGCCCTACCGTAGTTGAATTACTTCAAAATTTGTGTGTTAGAAACGTGACATGACACATCTCTACAATGCTGGTTGTCTAGTCTCCATGAAGATTTTACCTATTCCTGGAAGGAAACTAGAACTATAGAATAGAACCCACCAATCTTCAATTGTCAAGGTACAGCGTCTGCATGTTAGGCAGCAATTGGGTTTTTAAAGTGGTTGATTACCCTTCCACTACTGGTATTTTAGCAGGCCTAACTGCAACTTTAGTTGCCGTTGGTGCAAAACTGCGCATCTTTTAAATCGCAGTTTTGCACCTATCGAGTCAGTTGATAAATCATAGAAAAATTAATTACTCATAAATAAATCTTCACAAAAAATACTTTACAAAACTTATCTTTTTTGTTCATGTAACTTAATGAAAAGTAGTGTACAAATCTCAACATATTTCTTAAGGTAGAAGAAGCGTAGGTAGAACAACCTACGTAAATTACATCAGATAGTAAAGCACTCATAAAACAATGACCACAACCTTACAAAGACGCACAAGCGGCAATGTATGGGAGCGGTTCTGCGAGTGGGTAACAAGCACCGAAAACCGCTTATATGTAGGTTGGTTTGGCGTGTTGATGATTCCTACTTTGCTCGCCGCTACTACCTGCTTCATCATCGCTTTCATCGCTGCTCCTCCCGTAGACATCGATGGTATCCGCGAGCCTGTTGCAGGTTCTTTACTGTATGGCAACAACATCATCTCTGGTGCTGTTGTTCCTTCTTCCAACGCGATCGGCTTGCACTTCTACCCCATCTGGGAAGCAGCTTCCTTAGATGAGTGGTTGTACAACGGCGGTCCATACCAGTTGGTAATTTTCCACTTCTTGATCGGTTGCTTCTGCTACCTCGGTCGTCAGTGGGAATTGTCCTACCGCTTGGGTATGCGTCCTTGGATCTGCGTAGCTTATTCTGCTCCTTTGGCTTCCGCTGCCGCAGTATTCTTGATTTACCCCCTCGGACAAGGTTCCTTCTCCGATGGTATGCCCTTGGGTATCAGCGGTACCTTCAACTTCATGATCGTGTTCCAAGCTGAACACAACATCCTCATGCACCCCTTCCACCAACTTGGTGTAGCAGGTGTATTTGGTGGAAGCTTGTTCAGTGCAATGCACGGTTCTTTGGTAACTTCCTCCTTGGTGCGTGAAACCACCGAAACCGAATCTCAAAACTACGGTTACAAGTTCGGTCAAGAAGAAGAAACCTACAACATCGTTGCTGCTCACGGCTACTTCGGTCGCCTAATCTTCCAATACGCTTCTTTCAACAACAGCCGCAGCTTGCACTTCTTCTTAGCTGCATGGCCTGTAATTGGAATCTGGTTCACCGCACTGGGAATCAGCACCATGGCGTTCAACCTCAACGGTTTCAACTTCAACCAGTCTGTGATTGACTCTCAAGGTCACGTAATCAACACCTGGGCTGACATCATCAACCGCGCTAACCTGGGTATGGAAGTAATGCACGAGCGTAACGCTCACAACTTCCCCTTAGACTTGGCTGCTGGCGATGCTGCTCCTGTTGCTTTGAGCGCTCCCGCTATCAACGGTTAATAGTCAAGTTTAGTTAATCAAAAAGCTCTCCAGGTGGAGGGCTTTTTTTGTTTATAACTTTTTGCATAAATCGGGTTTTAAAGTGTTACGAACACAGATAGACACAGATAATCGGTGTTCATCTGTGTCCACCCCCCTCATTCCCCCCTTTTTAGGGGGGAAGACAGAGGAAAAACTTTTATTTATTGTCCATCTGTGGTTTAATTTTCTTAAAATAGACCTTACTCATCAAAATTTAGAACAATATCAGAGCCAAGTTTCTGAAGCTGTGTCTGAAGCAAATCAACACCAATGCGTTTTTATCAATAATTGTGATTGCGATCGCACACCTGCACCTCAATGAAAAAGCGATCTGGCACAATCACTATTATTGCTCGCTCTAGGGAATGTTAGGATTTGGATAAATTAACCGAGCAGCGATTGGAACAATTACCGTGACGATACCTCAAGCCAAATATAAACGCAAAGTGTTGCTATATCCTGGCGAGGATGGATATTTTGTTGTCGAAGTACCGAGTTTGCAGGGTTGTATCAGTCAGGGAAAAACTCGTGAGGAAGCTTTGGCAAATATTGAAGAAGCGATCGCTCTCTACATCGAAGTTTTGCAAGACCGAGCGAGGTGAACCTATTCCAGACGATACTGTTGAGGTCGTGCTGGTATTGTAAGACAACTTCAATACAAAGGCGATAAGCCGGAGGCTTTACGCTCCTTTGTATCGCACACTTCCACCTCAACCAAAAAGCGATCGCCCAACAAAAGTGCGATCGCTCGATTTTCCACAAAAATAAAGGTTTATTAAATTTACTTGACAATTCCTAAAACCGGTGTAATATCAGATTCTGTGATTCTTGGAGCCAAAAATCCCTTAGCGTAGATTTGGGGATTCGTTTGCGCGAATTGGGTATAAGATTGGCGGACTTGAGCATTGACTGCCACAGTCTTGACATCGTAAACTTGCGTAGCCAGCTTAGGATAAAACCCAATACCGATTATCGGCAGTAGAAAACAAGCAGCGATAAACAATTCACGGGGTCTACCATCGCTATAGATTGCCTCTGTAGGCAGAACGCAGTCCGTACCAAAACAAAGCGCTCCTTCATCATCCTGATTTTCTGAGCCTGCATTGCCAACGTCGCACTTGAGTGCTGCACCAGAACCGTAAAATACTTCTCGCAGCATTGAGAGTAGATAGATCGGTGTGAGAATGACTCCTACCGCAGCTAAGAAAACTGTAACTGTGCAGAAAGTTGAACTGTAGATATCGCTAGTTGTTACACCAACAAAGACTGAAAGTTCACTAGCAAAACCGCTCATTCCAGGAAGAGCCAGCGACGCCATTGCACCAGCTGTAAACAGAGCAAACACTTTGGGCATCACTTGACCAATACCACCCATCTTTTCCATTACCATTGTGTGGGTGCGATCGTAAGTTACGCCTGCTAGGAAGAACAGCATCGCTGCGATTAAACCGTGGGATATCATCTGTAACATCGCGCCACTGACTCCCAAATCGGTAAAGGACGCAATACCCAGGAGTACGAAACCCATGTGAGAAACTGACGAATACGCTAGGCGGCGCTTCATGTTGGTTTGGGCAAAGGAATTCAATCCGCCATAGATAATATTGACAACGCCCAGAATAGCTAGAACCGGCGCAAAATAAACGTGTGCATCGGGAAGAAGTTCCAAATTCAAACGAATTAGTCCATATCCGCCCATTTTCAAAAGTACACCAGCCAGAATCATCGACACAGGAGCGGAAGCTTCGCCGTGTGCATCAGGCAACCAGGTATGTAGAGGAAAAATAGCCAGCTTAACACCAAAGGCAATCAGCAATCCTGCATAAAGTGGCAATTCTAGCGCTAGGGGGAAATCCTTCATGCCGAGTGCAGCAATATCGAAAGTCATATCGCCGCCGTAGACAGCCATTGCCAAGGCTGCAACGAGAATAAATATAGAAGCAGCTGCGGTATATAATAAGAATTTGGTTGCTGCATAGCGGCGCTTTTGTCCGCCCCAAATGGAAACAAGTAAGTAGACGGGAACTAATTCTAACTCCCACATAATGAAAAACAGCAGCAAGTCTTGGGCTACAAACACCCCTATCTGTGCAGAATACAGCACCAGCATGAGGAAATAGAAGAGTCGGGGCTTGATATTAACTTGCCAGGCTGCAAAAATTGAAAGCGTCGTTACCAGTCCTGCCAGAAGCACAAGGGGGACGGATATTCCATCGACCGAAACCGCCCAGTTAAAACCTAACTGAGGCACCCAGGCATACTTTTCCACGAGTTGAAAAGTAGCGCTGTTCGCATCGTAATGCTTCCAAAAGGTGTAGCACATCAAGATAAAATCCGCGATTCCTACGCCTAGGGCATACCACCGTACGCGATTACCATCTTTATCGGGTAGTACGGGGATAAGAAAGGAAGCAACGAGTGGCAGCAGCACAATCGCGGTAAGCCAGGGAAATCGATCTGCTATCATGGCAGTGAGCAAAAATACTTATGTTTGGTTAATGTCATTCTACTAAACTTTGTAAAGTTTTATTTATAAAGATTTACCGCAGTTATGCATATGGTAGAGTAAAATCTATGTTTGCAAAAAAAATTAAAAATATTTACAAAAACTAAAACGATTGTGAGCGATACGCGGAGCGTAAAGCATAAAGGCTTATCGCGCACTTGCAGATTAATGAAAAAGCGATCGCTCATGGCTATAACTTGAAGATTAAGACCTACCAAGCGCGATTAATGGCATTAAAGAAAAGTGTGAGTGCAACGATTTGTTAGGCTGCTTTACCAACTGAGCTAGTTATAGACAAATATCCTATTTTGGGATTATCCGAAAATAGGTTTATTGTGTTTGACGTACAAATGGTGCTAAAACCCAAGCACAATGAAATCTGTGTTCAGTTCTAAGTATGAAATATTCCGTCGTTGCATGATTGCGGCTCGTAAGGAAGCTAAACTAACTCAGGCAACTGTTGCTAAATCTTTAAAGAAACCACAATCTTTCGTTGCCAAATATGAAAATGGCGAAAGACGATTGGATGTAATTGAGTTCCTGTTAGTTGCTCGTGTAATAGGCATAGATCCCTGTGACATTCTCAAGAAAGTTGAGCAAGAGTTATCTGATAAATCTTGTGAGGAAAAAGAATGAATTTGCAGGATGTGATCAGACTTGCATCTCAATATTTGGATGGCTTATCCGGGCATACTTTTGACTTATTAGACATAATTCAGTTTGACTACTTTTCCACGACCAACTGTACTAGTTGCTTTAGATTTTAAGGTATTGCGAGAGCTTTGTTTTGGGCTAAATAGACTCATCTACTAATGTGCGTGAATTTGAAAACGTAAGATGTCTGTCAGTTTATTCTATTTTGGGATATTTGAACAGCACAAACGGATGACAAGTTAAATTACCAATCCAAAATCCTGCAAGAATGTCATCATAGTTAAGGTACATACATACTGGAGATAAAACCACGGTTTACGCACGTCCTTTAGCACGGTTAATTGAGCAATTGCAACGCTTGCCGGGAGTTGGTCCGAAAACTGCCCAAAGATTAGCGCTGCATATTTTAAAACGTCCAGAAGCAGAAGTAGAAGCTCTAGCACATGCCTTAATAGAAGCAAAAAAACAAATTGGCTTGTGCAAAGAATGCTTTCACCTATCTGCTGAACCTGTTTGTGAAATCTGCCGCAACCCCAGCCGTGATAACAGTACTATTTGTGTAGTGGCGGATTCCCGCGATGTGATTGCGTTGGAAAAAACCAGAGAGTACAAAGGCAAGTATCATGTACTGGGTGGCGTGATTTCCCCGATAGATGGCATTGGCCCGGAACAGTTGACCATTAATGCTTTGCAGCGGCGAGTGAGTCAGCACAAGCCAAAAGAAGTAATTTTGGCAGTTAGTCCGAGTGTGGAAGGGGAGACGACGACACTGTATATCGGTCAGCTTTTGAAACCCTTTACTAAGGTGACGCGGATCGCCTTTGGTTTGCCTGTGGGTGGGGATTTGGAATATGCTGATGAGGTGACTTTGGCACGCGCCTTGGAAGGACGCCGAGAGTTAGATTAGTCATTGGTCATTGGTCATTAGTCATTGGTCATTAGTCATTAGTCATTAGTCATTAGTCATTAGTTTTGTACAAAGGATAAATGACAAAGTAGCCTTTGGCGGAATTTGGTTTGGAACAGCTTTATGTATGGTTGCGATCGCATTCAGTAACCGCAACACTATTAACGGTGATGAGTTGTACGCGATTAATTCTGTTTTGAAGCTACTAGATGACTTTGTAATAATTCCTACTGCTAACCTAGCATTATTAACGGGTGGACTGTTGTGCTGGTTGACTATTTGGGGATTTTTCAAACACTATTGGGTGATTGTGAAGTGGGTAGCAACAGTAACGCTTATAGTTTTCGGTACAATCTGGCTAGGACCTTGGGTAAATGCAATGACTGCTATTTCTGACACACAGAGGTTACAAGCATTGCAAAATCCGCTGTATATGTTTGACCGACAGGCAATGATTATTGCTGGAACCATTCAGACATTGTGTGTTTTAGCTATCATTGCGATTTCTGTTCTTAAACCTTGGGGTAGACGAAATATAAAGAAACAGGAACAGAAAGAAACTGTTACCGCTAATAGCTAGGAGTCGGGATATTTGCCCAACTCCTACCAAAAAGAATCAAAACCAACCGCAATTAGTTCTAGTGTATGGTTTAACTACGTTAGGAACTGTCTGTTTCTGACCTGCAAATTCTCTTCCGTAATAACCATCTTTAAAACCACGCGCAAACTCTCCACCAGCGGTACGCGGTTTGTATGCATTCCCTTTTTTAGCGCTAGCACTTCCTTGACGGTAGCCATCGGCGTAAGCTTGAGGATGATAGGCGGGGTCTTCATCAACAAACCATTGAGTAATGGGATAGCAGTAGCTGAGAGGGTATGAGCGATGATAGGGATGATAATAGTAACGACGATGCGCTTGAGCGGGTTGATTGTTGAGGATAAATCCAGTAGTAGTAGCTAAAGCTACTAGACTAGCCATAATAATTTTTTTCATAACTTTCGCTCCAGAGTTGAGCAACTCTTGGTGCTTTTAGGATATCGTTCAAAACCTGGAGATGACATCACCTAACAGGGTGAGGGAATGGGCTATTAATATAGGTTTGCCAGCATTAAAATTGCCGTTACTATTACAACTTTGGGTAAATTAGTAGCGAATTCATGATTTGAGGTTAAACGCAGAGTAACGCGGAGGATTACGCAGAGTAACGCGGAGTTTTCAGTTCTGATTCATTCTTTGAGGGAATGGTCTAACCTAGTAGGGTAAGTGATTGTACAGGGTTGATATTAATGCAATCCTGTAAACAAAAATTGGCTTTGCAAGAGTTATAGGAGATAGGAAAGTGAGTAGTCTGGGCAAAAAAAGATTAGAAGTGGCTTTAGCGATCGCCACTTGTGCTGCTGGTGGCGGTGCTGTCTCTGCTGCGCCAACTCCTGGTATAGAAATTCCTAAACAGGTGGTTTTAACTGCTTCTGATATCGCTATGTACACCTCTATCTGGAAAATCTATTTTGAAGAGGATTTGTCCAGTAAGAGAGTGGTAGAAATGCTGGTAGAATTGGGTTTGGTAACGGTGGCGGCAACAGGAACAGCTTACATTGTTGCCAAAGCAAGTACAGCAATATTGTGTGAACTTACAGATTGGATCGGACCGATGGGATGGGGAGTTGCGGCAGCGATCGCAGGTTCTCTAACTGGTTTATTTGGCGCTGCTTGGGCGTTATATTGCGATTATCTTTATACTCAAAAAGAACCTCAACTTCAATAGTCATTTGTCATTTGTCATTAGTCATTAGTCATTGGTTTTTAGCAAATGACAACTGACTAATGACTATTAACCATTAACCATTAACCATTAACTAAAAAACGTCTACTTTATCTGTTTTCTCCCAAGGAAGTTGTAAATCTACTCTTCCTACATGACCATAAGCTGCTAGTTTTCTGTAAAATCCTCCTTTGTGAATTGAAGGCATAAATCTCAAATTAAACTGTTTGATGATTCCGGCTAGACGGAAATCAAAATGCTTTTCCAAAATTGTTGTAATTTCTTCATCAGATATTTTGCCTGTTCCAAAAGTTTCTACCCGAATACTCACAGGTCTAGCAATACCTATTGAGTAACTTAACTGCACTTCACATTCATCAGCAATACCTGCTGCTACTACATTTTTAGCTGCATAACGGGCTGCATAAGCTCCAACTCTATCTATTCTAATTGGGTCTTTGCCGCTTAATGCTGAGCCACTATGGTGTGCATATTCTCCATAAGTATCTATAGCATTTTTTCTCCCTGTTAAACCAGAGTGAGCAGCCGGACCACCTCTAATAAATTGTCCATCCGGATTGATAAATATTCTTGTTTTTTCATCCGGTTTAATCTCTTCTGTCTCAAAGACAGGTTTAATTATTGTCTCACAAATATCCTTTCTCAGTTGTTCTAAATCAGGATATTTTGCTTTGTTTTGACTGGCAATTACTGTTAAACTGTGGATTCTGTAAGGTTGGCGATTTCTGTATTCTACTCCTACCTGAGTTTTACCATCGGGAGTGAGATAATCAAGAATATTTTTGCGTCTTGCTTCACTAATTCGTTTTGCTAGTTTGTGCGCTAACCAAATTGGTAAAGGCATGAGCGCTAGATTTTGATTGCAAGCAAAGCCAAATACTGTAGCTTGGTTTTTGACAGGAATTCTTTCTATTTCCTCATCAGATAATTTGCTTTCATCAAAAGCAAGGTTTTTTTCTGGGGGCAATTCTGAAAGACTTGTCAAAATACTGCAAGTTCTACCATTAAATTCTGTATGTTCGTAGCCTACTTGGTCAATTACCTGCCTAGCTACATTGGTAAAATCAACGTTAGCACTAGGTTCAAATCTAGCGGCAATAAAAACAATACCTGTCGATACAGCACATTCTGTAATTACCCGAGAAAAGGGGTCTTGCTGAAGAAATCGGTCTACAATCGCATCACTGATTTGGTCGCAAAGTTTATCAGGATGCCCTTCTGTTACTGATTCCGATGTGAACATGAAGTCTTTTTTCATAATCTTTCACCTTTGTTATTAGACTTCTTGTGAAAATAGAGACTAGAGCTAGCCCTATAAAAGTAAATAAACACTCTCAAAAAATTAACCTTCTTTCTGTGTTTTCTGCGCCTCTGTAGTTCAAAAAATCATTTATAAACCACAGAGACACAGAGGTAACAGAGCAAAAAACATGAGTGTCTAAGAACCTGCGTAAACAGGATTTATTTCTATTGTTGTGTCTTCTTGTAATTGAGGTGATTGCTGTTCAGGCTTGAAGTTTGAGGGAGCAAAATGATTTTCATTTTGTCCAATGTTCTTTGTACTTTCATTTACCAATAAAGGTAATAAAGCACTACCAGCAATAACAGCGCCATCCAAAATATCAACAGGCGCAATTTTCAGCAGACTGCGTAAAGGTGGAATAGTGACAGCTAAAAGTTGTATGGCAAAGGAGCCAACAATGGCAGCATTTAAGTAAGGATTATTTGGTAATTTCTCTTTACTAAAGATGCTGTGATTTTCTGAACGACAACTTATTGTATGCAGTAATTGCGCTGTCGTCAGGCTCATAAAGGCAATGGTGCTAGCTTGAGGACTAATGCCATATTTAAGGATGCCATATCCATAAGCTCCTAATGTACTTACGGATATTGTTCCTGCTTCAAAAGCAATTCTGCCAAAGTCGGAATTTTTAATGATTGGTTCGTCTGGGTTGCGAGGAGGACGACTGAGTATATCCGGTTCTGGTGCTTCTAAGGCTAGGGCAAGACCGGGGAAAATGTCAGTAACTAAATTCAACCACAATAACTGTATAGCGTTCAAGGGTTCGCCCAAACCAACGGCGGTAGAGGTTGTCATCACCATAATTTCGCTCATGTTGGTGGCGAGGAGGAAATGTACAGATTTTCTAATGTTGTTGTAAATTGTCCGTCCTCGACTGACGGCAACTATCATGGTTTCTAGTTTGTCATCTTCTATGACGATATCTGCAACCTCACGCGCTACATCTGTTCCCCCTTGACCCATGGCTACACCAACTTGAGCAGCTTTGAGCGCGGGAGCATCGTTAATACCATCGCCTGTCATGGCTACGACTTGTCCGGCGTTTTGCAAGGCTTGGACTATTTGCAGTTTGTTACTAGGACTGATCCGAGCAAAGACATCTACCTTGTCAGCGAGTGCTGTTAGTGCTTCCGGTGTGAGATTGTTAAGGTCAGTGGAATCGAGAATTTCCAGTTGTGGGCTTGTACTTAATTCTAATTCCTTAGCGATCGCATAAGCTGTTGGACTTTGATCCCCGGTAATCATCACGGTATCAATACCTGCTTGATGAAACTCACCAATCAAATTTTTAACACCCTTTCTCACCGGGTCTGCCATACCTACTAAACCCAACCATGTCAGGTCTTTCTCTGGATTATGCCCGTTTTGGCTTTCATCCATAAAGGTATAAGCTACACCCAACACTCTCAGTGCTTTTCCTGCCATGCGGTCATTTTCAATTTCTATTTCCCGCCTGTCTTCTTCTGTTAAAGACACAACCTGTCCGTTTTTCACCCAGCATTTGCATATCCGCGCTACTTCTCCTGGACTACCTTTGACAGCAACAAAATTATGATTATTTTCAGTAGAATGAACCGTACTCATAATGTTACGGTTTTCTGAGCGTAAATTTGTTTGCAACAATGGATATTTTTGTCGGAGTTGGTTCACATCGACTCCAGCACTAATAGCCATGTGAATTAAAGCATTTTCTGTTGCTGAACCTTTAACACTAAATTCGCCGTCCTGTTCTTGGTTGACTTGGCTTTCATTACAGAGAACCGATACATGAATCAGCTTCAGCAGTTCATCACAAGTATAGGGGTTAATATTTTCATCCCCAGCGATAAATTGACCATCAGATACGGTGATGTATAAGCTGTCGGTGTGAACTTCGACAACTGACATGCGGTTCTCTGTAATGGTTCCGGTTTTATCCATACAAATAGTTTGCACGGAACCCAAAGCTTCCACGGCGCTGAGACTGCGGACAAGGACGTTATGCTTGCGCATGTCTTGGATACCTAATGCCAGGGTTGTAGTGGCGATAGTCGGTAAACCTTCCGGAACCGCAGCCACCGCTAAAGATATAGATGATTGCAGCATTTGCAACAAACCATATCCCCGTAGTACCCCTATTCCGAAGACAAGTCCGCAAATTCCCATCCCAATTGCTACTAATTGGCTACCTACCTCGTCAAGTTGTTTGGATAAGGGGGTTTCCGTTGAAGTCGCTTCACCAACCAGTTGCTGAATCTTGCCCATTTCGGTAAATTTGCCCGTTGCCGCCACCACAGCCAAACCTTGACCACCAGTGATTAAGGTTCCTTTGTAAGCCATGTTTGTGCGATCGCCTAAAGGTACATCTTCACCTTTTAATGGCGCGATCAATTTTGTAATAGGAATACTTTCCCCTGTCAAAGCAGATTCATCAATGCTGAGATTTTCTGCTTGAATGAGGCGGGAATCTGCTGCTACGTAACTGCCAGTTTTAAGAACTAAAATATCTCCAATAACAACATCTTCTGTAGAAATTTCTATTTGCTTGCCATCTCTAATTAACAAAGTTGTTGTTTGCTGATGACTTTTTAAGGAGTGAATAATTCTTTCTGACTGGCTTTCTGTAGTATAACCAATCACTGCATTTAGTCCAACAACACCTAGGATAACAAGGGCATCGATAAGCCCGCCTGTGAAAGCTGAAACACCAGCAGCAACGCCCAACAAAGCAACGGGCAAAGATTTAAATTGGTCAATTATAATACTTAAATCTGACCTTGATTCTGCTTCTGATAGAACGTTTGCACCGTATTTATTCAGATTTTCAGCAGCAGACTCACTACTTAATCCTGATGTTTTGGAAGTATTTAATACATCTAATACGGCATCTATTTCCATCAGATGCCAGTTTTCTATTCTTTGTTCTTGAGCATTGGCAAGAGATTTTTTTGATTTGGTTTTTGTTTCTTTTTTAGCTACAGGTAAATTTTGGGCAGGAAGTTTTGGTGCTGATTTTCCTCCGTTTTTTTGATATTCTGAAACGCTTTTTTCAATTAATGATGCTACTTCATCAACGTTAAAATCACGCTCATAAACAACAAGAATATTGCTCGTTAAAGGGTTAGCAGAAACACGATTTATGGCTGAGTGATTTGAGAGCGATCGCTCTAGATGTTGTTTGAGAGAATCTGAACGATAAAGCTCTGGAATTTGATACCTTGCTCGTCCTTTAACACTATTATGAATTAGTTGAATCACAGAAAATCTTACTCCTGTAATGCCCCTGCAAATGAATTATCTAATTAATCAAACTAATGACTAATGACTAATGACTATTCACTAGTAGAGTTTAATTTTACAAAAGAGTCGAAAGCATACCAAGCCATTGTGTACCAGGGTATTTCATCAATTTGCAGTCCTTTCACAAACAACTGACGGACAGCAAGCGCACTAAATCCCAGAGGAAGCAACAACCGTAAATCAACAGTACCATTAGTTGCCCTTCCGACATCTGCGTTAAAGTCAGACACCACATTCATTAAATCTCTGGCTACCTCGGACTTTCCATTCAAATAAGTTCGAGTCATTCCAGAATTTAATTGTGCCTGCTTATCTTCAACAAGTTCAGCATTTACCTCTGCTGCTAAATTTTCAATCACCTCAGTAGTTTCTGCGAGTGCTTCTTTACACCTTTCTGAAAGAGCAATTCCCCCTTTAATAGCAGCTTGAACTGTAGGTTGATGTACCGCTGAGGCTAGAGGAAGAATCACAGGTGCAAAAATTACTCCGGTAACACTCTCGACAATTTCAGGTACATTAATTTGCTCCCAGTCGAATGTAGATGTCATCTGATAATTTCCTCCGCAAACAGGCAGACAATATAAAAGCGTAGTCAAAGCGAATCCTAAATCCATCAACCTGTAGGTTTATATCCAAGGCTGATTTGATGTCTATATTGGTTTAGTCGCTTGATATCTCAGGCTTACAGATAGCTAGCTAGAGATTAAGGCTATAAACAAGAAATTATCTCTAAGTTTTGAGGAATTTGTGAGGAAATAGGAAAATTGATAAAATTGCCTTTTTATACAACTACTTATGCTGAAGTGATAGTATATACTTTCATGTAATTTACGTCTAATGTGAATTAGTCCAATTCGTCGTATTTAGCTTTACCATACAATAGATTTATTACTTTAATCCAGTTGTACGGTAATAACCACAGATGGACACAGATGGACACAGATAAGTTAAGTTATCTGTGTCCACCCCCCTCATTCCCCCCTCTTGAGGAGGGAAGACAGAGGAAAAACTTTTATTTATTGTCCATCTGTGGTTAATTTCCAAAAAAGGCGTAATTTTCAAGGTTAAAGTTTTCCTGACAAAACTGATGTAATTATCAAAGATTTTCAAGCATTTTCAAATCACCAGCCATTGAACTATTTGGAAATAAATTAACAAGCTGAGTACATCTTGAATAATCGTAGCAACAGGCCCAGAACCAAAGGCTGGATCTTTGCCAGCACGATAGAGAAGCCAAGGAAAAAGTAACCCTATGCTTGTCGCAACACCTCCAGCAATCAATATAGTTAGCGCCACAGCAAAAGCAAGTTTCGCATTGCCAAAAGCTACTAATACCACAGGGAAGGTGAGAACACCCAAACACAACCCGATCAATAACCCAGTCCATAGTTCCCCAGTGAGTAAATTCCGCAAAGAATTTTGGCTCATGGACAGACCGCGTACTACAATTGCTTCTGTTTGCGTACCAATAGCATCTGCAAGATAAACGATCCCAGGTACGAAGAAAGATACAAAGACAAGGGCTTCGAGTGTTTGTTCAAAGCGTGAGACAACAAATGTTGCTAACATACTACCAAGAAGCCCCACGAGCAGCCACGGTAAGCGATCGCTTGCTCGTCGTACTGGGTGAGCTTCTAAAGCATGGTATGTCTGGGAATTCTCTCGCTGAATACCGGCAAGCCGATGCAAATCCTCGATATGTTCGCGTCGTAAAATTGCCAGCAAAGCTGAGGCTGGTACTACCCCTAATAGACGTCCTTGTGCATCAATCACGGGAACATCTGTGAGATTATGTTGAACTGCCAACCCTGCAACCCGTTCTTGGTCATCTTGGAGATTAGCCGTAGGTGTTTGAGAAGTCATCACCTCACCTAACTTTCTGTCTCGTGGTAGAGTCAGTAAATCAAGCAAGCGAACTAATCCACACAGATGCCCTTGCTGATCAAGGATATAAACTGCTTCTATGGAATCATATGCATTGCCTGGAAGAGTAGCCAGGGTTGAACCAACAGTGTCTTCTGCAAAGGCAAAAGGAACCCGTGGAACTACGTGCTGGGCAGCGGTTTCAGAGACAGGAAACCTATTGGCAGACATTTACTAATCTCCAGAATCAGGAATAGTACCTATTTCTCTTCCTTTCCAGTCTTTGATTCCTCGCCTGGGCGTTCGGTAGCAGGAGGATAATTGACGTATTCATCAGTTCTGAGTGTCTCTGCGTTGGTAAGACCTTCAGGGAGAAGATCCTCTGATTCTACCGATTTATCAACAGCATCATCAATAACCCCATTGGCGTTAACATTGGGTTTGTCAGAAGTGCCTTTATGATTTGCACGACCACCGGGCATAACTATAATTCCTCTTAATTTCTAACTAAACACCCCCAGCCTAATCTCTTCCGTTGTGAAAATACACTATCAGAAGGCTTATACTATTTTGGATTTTAGATTTTAGATTTTGGATTACGAAATGCTTATCAATCCACATTATTATATATAGTCAGTTTTAAGAGTAATCCCCCTCCTTGCTTGCGGGGAGGGGGTAGGGGGTGGGGTTTTTTCAAGTCAGGTAGGTACAAATAAACCTGACTATATAAAGATGAAATTGGCTTGTAGTAAGCGCCCTTGCGCGAAGACAGCGCTTACTACATAACTTTTATTTTTATCGCCCACCTACTTAACTAAATTCAACTATTAGCCTGAAATTTATTTCCAGGCGAGTCATTGGGTAATGCAACATACGAATTATGAGCATCTATCATATAGGTTAAATTGTCTCCTAAAACCGCAGGATTTCTTTCTACAGTTGTATTATCAGGTTTACACCAGTAGTCGCGTTGTTTTTGAAATGGCATGATGAAAAGATGTTTGAGCTTATTATCATCCGAGGACGAATAAGCAGGAATGCCGATATTAATTTCTGACTGGGGAATGTTTAACCGTAGTGTTTGATGCAACCTGTCCCACCAAGGAAAAACCACAGAATAGTTAGAGTTGGTTTCTTCTTGAACTTGAGAATGGTGGATACCGTGCATACGCGGTGTCACTAATATCATGTTTAGCAAACGTTCTAACTCTATCGGTAGACGCACGTTGCTATGGTGAAAGAGAGTATTTGCCTGAAAAATTAACTCGTAAATGAAATAGGTACTTACAGATACACCAATTAGGGCAATTTGAATGACTCGAAACCCGGCTGATAGGGCAATTTCAACAAAGTGAAAACGAAAGCCAGTAGAAACATCCAAATCTGGATCGATGTGGTGGACGTTGTGAAAGCGCCACAGCAAGCGAAATTTATGGTTAGCGCGATGCCAATAATAGAAAGTTAGATCCATCAGCAAAAAGGCTAACCCACTTTTGATGATTGTGGGTAGTTCCACAATATGAATTAATCCCACCGACTGTTGCTGTGTCCAGTGCATCATATATTGGGCGGTGGGTTGTACTATCGCCGCATTCGCAGCAAAGGCTAAAGCAGTGACGCAAAAGTTAATTGCTAACCGTCCTACTAGCCAATGTTTGGGCTGGCGTAATGGATTTATTCTCTCCAGAATCAATAGTAATAAAAAGACTCCGGTACTAATGATAGGGATATAAATTGGCATGGTTTCTGGTACTCTTTCCCACTAAACACATTTTGGCAAATGGAAACTCACACCATTTGGGATTTTGGATTTTAGATTTTAGATTGTAAAAATCTTGCTAGGAGAATCAAGTTTTATCTGATCCAGATTAATTCATAAGTTTTGCTTATGCGGTTGTTACGACAGCATAAGCTGTCATAACGACAGCATAAGCTGTCATAACAACAGGATAAGTTGTCGTTACGACAGCATGAGTTGTCATAACGACAGGATAAGTTGTCGTTACGACAGGATAAGTTGTCGTTACGACAGCATAAATATTTCGATGAATATGCAATAGCAAAATTAGATACCCTTGCGGCGGGAAAGCTGGATATTACCTACTTCATCAGCTTTGTGTTGATACTTTTTATTTTTCTCTAATTATATTAAATTCGGCGTCAAGGGCTTTTCCTTGAACCACAATTTATAGTATAAACGTTCTACTTGCTCAAAGGAGGTGCAAAAACAGCATACACTTTTTGATGGTAAAGCTGAGATAAAGAGGCTGCTATGTCTAAATTTCTTTTTGTAACCGATTTAGATAATACCCTCGTGGGCAATGACAATGCACTGCTAGAATTGAGCGATCGCTTACAGAAACATCGCCAAGAACATGGTACAAGGATTGTTTATGCCACTGGGCGATCGCCTGTACTTTACCAAGAACTAAAGGAGGAAAAAAATCTTATAGAGCCAGACGCCTTAATTTTAGCTGTAGGTACAGAAATTTACCTTGATGGCAGTGGAAAACCTGACTCAGACTGGTCTGTTACACTTGCGTCCGGGTGGAACCGGGAGATGATAGTAGCAACTACTACTCAATTTCCCGAACTAGTTCCGCAACCAGACACAGAACAGCGTCCTTTCAAAGTGAGTTTTTTCCTGCAAGAAGCAGTAGCAGCAAATGTATTACCGCAACTAGAATCAGAATTGCAAAAATCTGGTTTAAATATAAAGTTAATTTATAGTAGCGGTATAGACCTTGACATCGTGCCTCGCTACAGCGATAAAGGTCAAGCAGTACAATTTCTCCGCCAAAAGTGGAAATTTGTAGCAGAGCAAACGGTTGTCTGTGGTGATTCTGGCAATGATATTGCTTTATTTGCCGTAGGCAATGAACGGGGAATAATTGTCGGGAATGCTCGTCCAGAGCTAATTGCATGGCATAATGAGCATCCTGCTGATTACCGTTACCTAGCACAAAATTTTTGTGCGGGTGGGATTTTAGAAGGTTTGAAATACTTTGGTTTTTTACAATGATTAGCTACCTCAAAGGAATAATTGCTGGTATCCAAAAACATAGCGGTAATCGCCATATCCTCACTCTGGAAGTGAATGGTATTGGGTACGATTTGCAAATCCCGGCGCGACTGGCGCAGCAGTTATCGGAGTCGGGAGGCGAAGTACAAATTTTTACCCATTACCAAATTCGCGAGGAAATGCCGTATTTATATGGCTTTGGTTCGCCAGGAGAACGAGACTTGTTTCGTCACTTAATGGCAGTTAGTGGTATTGGTGCAGCTTTAGCGATCGCCTTATTGGACACTCTGGAACTACCAGAGTTAGTCCAATCAATTATCACTGGCAACATTCAATTATTAATTCAAACTCCTGGTGTCGGCAAGAAAACCGCTGAACGCCTCTGTTTAGAACTCAAGAGCAAATTAATTGAATGGCGTAAAACAGCAGGGTTCTTCGTCGCCACAGGCGGGCCTGCACCGGGAATTCTCGAAGAAGTGCAAATGACCCTTCTCGCATTGGGGTACACTCCAAATGAAGTCAGTCACGCCTTGCACGTAGTGAGCGAAGATATTGGCTTACCTAAAGATGCCTATGTCGAAGATTGGATTAAACAAGCGATCGCTCATCTCAGTAGTAGTGAATGTAGTTATTAGTCATTAGTCATTAGTCATTAGTCATTAGTTATTAGTTATTAGTTATTAGTTATTAGTTATTAATTTTTAATTATTTAGTTATTACTTATTAATTTCCTTATCCCCACTCCCTACTCCCCACTCCCCACTCCCCACTCCCCACTCCCCCTCCCCCATGACCGATCCTTACGCTTGGATAGAACAATCGCTCACAACGATTCACCGTGCCGATTGGTATCGTTCTGTACAAACTATCAATGGTCGTCCAGGAGCAACAGTACTTTTAGAAGGGCGAGAGGTAATTAATTTTGCTAGTAATGACTATCTGGGATTGGCTGGGGACGAGCGATTGATGACTGCGGCTATTGCTGCCATCCAAGAATTTGGTACTGGCAGTACTGGTTCTAGATTACTCAGCGGACATAAGCAATTACACAAAGAATTAGAAAGAGCGATCGCATCTCTGAAACAAACAGAAGACGCCTTGGTTTTTAGTTCCGGATATTTAGCAAACTTAGGAACAATAACCGCTTTAGTAGGCAAGCGCGATTTAATATTAGCTGACGAGTATAATCATTCCAGTTTAAAAAATGGGGCGATTCTCAGTGGTGCCACCATTATTGAATACCCTCATGCTGATGTGCAAACTTTAAAGTGTGAGTTGCAACGGCTACGACAAAATTACCGACGCTGTTTGATTATTACAGATAGCATCTTCAGCATGGATGGAGATTTGTGTCCTTTACCAGCATTATTGGATCTAGCACAAGAGTTTAACAGTATGCTGCTAGTGGATGAAGCTCATGCCACAGGAGTACTGGGAAAAACTGGTGCAGGATGTGTTGAGCATTTCGGTTGTACAAAACACCAGTTAGTGCAAATCGGTACCATGAGTAAAGCTTTGGGTAGCTTAGGCGGGTATGTAGCTGGAAGTGCAAACCTAATTGACTTTTTGCGAAATCGCGCACCGACTTGGATTTATACTACTGCGCTTTCACCTGCTGATACCGCAGCGGCATTAGCAGCAATTAATATTGTTCAGCAAGAACCACAACGCCGCACTCAATTATGGAGAAATGTAGATTACTTCAAAAACTTAATAAAACAGCAATTACCAAATCTAAAATTACTACCTTCTGAATCACCAATTATCTGTTTGCAATTTTCGAGTGCAACAGACGCACTGAAAGCAGGAAAGCAGCTAAAACTTGCAGGTATTTTTGCTCCTGCAATTCGTCCCCCCACCGTTCCCACGAGTCGCATTAGAATATCGGTGATGGCAACTCACACAGAGACGCATATTGATAAACTAGTAGAAACTTTTCAAACCATGAATTAACTCACAAAAACAAGATAAACTTTATACCATTTCACATCAATACTAAATTTATTCGGGACACAAAGTCTTACGTTAGTTAATTTGTGCAATCGTATCCTAAATTAAAAAGTAGCAAATAAAACACAAAAACCTCTGCGTTCCTCCCTTCGGGTTCGCCAGTCCCCCATCGTGACGGGAACCGCCCTTCGGGTTCGCCAGTCGCCTGCGGAGGGAAACCCTCCTTCAGCGCTGGACTCACCAAGACGGGGGCTGGTCTCACCGCGCATACTCTGCGTTCCTCTGCGTTAACAAAATCTAAATACCATATTTAAAAATCTTTTGCTGCATATCTTCATAAAATGATTTTTATATAAACATACAAAAGATATGCCGGAAACTTATCATGATTGAGTTTTTAATAATATTTGCTGTTTTAATGATGATTGTATTGGGAATTGGGTATGCGATCGCCAACCGTATAGTCGGACACGAAGCAGCTATTAAACGTTTGCAAGACGCTATTTTATGCACGCTATTAGGTATATTCCTTGCTTTCGCCTTTCAATCATTAGGCAAACATGCATGGATTAGCTTTTGTTTTCTTTTTGCTGTAATTTATAGTTTATGGCTACTAAGCTGGATCTGGCGAAAGAAAAAAGCTGGAGATTTACTACTCAACGTCGGACAGCTTTCAGAAAACAAAATCTTGTTTTGGATTGGTGTATTTGAAGTAGTACTAGCATTACTAAATACTTGGTTTACCATCAATCGAGTTCCCCAAGGACTTCCTGTTGATAATTTGGTAGAAGTTATATCGCAGCTAGTTTTCTTGTGGACATTGGCAATTTTCTTGCTTTCCCTTGGTTGTAGTAAACTAGAATTGAGAGAAAACGGTATCTGCTATATGTTTTCAGTTATCAAGTGGGAGAAACTAGCGTCCTACAAATGGAAGCCTGGAAAACCTAACGTCCTGACAATTAACTTAAAACAAGCAGATTTTCCCTTATTACAAAAAACCTGGAATGTACCAATTCCTCTAAAATATCGAGATGCTGTAGATGGAATTATGGCAAAATATTTGATGAAGATGAGTAAGGATATTTGATACTAGATTAGACCTCTTGTAAAAGTGCGTTTTAAGAAAATTAAACCACAGATGGACAATAAATAAAAGTTTTTCCTCTGTCTTCCCCCCTTTTTAGGGGGGAATGAGGGGGGTGGACACAGATGAAGATAGATAATTCATCTGTGTTCATCTGTGTCCATCTGTGGTTGCAATATCCTAAAAACTGACACCAATCTGAAAAATGATTGCTACAGATGATTTTTGGAAACTCGCTTCTCACAAGGCTTTGATAATCCAAAATCTAAAATCTAAAATCCTGTTAGGGTATGACCTATTAATTTTTACTTACATTGGTAGGTATTTGGGTTACAGTTGGTTGATTTAGGTAGCCATAAACCATTCGAGAAACTTGACTAATAAAAGACTTTGCTCTAGCATCTCCGAAAGGTCTTCGCACCATAATTCCTGCCAAGTAACGCTTACCTGTTGGCGTTTGAACGATACCTGCATCTCCAAGAATAACTCCCAAAGTTCCTGTTTTGTGAGAAATTACCGCACCTTTACCCAAACCCGATGGTAGTAAACTTCTATTCTGCACACGACTCATAATATACAAAACTCTAGTGCGGCTAGAATTACTAAGCAACTTATTATTAGCAACTAACGCCGACAAACGTCCCAAATCTTTAGGACTAGTCGTATTAGTTCCCTTAAAATCGCCTAACAAATTGCGAATTACAGTATTTTGCATTCCCCAACTGCGAAACCGCTGATTTAATTTTGCCTTACCGCCTAAACGGTCAATAATCATATTAGTAGCGGTATTATCGCTGATGGTAATCATCCTAATTGCAGTTTCTGAAAGACTAAACTTGGTTCCAGGACGTTTATACTGCATTGTTCCCGAACCTCCAGTCATCAAGTCACGCCGCATAACCAAAGTTTCATTCCACTTGATTCTACCAGCATCTATTTCTTGAAATAAAGCTATCAAAATCGGAAACTTAATCGTACTGGCGGCAGGAAATACTTTTTCACCATTAATATCTATATAGTTGCCTGTATCCAAATCTAAGAAAAATATCCCTGGATCTAGATAGCTGTAACGAGCCATCAATGCTTTCACTTGAGAATTTAGCTGTGACATTTCTTTGCCTAAAGGAACAACTCCAGCAAAGATTAATGAATCGCCAATCTCAATAGGAATTTGTTCTTCTCCAGATTTGTTATTTACAACTGGATTAGGGGAAACATTAACACCTACGCGGTTAATTGATGAAAATTTTATTGTCCAATGGGATGAAGAATCGCCTTTAATTAATAAATTTTCGGGAGTAACTGTATAACCGGGTGCTAATTCAACTACTAATCTGGCAGTTTTAGCATCAACCTGTCCAACTCTAATTTCTCGAACTGCTGAGCCAAAATTTTTACGGATAGTATTACGATTTAAAGTAGTTCCTGGTAAATCTATTACTAGTCTTGTCGGATTATTAATCAAAAAAGCTTTAGGTTTAACTCCAGAATCAGTGGTTATATCTAGCTGATTTTGTGCGGGATCAAAGCGCCACGATTCCAAGCGTGCTGCATGTGCGGTAGAATTGAGCAGCACAACACTGATGACGCTAAGTAATAAAAAGCGTAATCTCATTCGTGTGAATTCTGAGCGAACAAATAATTTGCTTGCCAAAATTTACAAGTTAAACTCAGTAATATCCGGAAAGTTTCAGTATTTTCCGAAAAAAATCAAAAAAATTGTCATCGTTTTATTAAATTTATGCTCGGACGTTTTAAAATATAGATTTGTTCCGCTTATAAGATGAAAAATGTTTAATTTTTATTTCAGTAAACCTCTTGCATAAATGTTGTTTTTTCTCACGCAGAGGAGGACACTTCCGTGGGCGGGTTTCCCGACTTGAGGAAAGTGTCCGTCGCGCAGAGGCGCAGAGTTTATTATTGAAAGAATGGCTTTTGCAAGAGTTTTATTTGTTGAAAAAAGTAGTCTGGGAAAGATAAATAAAGTGTGAGCAAGATTTTAGAAGCTTTTCATCTATTGACTCTAAATTGAGCGCAATTTATGTATATTTTCCTCCCAATTTGCCCCATCAAAAGGCACAATTTCAAAATTTGATATGATATTGCCGTCTAAACAGCGGACATTGACATCAATACAGTCAGGGTGACTGCGGGGAATATAAAAAGAGTGAATTCCACAAATCCGGCAAAATTTATGCTGAGCAACTTTTGTGTTAAATGTGTAAGTTGTCAGTTCATCTTCGCCTTGTAGCAAAGTAAATTTATCTTGCGGGACAATTAAATGTAAAAAGCCCTTTTTTCTACAGATTGAACAATTACAATCATCGGCTTTGTGTTCGTCAACCACTACCCGAAAGCGCACCGCACCACAATGACATCCGCCTTCATAAGTAACTGATTCTTTGATATTTTCTCTCATGTTTTTGGCCTCAAAAAAAGCAAACTCCGCAAATATTTTTTATCAAAATGCGGAGATATAGCTATTCAAAACTATTAGTGAAATCCTTTGTTCGTGTTCTTTGTAATTCGTTAAAAAAATCACCAAAGAAGGCAAAAGTAAAAAGTTAAAAGGCAAAAGAAAGAAAAACAAAAATGGTTTGAAGTCCCTAAATTTATTTATGGGGATTATCTTTTTACTTTTTACTTTTTACTTCTTAAGGCTTTAGTATTGCCATATCAAGAATGTAAATTTGCTTGTTCTTGCAACCAGGGATCTACAGGTTGTCCATCCTTGCGCCGCAATTCAATTTCCACTACCATTACTTGCCCTGAACCAACAGGAGCGGGTTTTTGATGGAAAATAATATCATAATCGGCGGGATTGTGATTGCGTTCTTTCAACCATTCCTGCACTTTGGTTGTGGCAAACAAACCTTGTCCTTGCTCAAACATCCGCCCAATTTGCATTTGTAGGGAATAAGGATTTAATCTACCCATTTTTTACCACCTTTGTAAATAAATTTTAAGTAAGGATTTTGCCTTACTTTGATATTATCTCTCCTGCTACCTTGAGCAAGTGTATGCATTGAATTGTAAAAAAGCATTATCATCTGGTTGAAAGAGTAATCTGATATCTTGCATCCATACCTCGTAAATCACTAATATTTATATTCAAGTAGAGGCACGACGGCAATGTTCTCTACTAGTTTTTGTCCATTTGAATGAACTTATGCTATGAGACTGGGACAAAAAGTCCTAGGCGAACTATCAAAAGCGCGATACGCCGGAGGCGTAATCGCTTCGTTTATCGCACCTCACAGTGATTTTTAATTTACGGTTCGGTAAACCTCATAATATATAGTTGATGAGTAGCACTCAAAGTTAATCTATCTCAAGGAAAAGCCTGAAAATTTCCGGAGTACGGTAAACAGTAATACAAAACCTATTCAGCGTCCTTTAAAATCGAAACTAGAAAGCGAATTGAGGAGCCACCAGGATGCAAATTACATACAATTCTGATAAGCGTAAATTGCTATCATCTCTGTGTCATGGGGCGATTTTCTTTAGTACAGCATTGTTTTCGATTGGGGTTCCAATTGCAATTAACATAATTTCCGACGATCCAGTTGTTAAAACCAACGCCAAAGAATCAATTAATTTTCACTTCAATGTTTGGTTTTGGGCAACCCTAATTGGAGTTCCAATTGCGATTTTATCTTGGCTAACATTTGGTATTGGTGGAATTTTGTTCTTTCCTGTTGTTGCGTTTGGTTTTGCGCTGCACTGGGGATTAACAATTTGGGCGCTGTTACATTGTTTAAGTCAGCCTGATGAACCGTTCCGTTATCCGTTTATTTTCCGGCTGTTCTAATTGCAACTACTAAAGATAAAGCTTATTTTTGGAAAAGGGATGGAGATAAACATCCCTAGTTTTTTCATTAGATATCTTGCAGTCATTGCCTTGAAATAAATTTCAGGCTATGTAGAGACGCGAAATTTCGCGTCTCTACAAACCCGTTAAAACGGATTGAAAAATTTACTTAGTCATCTTTAGATGACTTTAGCTATTAGCCCGGAAATAAATTTCGGGCTAATTTTGCAAGAGGTCTATTATGCGATCGCACTTCACGGTAGATAGTACATTTTTACTACTAATTCTATATCGGTTGTTTGCCTAAGAGCAAAAAGCTGCTAACCAAGAGTGCGATCGCGCTTCGCGGTAGGTTGGGTGAAGCAATAGCGTAACAGAAAATAATTTGACAAATTTTTTCGTTGGTTGCAACGTAGCATTTTGAGCGATTTAAAATAACAGATAAAAGCGGTCTAACTAGCTCCCCTAAAGGTAATCTCAAATGGTACAAATACCTGCTAAATCTTTAACGTTAGAGGAGTTTCTGCAACTACCAGAAACAGAACCCGCTAATGAGTATATTGATGGGCAAATTATCCAAAAGCCAATGCCTCAAGGGAAACACAGTACAATTCAGACAGAGTTAGCCGCTGCAATCAACACAGCACTTAAGTCAAAGCGCATCGCACGGGCTTTTTCTGAACTTCGCTGCACATTTGGCGATCGCTCTATAGTACCAGATATATCGGTGTTTACCTGGGAAAGAATTCCCCGTGATGCTAATGGAGAAGTTGCTAATGTTTTCCTAGTTGCCCCTAATTGGACTATTGAAATTCTCTCACCTGACCAAAGTCAAACCAAAGTCACAAAAAATATTCTCCACTGTCTGAAGTATGAGACTCAAATGGGGTGGCTAATCGATGCAGAAGAACAGTCAGTATTTGTCTATTTGCCAAATAAACTAATTGATGTTTTTGATGAACCAGAAGCATGTTTACCGATGCCAGAATTTGCCAGAGATTTCACTCTCACTGTGGGAGATTTATTTGGTTGGTTACTAGAGTAAAAAATAAACGATGGGTTATGCTTGCGCCTAACCCACCCTACAAAGTTCCTCACATTTTCTTGTCTAGCCACAAGAAAACACAATTAACCCAAAGCTGACTTCAACTCACCCAGCGCCTTATCCAAAGCTTCTGGTAATTTACTCGCATCACGTCCACCAGCTTGCGCTAAGTTAGGACGTCCACCGCCGCCACCGCCGCAAATTTTCGCGATCGCACCAATAAATTTTCCAGCTTGCAGTCCTTTCTTATTCACTTCTGGCGAGAAAGCTGCAACTAAGCTGACTTTCCCAGCTTCGGGAACCGAACCCAGCACCACCGCCGCACCGCTACCAAGTTTTTGCTGTAAACGTTCCGCAGCAGTTTTCAAGGATTCTGCATCAACATCTTCCATCTGGGCGACAAGAATTTTATAATCGCCAAGAGTTTCGACTGTTTGCAATAGGCTATCAGATTTAGCGATCGCTAACTGAGACTTCAGATTTTCGAGTTCCTTTTGACTAGTTCTCAGTTCGTTTTGCAGAGTAGTAATTCTCTCTGGTAGTTCTTCAGGCTTGACCTTAAACCTATCACTCAAATCCTTAACTACTTTATCGCGAACATTCAAGTAATCTAACACCGCCGGGCCGGAAACAGCTTCAATTCGCCGCACTCCAGCAGCCACACCAGCTTCGGAAATAATTTTAAATACACCAATTTCCGCAGTATTACTGACATGAGTACCGCCGCACAATTCCATCGATACGCCAGGGAAATCAATAACGCGCACGTCATCGCCGTACTTTTCCCCAAACATAGCGATCGCACCTTTGGCTTTTGCTTCAGCAATGGGCATAACTTCCACTTTAGCTGAGTGTGCCTCGGCAATCCAAGTATTTACCTGTTCCTCAATTTGCAGTATTTCTTCCTGTGTCAGGGGACGTGGACAGTTGAAGTCAAAACGCAACCTGTCAAACGCTACCAAAGAACCTGCTTGTGATATCGTGTCATCAACAATATTCTTTAACGCCGCTTGTAGCAGGTGAGTTGCGGTATGGTTAGCTTGCAAACGACGCCGACAAGCGCGATCGATTTGAGCAGACACATTATCGCCTACCCTTAGCGTACCGCGTTCGATGCGTCCGAAGTGAACAAAGAAATCAGATTCTTTCTTCACATCATTAATTGTGACGACGACACCCTCACCAGAGATGTAACCTTTATCGCCGATTTGTCCCCCCGACTCGGCATAGAATGGGGTTTGGTTAAGAACAATTTGTACATCTGTCCCAGTTTCCGCTTCTTCTTGGGAAATACCATCTACAAGTATCGCTTCAACTTTTGCAGTTGCCGTTGGTTGGAGATAGCCCAAGAATTCTGTAGCATGGATATGCTCAGCCAACTTATCGAGAGAACCTTGCACGGTTAAATCGATAGTTTCGTGTGCTTCTCTGGCGCGTTGTCGCTGCTTTTCCATTTCGGCATCGAAACCGTTAATATCAACTGTGAGGTTGTTTTCTTCGGCAATTTCTTGAGTGAGTTCTAAAGGGAAGCCGTAGGTATCGAACAGAGTAAAGGCGTCTTCACCGCTAATTTGGGTTTTGCCTTGTTGCTTAAGTTTAGAGATAATTTCCTCAAGCAGTTTTTCGCCTCTTTCCAAAGTCTGGAGGAAGCGAGATTCTTCTCGTTGTAACTCTGCTTTGATAGCGTTTTCCCGTTGGCGGAGATTGGGGTAAGCATCTTCAGCCAGGGAGATAGCAACCTCAGCAACTTGGGTGGTAAATTCTCCTTTAATGCCGATTAAGCGTCCGTGACGTACCAAACGCCGAATCAGACGCCGCAGTACATAACCCCGTCCCACGTTAGAAGCGCGAATTTCATCAGCGATCATGTGGATGACAGCGCGAGTGTGATCGCCAATAACTTTCAGGGAAACTTTAATTTTATCGTCCGACTTGTGGTAGTCAATACCAGCAATTTCCCCTGCTTTTTTAATTATGGGGAAAATTAAATCAGTTTCGTAGTTATTGGGAACCTGTTGGAGAATTTGCGCCATCCTCTCCAAACCCATCCCGGTGTCAATGTTCTTATTAGCAAGGGGTGTTAAGTTGCCTTCTGCATCCTGGTTGTATTGCATGAAGACGATGTTATACAACTCAATAAATCGAGTATCATCTTCTAAATCTATATTGTCGTCACCTCGTTCTGGGTGAAAATCATAGTGTATCTCCGAACAGGGACCGCAAGGGCCAGTCGGGCCAGATTCCCAGAAATTATCATCTTTGCCCATGCGTTTGATGCGCTTTTCAGGGACGCCAATCTTATCTCGCCAGATGACATAGGCTTCGTCGTCTTCTTCGTAGACACTGACAACGAGATGTTCTGGGGGTAAATTAAAGACAGTTGTGGAGATTTCCCAACCCCAAGCGATCGCTTGTTCTTTGAAATAATCGCCAAAGCTGAAATTACCCAGCATTTCAAAGAAGGTATGATGGCGCTTGGTGCGTCCGACATTTTCGATGTCGTTAGTGCGGATGCATTTTTGGGAAGTGGTAGCGCGTTTGAATTCCGGCGTACGCTGTCCTAGAAATATCGGTTTAAATGGAAGCATCCCCGCGATCGTCAGCAGTACCGTGGGGTCTTCTGGCACGAGGGAGGCACTTGGAAGAATCTGGTGTCCTCGTTGGGCGTAGAAGTCAAGGAATAAAGTGCGTATTTCGTTACCGCTGAGGTACTGGGGATTTACTGACATAGCTTTTACGAAAGTACTGTCAATTACTAGGGATTGTTGGTTGTTAATGGTTCATGGTTCATGGTTCATGGTTCATGGTTCATGGTTCATGGTTCAT
>JBHYDF010000074.1:0-33616 GCA_051861145.1 Nostocaceae cyanobacterium
AATGGTTAATGGTTAATAGTTAATGGTTAATGGTTAATGGTTAATGGTTAATGGTCATGAACTATGAACCATGAACTATGAACCATTAACCATGAACAACCAACTACTAACTCCTAACTCCTAACTCCTAACTCCTAACTCCTAACTCCTAACTCCTAACTTCCAGCCCCTTTCTTGAACACTACCTCACGCACACGGTATATTGGGCGTCCTTGAGACTCGTGGTAAGTACGCATAAGCAACTCTGCTAACAGACCGAAGCAAAACAACTGTACTCCAGTCACCAAGAGGAGAACAGCCAAAATTAACAAAGGGCGATCGCCAATATCTTGACCTAAAGCTAATTTTACCCAAGTCAAGTAAATGCCCAGTACAGCGCCCGAAAGTATGGAACCCAAACCCCACAGCCCAAAAACGTGCATGGGGCGGGTGAGAAACTTTTTCATAAAGTAAATTGTTAACAAATCCATTACCACCCTGAATGTACGCGACAAGCCGTACTTACTGCGACCGAAGCGGCGGGCGTGGTGACGGACGGGCATTTCTGTAATTCTTGCCCCTTCGATGTATGCCAAAGCTGGTAAAAATCGGTGTAGTTCGCCGTAGAGGTTCATATCTGCTACCAATTCAGCGCGATAAGCTTTCAACGAACAACCATAATCATGAACGTTGACGCTAGTCACTCGCCGAATTAGCCAGTTGGCTATTTTGGATGGTAATAACCGCTTCAAAGCTGCATCTTGGCGATTTTTCCGCCAACCGCTAACTAAATCGTAGCCTTCTTCTAACTTTGACAACAGCAAAGGTATATCCGCAGGATCGTTTTGCAAGTCAGCATCTAATGTGACAATTGCTTTGCCATCTGCGTGATAAAATCCGGCAGCCATTGCCGCAGTTTGACCGTAGTTACGACGCAAAATCACCGCTTTTAAATCACTGCGAATTTGCGCTTGTTGCTTAAGAAGCAGCGTAGAACCATCAGTAGAACCATCATCTACGCAGATAATTTCATAACTTAAATTGCTAGCGGTTAAAGTAGAAGCGATCGCCTCCAATAAATGGGGCAAACTTTCCACTTCATCGCGCACAGGTACCACCACCGAAACATCTGGGACTGGTAAGGACATTGCCTCATGTCCAGTTAACCCATTAGAAATTAACCCACTCCTCATACCTTTTTATGTCCTCTGTGACTTTGCGGTTCGTAACTTTTCACCACTCTGCCAGCACCGCGTAGCTGCTGGTAGTATGACCGACTCACCTCATCACCTTGTTCCGAGAGAATGTCAATCCCAATACCGTTACGACCTTTATCTTGACCAGAACTATGGATATAACGACTATCTCCTAAATAGAGTCCCACATGAGTTGCTTTTTGGGGAGTCCCGAAGAATACTAGATCACCAGCTTTTAATTCTGTAATCGCAATTGGTAGGGTAAAATCTTCTTGTTGGTAAGCATCTCTAGGTAAGCAAATACCCACAGAACGAAACGCCGCCTGCATCAAACCCGAACAGTCATAATTAGGCCCTACCGTACCACCCCAAAGGTAATAATTCGGTTGTTGCATCGCTTTGTGAGTAAAAGCAATAACTTCTGGTAGGAGTTTTTTAATCTCAGCGTCAGAAAATGATTTAGCCTGATAAGCTACAGTAGCAGGTTGAATTAAATCTAAATCTGCAAGCGATAACCATCCAGGATAATCATCCTCACACAAACACACTTCTAGTGCTGTATCCCTATCTGATGTCACTCGCAAATGTCGCCCAAATGTAGCTTGTGTCGCCAAGCGCGTACATTCAGGAGAATCATAAATGTTCAGGTCGGCTAGACATTCAAATTCAAGCGATTTGAAATTTTGGATTTTGGATTTTAGATTTAGGGACATTCTGCAAAAACAACGATGACTTTTTTCAACAAAGACGAACAACTGGATAAACTCGGTAATGGCATTTTAGAGGCAACATGGGCAGAATTTCCGACGTTAGCCCGTAACCAAATTGCTTTAACTTGGATTGTTTACGATCCACCTGTGCTAGTAAATACTGGTGGTGCTTTAACTCCTGATGCTTTTTGGAACCATCCAGTCCGTGGTTTTGCGTATCGGGGTGTAGAACGAATTTATCCAGCGAGTGTGGTGAAGTTGTTTTATTTAGTAGCAACCCATGAATGGCTGGAGGCAGGAATGATTCCGACTTCTAATGAGCTAGAAAGAGCCATGCGCGATATGATTGTGGATTCTAGCAACGATGCTACTAGTTTGGTAATAGATGTGCTATCGGGCACTACTTCCGGACCAGAATTACCGCCGGGACCTTTTGAGACGTGGAAGCTTCAGCGTAATATTGTTAACCGTTATTTCCAATCTTTGGGGTGGACGGAAATGGAAACTATTAACGTCTGCCAAAAAACTTGGTGTGATGGGCCCTATGGACGAGAACGGGCATTTTACGGTCAGTTACTAGAAAATCGTAACATGCTCACAACCAATGCTAGCGCGAGGCTGTTACATAGTATTGTGGGAGGTGTGGCGGTTTCGAGTGCGCGATCGCAAGGAATGATGGCTATACTCAAACGCAGTCTCAACCCCAATGATTTACCCAAAGATGTAGAAGAAGACCAAATTACAGGTTTTTTAGGTAGTGGTCTTCCTGAAAATGCCCAAATTTGGTCAAAGGCGGGTTGGACTAGTCAAGTTCGCCATGATGTTGCGTATATAGAAATACCTGGACATCGCCCTTACCTTTTAGTGGTATTTACTGAAGGTAAAGCGCACGCTAAGAATCGCAGCATTTTGCCTTTTGTATCTCAACGTTTTGCCGAAGTAGTTGGCGGTTTGGGATAAAGGCAAAATTAGTTGTTCATGGTTAATGGTTAATAGTTAATAGTTCATGGCTATTAACTATTAACCATTAATCATTATACTTTGCATACTGTTACATTTACAGTCATTTGTAATTTGTCCTTTGTCATTTGTCATTGGATTTTGCCAATGCCCCATGCCCAATGCCCAATGCCCAATGCCCCACTCCCTACTCCCTACTCCCTACTCCCCCTAATCTCAGAAATACAAAACGTGTTGCCCATAATGTAAATAAAGGCAAGCAAATCAGGTGAACCAATAAAACTGATGCAGCTACCCCAATTATTTGCCAGTTAATTCCTATTATTAAAGCAACGATAAATATGAAAGTAAATAAAATATTCCAACGCAAATCTATATGAGGTTGACCGATAACTATCAACAATTGAGACGCAGTATTTGCAAATGGTCGAGAAATTGCTGATAAGCAAATCAATATCAAAATAGGAATGGCTTCTCGCCATTGTTCACCAAAAATAATGGGTACGTACAAAGGAGCTAAAATAGATTGAAGTAATACAAAAGGAATAATGATAAAACCAATAGTTTTTAGACTACTTAAATACCGTTTTTTAAACTTGCTCCATTCTGGAATTGCTGCATATAAACGCGGCAAAATTACCGAATTAATCGCATTAATAATAATTAAACTAATTCCTAATCCGGCATGAAAACCAAAATAGTATAGACCTAATCCTGTAATGCCTATTAAATGTCCTACTAACAAATAATCTAAATTGTTTCTCAAAGTTTTTAATAATGCGACACCCAGAATATTTTTACCAAAATTAAAAATCTCTTGCCAGCGCTGCGTTGTAAATCCTGTAGTCGGACGCCAAGGATGAACAATATAATATATGAAAACTTCCAAAATCGCCGCAAAAACTACAGGCAGAGCAAATGCCCATACACCCATACCTAAAATAGCCAATATAGCAGCGAATATACTAGCCAAAGAGTATTGTATAGTGTCAGTAATACCGGTGATTTTAAAGCGATTTTCTCTTTGGATTAAACTTTTTTGAATAGCACCTATTGGTCTAAATAAATAAGCGACTCCTGACACAATAATTGGTAGGATTATATCATTATTTTGATAAAACCAAGATATTAAAAATGCAACTAAAAACTGAAGAATAAATAAAGTGCCAAAAATAGTCCAGTTTAACCAGTACCCAGAGTTACATAAAGTTTCTAATTCGTTTTCTTTTGCTTGAATAATTTTTGCGTCAATGCCAACATTGGTAAAAGTGATGGCAAACTCCCGAACTGCTATCAAAATTGCTGCCAAACCGAAATCATAGGGAGTCAAAAAACGTGCTATTATGACTACCAGCCCTAAACCCAAAATTCGGTAAACAACTTCTGCTAAGCCTAGCCAGCCTAGATTGCGAGAGAACTGGTTGGAGATTTTTGTTTTAATTTGCCTGTTTATTTGCTGAATTGAATTCACTATAATCGTCTAAAATATCATCTTACTTTTAGCTATCTGTAGCGTTTTAGTCAATATCACTTACTATCGGATTCCTATTTTATTTTTGAAATACCCGTAGGGTGGGCACTGCCCACCAAAAGGCGGATATGATGGGCAGTGCCCACCCTACATTACTATATTGTTAATCATACCATTTTAGATTTTGAATTTTGGATTTTGAATTTAATTTTAGATTGTCAAAACCTTGCTAATTGCCTACTTTTTCATTCGATTTGTCGCAAAATTTTTCCCACAAGGTATCAATCTCAATACTACTCGGTTAAGAAAATCGACAACCCAAAATCTTTGTAGAGACGCGAAATTTCGCGTCTCTACATTCCCAAAATCGAAGAAATTTCGCGTCTCTACATTCCCAAAATCGAAGCGAAAAATCCTATCCCTTGCAGTATTGGTATCAATCTTCATTCTTTGGCGATCGCTCTACAATATTCTGTTTTTTTCTTAACCAGAAAAAATTTGCATGTGTGCGGAAGTTCTCACTGTGTAATTTTTCATTTCTAGAGGTTGTGCAGAATGCGATACGCGAAGCGTTAAGCCTCCGGCTTATCGGCTACCTATTCTAAGATAATAAAAAAACTTCATGAAAACTTCACACAAATTACAGAACAAGCTGCTCTAGGGCGTAGAAGAGTATAGATATATCTGCTGACTTTCATCAAAACTTTTTTTTGCTAACCAATAGATTTACGGTTGTTGTAATCAGGACATTGTGATTCATTTTGATAATTTTTGTCATCCGTCAAATTGGGTATTTATTTCTTAAATTTTTGGTGTCAAATCTTCAGTGCAACCTTGAAAATGAGGATGTATAAATTTATTTTTTAATGTTAAATGTTAAATATTGCCAAAACTTGGGTGAAAACCCGAAAAACCGGCTATCTATTGAGGTAATATTCTCTGAGGAGTGAATGTGAATAATATTTTTTTTCATAAAAAAGCTTCTGGCTTGCTGAGTTTAGCTGCGCTAGCAGTTATGAGTAATGGTTTGCCTGCGGTTGCTCAGAGTGTAGACACCACAAGCACGCAAGAGTTCACCCAGTCTTCTGAAAGCGAAGCATTTTCCGACCAGGTAAACGCTGAAGTAGAACCCAACAACCAAAATAACTTACAGCAAACTTCCGCAACATCAACCTTGAGCGTAGAAAATACGGATTCTGTGCCAAGTTTTACACCAACGCAACAATTTACAGCAGTCTCTTCCCAGGAAAGCAACCGCCGTACAGTCGTACCCGTTCCTGGTACCACAGAAACATCTTCGGCGGCGCTTGCAGTTCAGCAACCGCAGCCAACTTCTCAACCATCCACACAATCATCACAATCATCTGCTAATGATGTAGCGCAAGCAGATATCAGTGTCGGTCAACCGACCCGTGGAGGCTCCAGTTATATTGGCATAGCGGGTAACATTGGTTTGGGTGGAGATTCAGCTTTGGGTGACGGTAATTTTATGGTCATCAGCAAAGTTGGTATAACAAATTCTATATCTGTAAGACCAGCAGCGGTGTTGGGAGATAATACCGTATTTACAATTCCCGTTACCTACGACTTTTCCTTCGAGCAGTTAGCAGATCCATTTTCCGAGCCATTACCTATTGCTCCCTACGTTGGTGCTGGGGTAGCTATTGAAACTGGGGACGGCTCCGATTTTTCTTTCTTGGTAACTGGTGGCGTAGATTACCCGCTAAATTCTCAATTTACAGTAAATGCTGCTGTGAATGCAGCATTTTTTGACGAAACCGATGTAGGTTTATCAATTGGAGTTGGTTACAACTTCGGCCTGTAGGAGTTAGGAGTGAGGAGTTAAGAGTGAGGAGTTAGGAGTGAGGAGTTAGGAGTTAATTCTATCTCCAACTTCTTTAGCCCCCCTTTTTAAGGGGGGTTGGGGGGATCACAAACGTGAATACTCAGCGCTCAAATCCGCCTTGACCTCTTAAAAAAGATAAAAATTAGGAAGTTTGCAGCGCACGAGTTAGGAATTAAACTCCTAACTCCTAACTCTTAACTCCTAACTCCTAACTCCTAACTTTCTACTTCGGACTAACTTGGTCAATAGTCTTGATTTTGCCATCGTCGCCAACTTGCCAAACATCGTAGACACCGACCACATCGCCGTTTTGGTCAATATCTACATTACCGCTGGCTCCTTGGAAATTAATATCTTGACCCTGTTTCAGTAATTTCAGACCCTCGCAAACATCGCTAACTTCTGTACCGGGACCGTTAGCAACTTCACGAATTTTACTGGAAATCCCAACGCCTGTATTTTCTTTAGCAGCTTGAGCAGCCAAAACCAACAAAGCAGCAGCGTCCCAACCGTGAGGGGTGTAGGGTGCTGGTGCAGAACCTCTCTTAGATTCCCAAAGTTTCCGAAAATCTTCCAATCCTTTACCATTGGAACCGGGAACCGTACCTATAGCTCCAGCTATGAGGTGTTTACCATCGGGAGCTTTACCAACTCTGTCGGGGAATGTATCTGACTTCACACCGTCGGTTAGCATTACCTGTACCCCTTGAGTCAGACCTTGCTGATATGCGGCTTTGAGAAATAAACTTGCAGTTTCTTCATAACCCACGAGCAGGACTGCTTGTGGTTTGGTTCCAAAGGTTGCTTGCGCTTCCGTATCAAATGTAGTGGCTTTGGGGTCGTAACGAACGGGATTGTTTTTATTAACTACGGTTCCACCCAATTTTTCAAACGCTTGTACAAATGCTTTTTCAAAGCCTACACCGTAGTCATTGTTAATGACAGCGGTAGCAACTTGCTTATAACCTTTTTTATTGGCTAGTTGGGCTAAGGCTTGTGCTTGGTAGGTATCTGGAGGAGCGGTACGCGCCCAATAACCTTTATAATCGCCTTTTATTGCCTTTTCGGTAAATACGGGGCTGGTACTACCAGGAGATACCAGCATAACTTTATTCGGTACGGCAATGGAAACAGCAGCACTAGAGACACTACTAGCAAAGGAACCAACTACACCTGAAACTTTATCCAAAGTTGCGAGTTTTTGCATACCAGCCGCACCAGACCTGGGGTCGGTTTGGTCGTCTACTTGTACAAGGGTAACGGGTTGTCCATTGACACCGCCGCAAGCGTTGACGGTATTTACCAACAAGGGAACAGATTCGACCATCTGCTGTCCGATCGCAGCTAAGTCACCTGTTGTCGGTAACAAAGAACCTATTTTCAATCCTTGACCACCGCCAGCAGGGGTGGTGGTAGAACCAGCTGGGGTGGCGCTTCCTCCGTTCTCAGGCGTAGTGTTAGAGGTAGTGGTGTTGTCACACGCTGCGACCAAGAAACCCGCTGCTAAAGTAGTGAAAGCTAAAGCAAAGCCACTAATAAACTTTTTCATAAGGATATGCGGTATGTGGGAAACTCAGAGGCTTTAGCCCTGAGAGGGAAGCGCTTCGCGTGCGATTTTAATCGCCGTGTTCCATTACACGGGGGTTACTTGACCCGGTGTACTTTTGTTTTGTACTTTCAGTAGGACAATTACTACTTCAAATCGTTCACCCTATACGCATAATGTTTTGCTCGCCAAGAGCCTCGCGGATCGCGGTTAAGTTAGCTTCGACAATGTTATTGGTCGGTACTATCTAAAAGACACTGACTTAACCCAATAAATCTGTTTAATCTTTTAGTTCTAGAGCAAGGAACTAGCTACGCATTCCTTGGTAGGAACTTGAACACTTACCAATAACGTAGTACACGAAGTACTTAGTCTGGTCAACTGCGGATTAAAGAACTAGGCTAGAAGCCCAGTGTCTTCAGACCTGGGTCGTTGACAAAATTTACTCCTACTTACCTAGGAGCCTAAAAACAAAATTCAAACTTATTTAAAAAATAAGTTTAATCTGTAATGGCTCCAAAGCATAAATAATAGCATCCCACTTTCGGAGTAAAAGGGGAGTTTTGTATCTAAGTCTAAAGTTAGATTTTTGTCAGGCATAAAAAATGTAGAGACGCGCCATGGCGCGTCTCTACAATTATCTACGGAGAGGGAGGGATTCGAACCCTCGGTACGGCCTTACGAACCGTACAACAGATTAGCAATCTGCCGCTTTCGACCACTCAGCCACCTCTCCAGGGGCACGATAAATAATAATAGCAGGCACTCTGGTGAAAGTCAATAGTCAATAGGTTAGTGGTTCATGGTTCATGGTTCATGGTTTATAGCTATTAACCATTAACCATTAACCATTAACCAAATTTATAAGACTAGCGATCGCAACCAAGCTATCGGTAAGCTACCTAACTTTTGCCATTGAGGTACGTAAGCACGTTGATTGAACACGTTGTAGTCGTTGTGTTCAATTCTCTCTAAAATTTTGCTGTAATGCATTAAAGCCGCCCACACGGGCAAGCGAGCATCCGGAGATAGGTAACTAATTCCCTTTTCTGCCTGGCTGTAAAATTGGCGAGTACGAGCAATTTGGAAGCGCATGAGGGCGCGCCAACGGTCATCAACTACACCTTTGAATAAATCTTGCTCGGTGTAGTTGAATCGCACCAAATCCTCTTGCGGAATATAAATCCGTCCCCGCCGTGCATCTTCCCCAACATCCCGAAGGATATTGGTGAGTTGCATGGCAATTCCCAAGGATATTTCTTCTTCAGTGGGTATGTAATATTTTTTATAGCAGTTCCACGGTGCTGTGTTTTGAGAAGTATCCACACCCATCACTGCTGATGTCATCAACCCTACAGTACCAGCAACGCGGTAACAGTATAGATGTAAATCATCAAATGTGTCGTAGCGACTGCGGTATAAATCCATGCGCTGTCCGGCAATCATATCCCGAAAGGGCTGAATATCCATTGGAAAGCGCTGGACGGCATCCACTAAAGCTACATCATAATTATCTACTGGGTGTCCCGCAAATATGGATTCCAGCTGCTGCTCCCATTTGTCCAGAGTTTCTGGGGTAGTCATAGCAGCGGCTGGTCCATCCACCAATTCATCTGTACGGCGACACCAAGCATAAATTGCCCAAATTGCTGGGCGCTTTGCCTTACTCAACAGCAAAGTTCCAATGTAAAAAGTTGTGGAATACTTTGCTGTGAGATGGCGACAAAGTTCGTAGGACTCATCCACAGAGACCGAAGTTTTCATGCATGGGGGGGAATCAGGCAGTTGCAGCATTCGTTGCAGGCGAAAGGGTTTGCTTTTGCTGTTTTGATGAATTTACCACCGGATGTGCTTCAGCGATCGCCTGCGCTGTTAGCTTACCAGAAAGTACGGCTCCTTCCATACTACCGAGATAGGGTTGCATGGTATAACTCCCACTCAGATAAAAGTTACTAACGGGAGTTTTTTGTGAGGGACGGTACTTTTCACGACTAGGAGTCGCTGTGTAAACTGAACGTGGCGTTTTTACTACATGATATTTCAGTAATTTCGCTGGATTTTCTCCGGTAAAGTGTGTGGGGAACAGTTTTTCTAGTTCGGCAAGAGTTGCCTGCAAAATCTCTTCATTAGATTTTGTTATCCAGTCTTTCGCGGGAGCTAATACCAATTCCAGCATCGAACGATCTGGGTCAGCATAGCCACGGCAAGTATTGCTCATATCAGCATAAACGCTGAGTAGAGGCGATCGCGAAAATAACAACTGGTCTATATCTGTAAGTTTGCGGTCAAACCACAACTGCAAGTTTATCACAGGCACGCCTTCCAAGCCTTCTAGCTTTTGGAAGAACTCCATTTGCTGCCAAGCTGTTGGTAGCATCACCTTCATCACGTCCACTGGCATTGCCGAGACGTAAGCATCCGCAGTTAAAATTTCATCTTTTGCCCCATTCAATCCCCGAATTACAAACCCCTTCACTGTTCCGTCTTCGTTGAGCAAAATTTCTTTTAAAGGAGCATTTAACCGTACTTCTCCACCACCTGCTGTAATGTAATCTACCAAAGGCTGACACAATCGCTCTGTTGGAGAACCATCCAAAAAAGCCATTTTCGAGCCATCTTTTTGCTGAAGAAAGCGACTGAGGGCTGTTAATAGTACTACAGCTGATATTTCATCAGGATTGATGAAATTAAGTGATTTGGAGGCGGCGATAAAAATGTCCTGTTGTACTTCATCACTCACCCCTTGCAGCTTCAGCCATTCCGAAAAAGTGTATTTGTCGGTTGACTCCACATACTTTTGTCCTCGCAGCATGGCTGGAACCAGTCCCTTTGCCAACTGGATTTTTTCGCCCCAGGTGAGCATATCGTTATTCCGCAAAATTGCCACAATGCCATTTAACGGCGCTGGCAAATTGGGAAAATCAAACCGGCTATAGGTTCCAGGTTTTTCGGGCTGGTTGAAAATCATTGTGTGTTGTTTCCACTGCAAACGGTCTTCAATGCCCAATTCTTTGAGTAGCTGCAACATATTGGGATAAGCCCCAAAGAAGACATGTAAACCAGTTTCGTACCAGTCACCGTCTTCATCTTGCCAAGCTGCTACCAAACCTCCTAGTACATCCCGGCTTTCCAGGAGAATAGGTGTGTGACCTGCATCTGTGAGATATTTGGCGCAGGATAGACCTGCTAGACCCGCTCCCGCGATCGCTACTCGCATGTATCCTTACTGCTCTTTAAGATTTCTTAATGGTTTTGCCGTACTCATTATACTTTGCAAACTGTTACATTTGCAGTCATTAGTCATTAGTCATTAGTCATTAGTCATTAGTCATTAGTCATTGGATTTTTCCCCATTCCCAATGCCCAATGCCCAATGCCCAATGCCCAATGCCCAATGCCCAATGCCCAATGCCCCATGCCCAATGCCCCATGCCCAATGCCCCATGCCCAATGCCCAATGCCCGATGCCCGATGCCCGATGCCCTATTCCCCACTCCCCACTTACACAAATTTTCCCTTAGCAACCATAATCACCTTTCCTCCCACGTTCACCTCAATAGCAGCATCTTTTTTTTCTGCTTTGAGCAAAATTAACGAAGGTCTACCAATTTCATAACCCTGCTCAACTCGCAAACTTATTTCCTGTTTGCCTAAATAGTAATATTCGACTAAATAACCAGCTAAACATCCATTCGCGCTACCAGTAGCTGGATCTTCTGGTATGCCTAGATAATCGCAGAAAACCCGTACATTCAGTTGATTCTCTTTGTTGTATGTTTCCGGACAAAAGACAAGGATGGACTTAGCATCAATCTTGTCAATTAGCTCAAAATATTTTTCTTTATTCACATTAATTCGTTTGACTGACTCTAGAGTTTTCAAAGGAACAATAATAAACGGTACTCCTGTGGAAACTTCTTGAATTGGGAAGCGAGTATCTATCTCAGTAGATTGTATTCTCAAAACTTCAGCAATTACATCTGCATCTAATCTCTGATGAAAAGTCGGTGTTTTTTGCTGCATCCACAACCATTCCGCAGAGCCATTAGTATAATCCACGGTTACAGGTATTTGCCCAACTTTTAGATTTAATAGAATTTTTTGAACGGAGTTTTGAATAATCTCTTTTTGGAGAATATAAGCTGTACCCAAAGTTGGATGACCGGCAAAGGGTAGTTCTTGTGCTGGTGTAAATATTCTGACGTTGTACCCGCCTGATATTACTTCTGGTGATGTTACAAATGTTGTCTCAGAATAATTAATTTCCTTAGCAATTCTTTGCATTTGCTCTGATGAAAGGTCTGCCGCATTGGTAAAG
Organism: Nostocaceae cyanobacterium; assembly: GCA_051861145.1. GTDB lineage: Bacteria > Cyanobacteriota > Cyanobacteriia > Cyanobacteriales > Nostocaceae > JBHYDF01. The sequence continues at coordinate 12,027 of JBHYDF010000074.1, forward strand.
ACTGCTAGCTGATTACCTGCGTATTTTGCTTCAGCAAATACGTCCAAAATGTAATATTTGAGACTATTCATTGTAAAATTTGCGTATTTTGACTGTTGATTATCAACAGATTTTTGCATATTTTATGGGCTTTATTTGCGTATCTTATAAAAAATTTAAATTGAAAAAGCGGAACAATTGCCAACAATATCTAAAAGTTTTATGAGAGTTTTATTTGCTTATTTGATACTAACAAGATAAGATGATCCCTGCTGGGGATCGCTGATTGCTGTGCATCTTTCCCAACTGATATCTTGCAGCATTTCCAACAAGAGCCAGAGGCTCTAATTCTCGTTACCAGGTTCAACCTGGTAACGAGGTTTTGGTGGGCTTCCGCCTCCTGATTATTGCAAAGGCGTGCAAGATGTGAGCCAAAGAATATTCTTTTCACATGGAAAAGAATATATTCTCGAATAGTTGTGGAGTAATTTTGGAAGCAATGAAATATTTGCATCTTGAAAAGGTGCGCAAATCTGAACATTGACAATTGCCATGATATTATTTGGACTACTTTGGGTTACATCCTGGATTGGTTCATTTTTGTGGTTGAACCAAAGCTTTTTACCAAGCATTGAACCAAAGGTTGAACCGACAAAAATTTCAACCAATTTAGGTAAACTGGTTAGTATGCCTCATCCATTTTTTGTGGAGCCAAAACAACCAATAAAGATTTGGAGTACGACACTACTGCCGACACATTTTTTAAAGATGGATTGGGGAGAAAAACAATCAAAACCAACCCGAACTCAACCGCCAAAATCTTTTACAGAAGAACGCCAAGACAGCAAACATCAATTTTGCCGTTCCCTTCAAGAAATAGAAACTAAGCAGCAGCAAAAGAAGACTGTTAAAACATCAAGTGCATTCACCGCCGCTACGTTGATAGAAACAACTTCTACCATCGAATTTTTGCCAAATAAAATCTTGCGATCGCTGCAAAATTTCTTCCGTTTTTCCAATCCGTTTGAGCAGAGTTTTGGCTCAGATTCTTTGCCAGTGGTTGTTGTTAACCGTGACGAAATAAGCTATGAAGTGTGGGTTAACAACCGTTTAATTGCCAATTTACCTGAAAAAGCACAAGCAACTTTGATGCAACAACGCTTGACGCAATTGTTGAAGTCACCTAACTTAAATGCATCTCAATTGCGACCAGCATTGGTTGACGGTACACCAGCATTAATGGCAGGAAATCGCTTTTTATTTGGAATTGAACAAGAATTTGCCAAGAAAGCTAACTGTAGCGCTGAATTATTAGCAATTGAATGGATTAATAATCTACGCGCTGCTTTACAAGTACCCACACTATCACTCGTGGAAGGACAATTAGAAATGTATGGGATAGAACCTTCCAAGAAAAAAATGTACGGCTTAGCTTCTTGGTATGGTCCATTTTTTCATGGTCGCTTAACAGCAAACGGTGAAATATTTAACCAAAACGAACTCACGGTTGCTCATAAATCCTTACCTTTCAACACCTTCTTGCAGGTAACTAATTTGAAAACAGGCAAAGCGGTAATAGTAAGGGTAAACGATCGCGGCCCTTATATTCCACCCAGAAGCTTGGATCTCTCAAGAATAGCAGCTCGCTCTATCAACAGTGAATTAGCAGGGGTTGTACCTTATAAAGCAGTAATTATGCAACCAAACGAACCCAAATTGACTTTGAAAAATTTCAGCTTGACACTGAGAAATCAAAAACCGGCTAAAAAGCTATCTATTATCACGGACTTTTGATTCTTCTGTGAATCTCACGCAAAGCCGAGCCAGCGCTGTTCGCGTTCGCGGAGCGTGCGCTCTTAGCGCATAGCGTGTCCTCTTAGGACATAGGAGGGTTTCCCTCCGCAGGCGACTGGCGTGCAAAGGCGCAAAGTTTCTCTTGGCGGCTTTGCGCGACGCCAGTTCGCTCAAGTCGGGAAACCCGCCCACGCGACTGGCTCCTCTGCGTGAGGTTATAGACTTGTAACAAATTCAATTTACAATCTTAAGTAGCTTTTGTTAGTGTTTGACTAAGTTTCTGCTTGCTTCTTCTGCTTAGATATGAACAGAGCATAATCTGATTGCTATTGCAACCGTTATATCTTGAAGTGTAAAACTCTTTTTTGCAACACTAGCGCAAGGAGCGCACAATGGCAGAAGCGCAAGATAGCTATAGCTTTGGGCATCATTTAATTGTTGGTATTTCCGGTACTGCGTTAGATGATGATGATAAACGTATACTCAGTGAATTGAAACCTGTTGGAGTTGTCTTATATGGCAAGAATTTTCGTTATGGTACTCATTATGAAGATTGGTTGCAAATTCTCCAAGAACTGATTAATCAGATCCGACAATACGCCGAACGTGATTCGATGTTTATTACCATCGACCATGAAGGCGGTACTGTCCATCGTCCATATCTGCCTATTACTCGATTTCCTCATGCTTTTTTATTGCGATCGCGATCGCGTGAAATAGCAAAAGCAGCGGCGCTGGAACTCAAATCACTGGGAATTAATGTATCTTGGGCACCGGTAGCAGATATTTTTTCCAATCCCAATAACCCAATTATCGGCCCTCGCGCTTTTGGCACTACTCCCGAAACTGCTGCGGCTGGTGCGCGTGAGTATTTTCTAGGACTGCGGGAGTCAGGAATTATTGGTTGTGCTAAGCACTTTCCTGGACATGGAGATACTAGTACGGACTCTCACCTAGAATTGCCGACGCTCAATTTAACTTTAGAAGAATTGCGAAGTCGAGAACTTATACCCTTCAAAGTACTGATTGATGAGCAAGTACCGATGATTATGACTGCTCATATTCTTTTTCCTCAGATTGATGCAGATGTACCAGCGACACTTTCCAAACCAATCCTCACGGGTATACTCCGTGAGGAACTTGGTTTTGGGGGGGTGATAGTATCTGATGATTTGGATATGAAAGCAGTTTCGGATATGTATACCCAAAGTGGCACTGTGGCGCGGACTTTTAATGCTGGCTGCGATTTATTCATAGTTTCCCGCAACTTGCCTTCATCGTCCTTAGAACGCACCTTTGCCATTGCTGAAGATTTTGTCAATTCTCTTAATAACGGTAGTCTTGATGAAGCAGTGGTTGCAGCAGCAAGGGAACGAGTTGAGAATTTGTTGGCGGTGACTCCCCAATATATAGTTCGTTGTCTTGAGCAAGAGACACTCCTACGTCATGCGGAACTAGCGATCGCTTGTTCTTACCAAAAGATTGTATAACTAAATACAAGAATTTTCATCCCTCTTTGCAAGTAAAGAGGGATGATATTCACATTGTTGTTTTGTGTCAAGATGCTATGACTACAAATTAAGTATTTCTTAAACTATCCTTGAAGTTAGATGTATGAGACTGGGCAATAAATGTAAATTTATGTAATTAACTAAATCATCATTTCACAAAAGATTATAGGTATGGACTTTATTAAAGCCATACAGCTAGTAGTGTCTCTTTTCCTTTCTACTAGCTTATTTTGCTGGGTGTTTACCTCTCATTGGATCTTCGGACCGATAATGACTGTAGTTTCTTTTTTGGGTGGACTTCTTCTTATAAGTATGATTGGAGTCATTATTATCAAAGAATAGTAATCAGCCGTGAAATAAATTTCCGGCTAAAAGCTTAAACCTATTAAAATGGGTTAAAATTCTTAACCAGTCGGTTAAAAACCGACTTTAGCTTTCAGCCCGAAATTTATTTCAGGGCTTATTAAGCTTTTATTGAAAATGATCCAAGATATCAGTATAGCTATTTTTGATTTGACAAATATGCATTCATTAATGTAATAGCAGCAGCTTTCAAATTACTGCCAACGTCAGTCGATCCAAATAGCCGCCGTTGGGCAAATGCACCATCAATTAAAAGCAGCAAGTATGTACTTAACTCTTGTGCATGAGATAGACCAGCCAATGAGGCTAATTCAACCAAACGGTTCAGTATTTTGCGTTTGTGAGTAATAGCAACTTGATGTCCGGGGTTGTCCAGTTCTGGAAATTCAGTAGTTATGTTCAAAAACGGACAACCGTAGCACTCAGGCTTAGCTATAAGTTTTTCCAACCACTCAAAAACGGCTAATAGTTGCGCTTTTGCATCATTGGGATGAGGAGCGATCGCTTCATCAAATAATTCCCAAAAGCAGCGGTTGCGTTCCTCAAGATATGTGACGATTAAATCATCTTTCGACGGAAAATAACGATAAAACGTTGTTTTTGCTACGCCTGATTCAGCAATTATCCTATCTACTCCAATAGCGCGTATTCCTTCCCTATAGAAAAGCTCATCGGCTACTTCTAAAATGCGTTCCCTTGCAGATGTATCTTTGTGCCTCATTGCTTTTTTCAGTCCTCTTGACATGATACAGACCTGTCTGTATCATGTCAAGATAAAAGCAATACAGACCTGTCTGTTTTCCATACCTTAAGGAGGACTAAACTAATGAAAATTGGGATTATTGGTAGTGGAAATATGGGTCGTTCTCTCGGTATTCTCTGGGCAGAACAAGGACATGAGGTATTTTTTGGTTCTCGTGATGCGGAGAAAGGGAAAGCGGTTGCGGAGTTTGCCAAACATGGAACAAAAGGCGGTACAAACGATGAAGCAGCGGCATTTGGCGATGTAATTTTGTGGACGCTGCGTGGCATTATGCCAAATCAGGTGCTGTCTTCTACCGATGTATTAGCTGGCAAAATAGTTATTGATTGCAATAACCAGGAAATTCCTGAAGGTTATAAATACGAGCCAATTACAGAATCTTTAGCTGAGAAACTTGCCGCGAATATACCGAATAGTCGTGTAATAAAAGCATTAAATACGATGGCACAGGAAGTTTTTGAGCTATCGCCCATACCTCTCAAAGACTATCAAGTTTCCGTTTTTGTAGCTGGTGATGACGAGGAAGCGCGAAAAACCGTGATGCAATTAGCTCAAGATATTGGGTTTTCACCTGTTGACAGTGGAGCGCTACGCAATGCCAGGATGATAGAAGGATTGGGGGATTTCATCCGCTTCATGATAGGCGGAATGAAGATGGGCGCTTACGCAACGATATCCGTAAATAAAATACCAGCAGCTCAAGCACAACGCCTTGGCGGTAGGCAAGCTTCTAGCTTGAAGTAGTATTTGCATGACAGGATTTTGGATTTTGGATTGCTAAAGCTTTGTGAATAGGCAGTTTCCCAATTCAATCACAAGTAATCATTTTTCAAATTGGTATTAGACGCTGCGATCGCCAAGCGACAGTTCCTACTGCCGCTATTTGGAACTTGTGCTTAGAACACCGATTCAGTATTCACAATTCTGACGGAAAAACCTGGTTTCTTCTAGAGTAGCCCACAATATTTTCATCTTAAGCGTAACAGAAACCGGGTTTTTGGGATTAGTGAATCGGTGTTCTAGCAGCTTAAAATGGCTCGGAAGTGTCGTCGTCAATTTCCGCATCCCACCGAGCTGAGAGTACCTGTTCCATCATCGCTTCAATCGCGCTGACGTTCAAAGAACGCTCGTGTCGTTCTTGCATTGGCGTTGAAAGGGGAATAAGCCGCAAACAACTTCCTTCTTGTAGCAGGTCAAAGTAGGTTTCTTTTTCCGCTGACTGTTTTAATTCCAGGTAATCAAAGCTGTAAACATTCAGATAAAGGGCATGATTAGCAACAAGGGTAGACCGTTGCCGATTGGCAAAGACTTCCATCACATCCCCTTCACCTTCGCTCAGCACTTCACCATCTTGGGTGTGAATATAGCGGACACGACCCAAATCCGCTAGTAATCGCCGCATATCGAGCTTATTTACGATTACACCTGTGTTGATGATGCACGGAGCTGGTATCTTACTGTCGGGTAGATGATGACTCATAATTAAATTGCTTTAGGAGTTCAGGTGAGAACAACATAGCTAGCTAATCAGTCGATTTAGCTGTTTTATTGGCCCCCTACCATTTAATTTTTATCAGTTTTGTAGGGCGATCGCTCTTAAAAACTGTGAGAAGTTATTAAACGAAAAAAATCACAAAAGTATTACTTAATGAAATTTTTACTTTTTTATTCCGAAAAATGGTGTTTATTTATACTTTTTGCCAACATTACTTAGATAAGCATAACAAAGTTTTTGAGTGAAATTCCTGATATCAAGTAAATCTTATTTAAAGCTTTAAAAATTAATATTGTCTTCAGTCAATGGTCAATGGGCAATAGTCAATAGATAAGAGTTACTGTGTTTGGACTATAGACTAATGACTAATGACCAATGACCAATGACTAATGACTAATCAGTATTGGAAACAACTACTCTTGAATTTTGGTGCATCTGTCACATTCTATACTAGCGTTCCCCTACCATATGTAGATGCTTTTGATTTCCAAGGAGTGGCGCGTCTTGCTCCTGTGGTAGGGCTAATAATTGGGGGAATTTTGGGGCTATTTGATACACTGATGTATTATCTAGCGATGCCAGTGTTAACACGTAGTGCATTAGTAGTGTGTGGTTGGATTGCCATTACTGGAGGTTTGCACTTAGATGGAGCAATGGATACCGCTGATGGATTAGCAGTGGGCGATCCAAAGCGAAGATTAGAGGTGATGGCAGATAGTGCCACAGGTGCATTTGGGGCAATGGCAGCGATCGCCTTAGTATTAATCAAAATAGCAGCATTGACGGATTTAGAGGAGAACCGTATTTTAGCTTTGATAGCTGTTGCTGGTTGGGGACGCTGGGGACAAGTATTGGCAATTGCTCGTTATCCTTACCTCAAACCTACTGGTAAAGGCGCATTTCACAAACAAGCCATTCGTTCTTATAAAGATTGGCTTCCGACATTGCTGTTGTTAATTGGTTTGAGTGGTTTGCAAATTTTGCTAGACCCACATAAATTAATTTACGCTGCGGCAATGGCACTCGCTGGCAGTGCGATCGCATTAATTATTGGTGCCTGGTTTAATCACAAATTAGGCGGACATACAGGCGATACCTATGGCGCAGTCGTGGAGTGGACTGAAGCCTTGTTATTATGTGTTCTCACAACACTTTGAAGAATTTTAGATTTTGGATTTTGGATTTTGGATTTCTTCTCAATCTAAAATCTGAAGAATTTTAGATTTTGGATTTTGGATTTTGGATTTTGGATTTCTTCTCAATCCAAAATCTGAAGAATTTTAGATTTTGGATTTTGGATTTCTTCTCAATCCAAAATCTAAAATCTAAAATCCAAAATTATTTGACTGGTTGCAATCGTGTCACCTTAAGTTTAAAAGCGCCGACCCCAGTTTCGCCAAAAGACCTGACACGAACAATATATGTCCCTGTTTCTGTGATGCGGGTAAACAATAGAGAATTACTGCTACCATCAGGACCATCATCATTTTCTGCTATTGTCGCACCATCAGGCCCTAGGAGTGTGATAATACTGTCAAAGCTTTCAGAACTGAGATCAACTGCTAAATTATCACCCTTGTTCAACTTCACAATGTAATCACGAGCAAATCCGCCTTGACCTGTGGGAATGTCTTTATCTGTCAGCGAATCAGTTACTTCATAAGTGGAAGGTAGAGGAATTGGGTTATAGAACTTATTAACTTGAGCAAAAGCTGCCGTCGTACTCATGCCAATTATCAGTAAAGAGGCAGGAATTAAAGTAATTCGTTTCAACCCCACAGCAAAAGGTTTACCTATCATCCCAAACAGCCTTCCCACAAAAGTAGCGTAATTTTGTCAATTATAGTTTTCTTTAGCACAGCTTGCCTACGTATTCTAGTTCAACTATTTTTGACACCACCAGCAACCGCTGCTAATCCATAAACTGCTATTCCAGCTTGCCGGAGTGTTTGCATAGCAGAACTAGCAGTTGCACCTGTAGTATAAATATCATCAACTAACAATACGGTCGCATCTGAACGACGACAAAAATCTTGTCCTAGTCCAAAGGCTTCAGCTAAGTTTTTTTCCCGCTCAAAGGCTGATAAACTATGCTGTGCCTCAGTCACTCTGATTCTTTCTAAACCATTTAATTTCAATTGTAGTCCAGTTATTTCACAGAAGCTTTGTGCTATCAATGCAGCTTGATTATAGCCGCGTTGCTTTTGCTTACTAGGGTGGAGTGGAATGGGAACAACTACCAATTTGCGATCGCCTAAGTGGGGGTTGCTGTGGTTAGTTCGTAACAACACCGGCGGATCTGGGGACGCCAAGTGATCGCGAATTGGCGAGTGTAATAACCAAGCTTGCGCTAACCATTGTCCCAAAGGGCGAGCAATTTGGGGTTGATTGTCGTATTTCATCACCGCAATTGCTCGCTTGAGCATACCTCCATATGCTCCCCAAGCAAACACTGGTAGAGGGTTTTGCCAAAGACAGCAGGGATTTGAAATTTGACATTTTTGCACCTGTTTAGCGCAGTTTTGGCAAAATTCTTGAGAAGTGGGACGCTGGCAAAGGGTGCAATTAGATTGAAGAAATAAGTTGAATAAGTCTTTGAAGTTCTTCGTCCAAGTCATTTCTATGAAGAGTTAGGAGTGAGGAGTTAGGAGTTAGGAGTGAGCAGTGAAGAGTTAAGAATTGTCAATTCTGAATTATGAATAATAAATTATAAAAAAATTTTCATAATTTCTAACTCCTAACTCCTGTAGGCCGTGTGCATTTGCGCAGATAACTTATCTATAAATTTCAAATTCCTTGGCGCAAATGCTTCGCCCCTACAAACTCCTAACTCCTAACTTTTTGACATAGACGCGATCGCACCGTACTGTTTCAACGCCGGTTGCTGGTTTATACCCGTTGCTTTCGTACAATTTGACGGCTTCGGTTAACACACTGGCGGTTTCAATCCAAATTTCTTGAAAACCACGACTGGCGATCGCTTCTTCTAGCTGTTGTAACAAATATTTCCCTAATCCAAAACCCCTAACGCTGGGCATAAGATACATTTTGCGGATTTCTACAGCTTTTTCGCCGCGTTTAATGGGATAGTATGCCCCCGTACCTATGAGTAGATTATTGTGTTCAATTACCCAAAACTCTCCTCCAGTGGCTAAGTAACACTCTTCTACTTGCAACACATCGCGGTCTGCACCGTTTGGTTCCCAACCTAAACTGTATTCTGATAATACAGACCGGATGACTTCAGCAGCAGGAGTGCGATCGCGTTCTTCCCACGAACGAATTAAAAAATCTTTGTAATAATTTTTCATTGCTAAACAAAAAATTCCATTCCTTCGTAAGGATTTTCCTTTGCTATCTTAATTCGTGTTGCTAAGTCTGAAGCGTGAATCTCTAATTTGTGATTGTTCGGATCAGTAAAGTATATAGAAGCGCCTTCACTTGTATTTTCCTGCCAGATTTTGGCTTGTGAATTTCTGATGCGATCGCTCATTTTTTCAAAGTCTTGTTCAGCAACCGTAAAAGCAATATGTGTATATTCTTTGAGAGAAAAATTTCTAGTATTTTCATCCTCAAATATACAAAACCACAAATCACCAGCTAGAAAGTAAGCTCCTCTGTTCCATTTTGCTACAGGTTTAAATCCTAAAACTTCTTTATAGAATTGGAAAGATTCTTCCAAATTTTTTACAGCTAAAGTAATGTGATTGATGCCAGTAATCATCATTTTATTGCAATTATTTTAGTAGTAAAAATTCTCGCAAAAATCGACTACCTATAAATTCGTTACGAATAGGCGCACTCTAGCTGTGAATTCTTGGCTCAGGATGTAAATTTGCCAGTAGTTCACTTTCTACTACTGCCAATTCATCTAACCGTTGTCTGACAATTTCACGGTCAAAATAAGTATCACATAACACCCAGTAAATACCAAAGTGCCGTGCTTCAGACGCCATCAAACCGTGATAAAATTTTGCCAATTCTGGCTCAGGACAGTGAGTAGCTAATAATCCCAAGCGTTCGTGACTGCGAGCTTCAATTAAACCACTAACGAGCAAAGAATCTAAAAAGCGATCGGGTTCTTGGGGGCGAATTTGGGCTTTTAAACCTGCACCATAAGGAGGCGGCGCTAAGGGACGCATGGGTATATTTCGGCGTTCTAGCCATTGATTCACTTGCTCAAAGTGTTCGAGTTCTTCACGAGCAATTTTAGTAAGCTCCCTTACCATTTTGGCATTGGAAGGGTAGCGGAATATCAAGTTCAACGCCACACCTGCTGCTTTACGTTCGCATTGGGCGTGGTCGAGGAGAATAATATCTAAGTTAGATATTGCTTGTTCTACCCATGCAGAACTGGTGGGTTGTTTGAGAACAGTGATGGTTGGTAACAAAGAAGAAAGCACGATTCAGGATTGCGAAACTCTACATTATTTTAAATGTAATTTTGGGCTGCTCGTCAGGCACTTTAAGCTAAAAATAAATTATGCTTGATGTGAATTAAAACGGCAGGCAAAATCAGCTTTTAGAAATTGACCACAGATGGACACAGATAAACACAGATGATTATCTATCTGTGTCTACCCCCCTCACTCCCACGCCAGTTGCTACAACGGGGGGAACCCCCGCAACGCACTGGCTCCCCTCTTGAGGGGGGAAGATAAGGAAATAATTTTATTTGTTGTCCATCTGTGGTTGCTTTCCCAAAAACAATTAGGCTATTACCAATACCTAGGTTAACAAAGAGCTTTCCCTTTTGAATTCACATTAAACGTAAATTTTACTTGTGGAGTGTAGCATCAGGCATTGTTACCCAACTCAAATCCAGGTTATTAATATCAATTGCACCTAGTTTGGCATCAACTAAATTAGCACCACGCAGAATCGCTAAATCCAGATTTACATCATTAAGAATCGCTCCACGTAGTAATGCTCCGCTCAAGTTTGCACCATTTAAGTGTGCCCAACTCAGATCAGCTTCTGTCAAGTTTGCCTTAGTGAGTTCAGCCAGTTCCAAGTTTGCTCCGCGCAGTCCTGCCAAAACCAATTTTGCCTCAATCAAATTTGCTTTGTGTAAGTTTACCCCAGTTAAATTCGCCCCATTCAGATTTACCTGAGTGAGGTTGGCTTCACTCAAGTTAGCCCCATCTAAGTTTGCTCGACTCAAGTCTGCTTCTGTCAGATTTGCCCCTTTTAGTTCTGCCCGCTCTAAGTTTGCCCCACACAATTTTGCTAAAATTAATCTTGCCAAATTTAAATTTGCCCTACTTAGGTTTGCTTCGGTCAAAATTGCTTGGTTCAGGTTCGCTTGACTCAGTTGTGTGCCATTAAGGTTTGCAAGCATGAGGTTTGCATCACTGAGATTTGCTTCATTCAGGTTTGCCCTCATCAAATTTGCCCTACTCAAATTCGCTTTTTTAAGCAAGGCTCTCCAGAGATTTACTCCGCTTAAATCGGTGTTTGTTAAATTTGCCTCAAACAAATCTGCCCCAAGTAAGTGTGCCCCATTTAAAGAAGCTCCGCTCAAGTTAGCTTGCTTGAGGATGGCTCCATTTAAGTCTGCTCCAATTAAGTTTACTCCGTTAAAATCAGCTTCAATTAATATTGCTTTTTTAAAGATTATCCCACTTAAATCTACGTCCCGTAAATGCGCCCCACTCAAATCTACGGTATGAAAATCTCTTTCTCCTGCTGCATATTGCTTCAGGAGTTCTTTGGTATCCATAAGACAACTCAAAATTAAAAATTTAAAGTTAGTAGAGACGCGCTGTTTGAAGCGTCTCTACTAACTTCTCATTCTTGAAGTTTACAACTTTCTGGTACTTCCACCTGCACTTGCTCATCAACGACTCGCACTGCATAGGTACGTAAAGGAGAAATTTGCTGGCGTAGGTAAGGGAGAGCATCCAATGGGTACACACGCCGAGGATAGAGGTTTTCCCCTGTGCGGATATCGTATTGAAAATGATGCCAAGGACAGTCTAGTACGCCTTGATAGACTTTGCCTCCAGCTAGCGGCAAGTTTTGGTGTCCGCAAAGACCTTGCAGAGCGTAGAATTTCCCTTGGTCGTTGACAATGAGAATCGGGCATCGCCCTACTTGTAACATCCGTGTCTGTCCTGGCAAAATTTCCTCTACCTTTGCCACTGTTACATACAACACTGCTGTTGCTCCAACAGACAATTTGCCTTCTCAGGAGCGCTATGAAACGCTCCTGATGTTTATGGCACTTGGTATTAAATTAGACCTCTTGCAAAAGCCAGCCCGGAAATAAATTTCGGGCGTCGGGCGCGCATTCATCTAAAGATGACTGGGTAAACTTTTCAACCCGTTTAACGGGTTTTTAGAGACGTGCCATGGCACGTCTCTACATAGCCTGAAATTGATTTCAAGGCAATAAATGCAAGATATCTATTGCATAGATCCGTATCGAATTGATTTCGTAGTGCTTGGTGGGCAGTGCCAACCCTAGATAATTAGATAAGCTACGAATTTGTGCAATCGTGTACTTAGCTGTGACCATTGTGAGGAACCACTAAGAAACGGGAAGTGTAAGGTGATTCTCCTGGTGCGCCCCGACGGAAGTGACCTGAAGGCCCTTCACCCAAGAACTCGCTAAACCAAGCTTCGTGTTCTATTTCCTCATTCATGATCGCAAGTGACAGTTCGTAAGTACGGTGATCCTTACCAAAGGTGTAATTGCAGATATCAGTATATACTCGGATTGCGCAGCGCTCCGCTTCTACCAAAACTTGCAGCAACGGCCGGAGATCACCTTGCTGCACTCCTTCCTTAACTTCTGCGATCGCTTGCTTCTCTTCCTCAGTTCCTCCACTGGTAAAACCAACTCGCGCTGTCTCAGCTTCACTTCCGCGTCCGTTATCTGGCAGATAGGCATCAGGACAGGCAGCCATATTCGCAAAATCGCGGATATCCCGTGGGAGTTCACCACCTAATTCGTAGATACGCGGAACCAATGCCTCAAAGTGGTTGCGATCCTCTAGTCGAGCATCTTCAATGATTTCCTTAAGTCCCTCTCCCTCAAAACCAATGGCATTTGCTCGGAGGATTGTGTAATAGTAGTAGGTTGTAAATTCTGCCGATGCTGCCCGGACTAGCTTATCCAACAGTTCTTTCACATCAAGCCCGGCTTGCTCCACCATTTGCAATGCAATTTTAGCCATGATGGAATCTCCTTAAATTGTTTTAAATCAATTTTTAAATGAGTGAATTCAACGAATCACGAAGATACTTTATTTACATACTACCAGTCTGTGTAAATGGCTGTAATACTCTAGAGGTAAGATTCTTAAAATAGGAAAATATCAAACCGATTCACCAAACTTGTAGTATTTTTGACCACTCCTCACACACACTGTCCTTTTTAGAGTGGCGCACAGTACATAAATAGAAAACTACCTGCTGGTGGACACAAATTTAAGTAGTTAAGCTACTCAACTTTGCTACCTACTTCAATTTTGAAAGAACAAACTAGAAAAGATCATTAGTCTTGACATTTATTCATAGTCGATACGAGTTTGTCTTGATACTTGTAAATTCGATCACACAATCAGGTTCAAATCTCCAAACTCATGCCATAGATAACCGCGCTGTACAGCATCCTCGTAAGCTTCACGAATTTTCTCTGCTGGCAGAAAGGCAGTCAGCAAATCGAGATGGCTAGCTTCCGGTTCGTGCAAGCCTGTCAGCAAGCCATCAATTGCTTTAAGTTGATGGTCAGCAGTAATATGCAATCGCGTGTAACCATGCTGCGATCGCACTTTCCCATTATTATCTGCAACTGATTCTAGTGCCCGAACTACGGTAGTACCAACGGCAATTACTCGTCCCCCTTCTTCACGAGTGCGGTTAATCTTTTCGGCTGCTGCTTCACTGATAAAGTATTCTTCTTCTGAAGCCAAATGTTGGGCATCGAGTTCATCATCCATATAAGAAGATAAACCCGTATGCAAGACAATATGTGCCGTTTCTACACCACGGCGTTTTAAATCAAATAGTAGTTTCCACGTAAACGCACGTCCTGCTGAGGGCATTTCCGCAGAACCTGGTTCTTTGGCATAAACGGTTTGATAGTAATCCAAATTCCAAGGTGCAGAAACATACTCGTAGCGAATCGGACGCCCAAGCCGATAGAGTAAGTCCATCAACTCAGTTCCCGATTTCGAGAAACGAATTTTCCAAAGTCGGGGGATATGGCGATCGCGTTCTTCAATTGTGGCAGTTAACCCCAAACCGAAGTTTATCGATTTACCTATCAGTTCCTGTAAAATACCAGTGGAACAGGGAACCAAATCTCTATTATTATTTGCATGAAGGTGCGGACACAAAAGTAGGGCTAACCAGGAATCATCGGGAAGATGTTGTGCCAAGCGGATTTCTAAGCACTTTCCTACTTGTGTATCACAGCCATCAAGTGCAGCCGGAAGCGTACGACTTGTATTAAAGACAAGTAAATCACCAGGGCGTAGGAATTCACCTATGTTGTTGAAACGAGTATGTTCAACATGAAAATTATTGCGGTTGATGACCATCAATCGCACTTGGTCACGGGCGACTCCCCGTCGCTCTGGTGGTTCTTTGGCGGAAAGTTCCGCCGGAAGTAAAAAAGTAAAGGGCTTTGACATAGTATCTTTTTTATTCTCTGGAAATCGTATAGACGCGCACAGATTTGCCCCACATTTGGGCATCTTTTTCGTATTTCATGCCGTTCTTTATTGCCACCTTTTGAGATGCAATGTTTCCGTGGTCTATTAAAGATATGAGGCGATAAAAACCAAGTTGCTCGAAGCCATAATTTCGGATGGCGATCGCGGCTTCTGTTGCTAAACCTTGCCGCCAATATTCCTTTGCAAGTAAATAGCCAATTTCTACTTCTTGTTGTCCATCTACTAACTGGGGTATGAGTCCACACCTACCAATGAACTGATTATCTGCTTTGTGAATTGTTGCCCACAAACCCCAACCATATTGTTCGTAGTTATTCATTATCCTTTCTATCTGCTGCTTTGTTTCCTCGTATGTGCTTGTGCTGGGGTAGAACTTCCTTACTATTGGATCAGCATTAATTTTTGCTAGGTCATCCACATCATCCCAATTGAGATTTCGCAGAATAAGGCGGGGTGTTTCAATGACTATCATCTGAAAAGATTTCGGTTGATTTGCTTTTGCCTTATCAATTGTGGAGTGTCTTGCAAGACATGAGCTAGTTTTAAACTTTCTTGTTTTTATGCAAATTTTTTGTACAAATACTACCTTGGATAGATGACTTATGAGAAAGTTTTAGACGAATGCTTAAACAGCATCTTGCTTGATGCAGCCTATGAAGCTAGAGCAATACCATCTTGCCCAGGTCAATACTGCCGTTTTACGTGCGCCACTCGGTGCTCCGGAGATGGCAGATTTTGTCGCTCAAATCCGCAGCATCAATGCGATCGCTGACGCTGATCCTGGATTTGTTTGGCGGTTACGTAGTGAAGGTGCAGACGATGCTACCAGTATCCGTGCCTTTGAGGATGAGCGAATTCTTATCACTTAACTCCTAATTCAATAAACCCTTTGGAATTTTTTGAGTTAACTCAGTACAGCTTTGCATAAGTTCATTGCGTAAAACTCTGCTACCTGGTGCGTTTACCTCTACGCCCCTCTGCGTTTAATCTTAGGGATTTCCAAGAAATAAATTATCCCAGATTGTGGGGTGGGCCGGACAGCCCGCCCTGAATATGGGACGGGTGGGGACACCCATCCCACAAGAAAATTTGGGATGTTTTTTTATTTGGAAGTCCCTTAATTCAAGATGATTAATTCTTTGGTATCACAACAACTGCATCAATCTCAAATAACATATCATCAAGGGCTAACCTTGGCACAGGAATTAGGGTACTTGCTGGCGCTTGATCCCCCCACATCGCCTTTATTTCAGCTAGCAACTGTTGAAGTTTAGCCTCCTTGTGATCTACCACCAGCACAGTAGTCTTGACTACATTTTCCGGTTGCGCTCCAACTGCTGCTAAAGCAATGCGGAGATTTGCAAAAGACTGCTTCAACTGGGTTGCAAAGTCGTCGGATACAAGATTGCCATTCTCATCCGCGCCATATTGACCGGAAATATGTACTGTAGTTGCTCCTGGCGGCGTAACAACTACATGAGTGTAGCCATACGCAGATGGATCATTTAACCCTACCGGATTGATGAATTTAAGTTCTTCATTCGTCGTCACTGCGATCGCTCCTTTTCATTAGCTAGAAGTAACTCAATCCAAACAACGGACTGTTCTAAGTTATCTGCTCGACTACAGAGTTAATTTCCTGACCATAGGAAATCTCAAGTGTATGACCATCTGGATCTCGCAAATAAGCCCAGTAACCAACTGGTGGGCCCCAGTCATTCGGACCTTGTATGAGAATAGCTTCTGAGCGAGCCTCATCACAAAGGCGATCCACCTGCTCACGAGTTGAACAGGCTACACCAAGATGGGACTCTGGTAAAAGTGTGCTATTCACTTTTGCCTTTAGTAGGACAATGACGAATGGTCTAGTCAGGTCGCTTATCCAAGCAACATCTGATTGAGTGATTTTATCGCTACGGCGATGCACGACTTTCATTTGAGCATACTTTTCATAAAAAGCGATACTTGCATCTACATCGCTGACTGCAAGCGCAACATGAGTAAGACCGACGTCAGGCATCAGCGGATTTCTCCTTGATATTTTCAAACTATTGAATCAGGGGAGACGGAGCCTCCTATAATGCATTCTTAATCAGAGGCAGTAAACGAAAATACATACTCTAAACGAGTGTCGGCACTTCTATTTCCTGCCCCCAATTTTCTTCCTGCGCTTGGAATCTTTGCCCGTTGATGTGGCGTGATTCATCGGAAGCTAAGTAGACAAATACTTCTGTCACATCTTTTGGATCTGCCCATTGAGTGGGGTCTTCTTCTGGTTCTGCGGCGCGGTGCATAGCAGTATTCATATCACCTGGATCTACCCAATTGACGCGCACGCCACTATCTTCTAGTTCCGCCGCCCATGTCTGCGACATCCCTTCAATACCAAATTTCGAGATACCATAAGCTCCCCAACCGGGATAACCATTTATTCCCGCATCACTGGTAACATTAATGATGGAACCGCCATTTTCAATCATCGCAGGTAATGCTTTTTTAATGAGTAGAAATGGAGCGATTAAATTGGTGTTAATGACGTTGTGAAAATCTTCTAGTGGATAGTCAAGTAAATAAGGCATAGGTGAAGGGCCAATGGTCGATGCATTGTTAATTAATACATCAAGATGACCATTGAATTCATTTAAAGTAGTCGCTACTACGCGCTCGATTTCTTCATGTTTGGTTAAATCTGCACCAATTATAAGTACTTGTGTATTTGGTGCAAATTCTTGAATGTGATTACGCAATTCTTGAAGCGAATCAACACCCCGCGCTACAACAGCTATTCCTGCTGCTCCTTCACGAGCAAAATCAATCGCAATTTGTCGTCCCAAGCCTTGTGATGCTCCTGTAATTAAGGCATACTTTCCTTGTAATCTGTTCATATTTGTAATCCTTATTCTTGATTTACAAGACGATCCAACTTTTCTTTCCAGGGTTTGTATTCACAGACATAGTTAAAACCGCAGACTGTGTTAATTTCTCTACTTTCCAACAGGCGATGTATCTGTTTACCCACTACTGGAGTTTTGGTTTTCGAGCCGTAAGGATTCCAGATTAAGCCAGTTTCTTGTGGTAAAACATAGTCGCAAATAAACAGCACATCTTCAAAAAAGTAGATAGTAAAGCCAGGAGTGTGACCACCTACATGAATAGCTTCAATTCCAGACACTTGGAAATTTTCTTCAAAACGATTGTCAAAGGTGAAGAAACGGCTATTCGGATGGACAGCATCTAGCTTGTGCAGCCATACCTGAGCATCAAAAAGTTGACGATACAGATTGCAGGCTCCAAGAAAATCCTTGTGGGTGAACAGTATCAAATCTACGGGTTGGAGACTGGAATTAAAAGATGAAGGACAGTCAATCCAGATACTTTTTTCGACCGTATCAACACGATAGGCGGCGTGTTCAATGCCCAGTTGAGGAACAGAATTCAGTCGTGTTACCTTACTATTAACGGGAGTACTCTCAACTTTAAATTTGAGAGAACATTCTTCAATTGTGAGGAAGTTTTCGGAGTTTGCACCACAGAAACGACAGCGTTTGGGATAAAAACCAATCATGTTAAAGCCACATGCGGTGCAAACATATTGCTCTTTGGTTGCTATTACTTTTTCCATGTCAACTTAAACCTTTTCAAGTTTTTATTTGAGAAGTAGAGAGTAGGGATATTTAGAGAATGTCTCTTGAAGTCTTATTTATCCTAATAAAGAAATTTTATAACCCTTACTCACTAAGGATTTGAGTTTTTCAAGAACCACAAAGAGAGCAATACCGGAGCATTTCAATTTACAGCTTGATTTTGAGTCCTCTTATAGAGGACTTATGCTGTTAGCCTTGGGTTTATAACCCAAGGTAAATGTAAGCTTACTTCAGCGCGTAATCTGGGTTATATTCTACTAACTCAATTTCATTTCCATCAGGGTCATTGACATAAATTCTGTGCTTGGTTTCCAGCGCTGACATTGTGTAGTATTCAATGCCTTCATCTTCAAGCATTTTTTTCATGGCTTCTCCGTCTTTAATCACAAAGCCGACATGATTTATGCCAATGTTTTCGTAAGCATTATGTACGCGCTCTTGTTCGGTTTCGTCGTTAAGGGCAAGATAAAATTGGTTGTCACCAAAATGCATCCAGCGTCTGCCATTGAACACACCTTCAGCACGAACATACCAATTAGGAAATAGAGTTTGGTAAAAATTCTTGCTGGCGTTAATATCTTGGCAAGAAAGATTGATATGTTCAAAGCGAATAAAATTCATACTTTGCTCCTGTTGTTACTATTCGTCATTGCTAATGACTAATGACTAATGACTAATGACTAATTACCTAAAGCAACATCCAAAAACATCATGACTACAAAGCCCAGCATTACACCAATTGTTCCTTCTTTTTCTAAACCTTTGCGATGAGATTCAGGGATAATTTCATCACTAATTACAAACAACATTGCTCCCGCTGCAAATGCCATCGCCCAAGGCAAGATAGAATTAGCAATACTTACCAATCCCGCACCAACTACACCGCCAATAGGTTCAACTAAACCGGTAAGTAAGGAAACCCATAAAGCATAAGCGGCTGAATATCTTTCAGTAACTAAAGATAATGCCACTACTAACCCTTCTGGAATATTTTGCAAGCCAATTCCTAATGCTACGGGTATTCCATCGCTGATATTGTTGTTACCGAAATTAACTCCCACTGCTAATCCTTCAGGGAAGTTATGAATAGTAATTGCGGCAATAAATAGCCAAATACGTTTAAGGTTACTACCTTTAACTTTGTCTTCCTCCTTGAAAAAGTGTTCATGGGGTAAAAATCTATGTACCAGTTGCAAAAATACTCCGCCTAGCAGTATGCCAATGACGATAATTAAGGCAGCATTAGTTTTAGATGCTCCTTGGGAAATAGCTGCTTCGGTTCCCGGTACTATTAACGAAAACGATGTCGCCGCTAACATCACTCCCCCACCAAACCCCAGCATTATTCCCTGCACTCGCTGCGTGAGATTAATTGGTAGTAAAACCGGCAAAGCACCTACTACTGTAGCTAGTCCCGCACCTAAACTAGCGATCGCACCGATAACGAGGCTTTCCATATCTGGGGTATTCATCCAATCTATCTAAATTAAATCATAATCGTTATGAGTTTGAGTTGCCACTTTTTCGCAAAAAAAATCCGCAGGTGTATTTTCTACCTGCGGATAGATGCTACTTTTTTATAGCTATGTGTTTATTGACATGTTCATTCTGTGAGAAATTGTTTGGAGTAGTGACATACTCCCACACTGATGCAAGCATACAGTGTGGGCTTCTCAGCGACTCCCGGTATCCCGTCGGACATTAACTGAGCTTTGTTTAGACTGCACGAGATGCCCCTCCGCACAGTTGAACAATACAAAAAATGTTCAATCCTTTGTACTATCAGAGTTTTACCTACCCACAGAAGCGACACAAAAGTGTCAGTTACTGGGTAGAATCCCATACTCTGAGTTTTCAAGGTTCAGTATACAGGAAGCGGTTAGCTATTAATTTGTTTAACCTGTACGTTTTAAGTATACGATAGTTACGGTGAATTGTCGTAATTATGGCAAGAAGACACAGAGTTGAAACAAGGCTTAATGATAGAGAATTAGGGCTTTTAAAGGAGTTTGCCGAGACTTTGGATATACCGATATCTGAAGCGCTGAGAACCTTGGTTCAAAGTTTGGCGATTCGTCGCCCACCCCACTCCCTCAACGAGTGATAATCGTTATTGGTCGGGGGTGGGACTCCTCACCGCCCGGTCATTCATCCCACACCTCACTTCGCGTAGGATGTGGGGCTTCTGACCGATTTAGCTAATTTAAATATCAACACAAAATTATCTAAGCTCCTCATGATGGTCAACGATAGTGAGTATATCCGGCGAGATGCAGCCGTTCGCGTGCAAGTGCTGAGCGAGGCACTACCTTACATTCAACAATTTACAGGTAGAACCGTAGTTGTCAAATACGGTGGCGCGGCTATGAAAGATAGCAACCTCAAAGATAAAGTCATCCGCGACATCGTATTTTTATCTTGTGTAGGCTTGCGCCCAATTTTGGTACACGGTGGCGGCCCGGAAATTAATAGCTGGTTGGATAAATTGGGAATCGAGCCACAATTTAAGAATGGTTTGCGCGTCACTGATGCCCCCACAATGAATGTGGTGGAAATGGTATTAGTCGGTCGTGTGAATAAGGAAATTGTTTCTTTGATTAATCAAGCTGGTGGTTCGGCGGTAGGATTATGCGGCAAAGATGGTAACTTAATCAAAGCTCGTCCCCAAGGCGATGAAGGCATAGGCTTTGTAGGAGAAGTATGTAATGTTAATATCAAGATTTTGGAGACACTGGTTAGTAATGGCTACATTCCCGTAGTCTCCAGCGTCGCCGCCGACGAAAACGGACAAGCTTACAACATCAACGCCGATACCGTAGCTGGAGAACTAGCAGCGGCGCTAGGAGCAGAAAAGTTAATTTTACTGACCGACACACGGGGAATTTTAAAAGATTATCAACAGCCAACTAGCCTGATACCGAAAGTAGATATTCAAGAAGCCCGCGAACTGATTGCAACTGGTGTAGTTAGCGGTGGGATGATACCAAAAGTAAATTGCTGCGTGCGATCGCTCGCCCAAGGAGTACGCGCCGCACACATTATCGATGGACGCATTCCCCATGCCCTACTTCTAGAAATCTTTACTGACGGTGGTATCGGTACAATGATTCGTGGTTCTCAAGTGCTTTAATAGTCATTAGTCATTAGTCATTAGTCATTAGTCAGTAGGGGCGAAGCATTTGGATAGAAATCTTTCCATAAAACCGATAAGTTATCGCCCAAATGCTTCGCCCGTACATTAGTCATTAGATTTTTCCCAATGCCCAATGCCCAATGCCCAATGCCCCATGCCCAATGCCCCTTGCCCAATGCCCAATGCCCAATGCCCCATGCCCAATGCCCCATGCCCAATGCCCC